>LRTP01000545.1 GCA_001550305.1 Streptomyces diastatochromogenes
TGGGGGGCTGGGGGCGGAGCCCCCGGGTTCGGGAGGGGACGGGTAGGGGCGGCGGGGGCGAGGAAAGGCCGGTTCGGCGGGTACGGGGAGTTCATGACCGTCACCCCGGACATCGACCTCACCACCGGCCCCCCGAACCACCACACCCTCCGCAACCACTTCCTCACAGCCGACTCCCGCCTCTTCGAAGCCATCGCATCCCGCCACTGGCCGGGCTGCGACCCCCTCCTGCCCAAACTGAGCCGCAGCGCGAACCACGGCCTGCTGTGGTTCGCCACAGCGGCGGCACTCACGGCGACCCGCGCCCCCCACGCCCGCCGAGCCGCCGCGACCGGCCTCGCCTCCCTCACCCTCGCCTCCGCCACGATCAACACCGTGGGCAAGCGCTCGGTACGCCGCCCCCGCCCTCCCCTCGCCCCGGTCCCCCTGGCCCGTCGGCTGAAGCGACAGCCGATCACCACCTCGTTCCCCTCGGGCCACTCCGCGTCGGCCGCCGCCTTCGCGACGGGCGTGGCACTGGAGTCGCACGGCTGGGGCGCCGCGGTGGTACCGCTCGCCACCGCCGTGGCCCTGTCCCGCGTCTACACCGGCGCCCACTTCCCGAGCGACGTCCTCGCGGGCGCGGCGCTGGGCACGGCGGCCGCGTACGCCGTACGCGGTCTCCTCGCACGCCACCGACCGTGACCCGTGTCCGCATGTCAAGACTGGGGTCTCACCATGCGACATGCAGGCGTACGGTGATGCGCAACCGACGAGACGACGCGAAGGGGAAACGGTCATGTCGAAGTCGCAGGAGACCGCCGTCTACACACACGGCCACCACGAGTCCGTACTGCGTTCGCACACCTGGCGCACGGCCGCCAACTCGGCCGCCTACCTGCTCGACTCGCTGAAGCCCCACATGAAGATCCTGGACATCGGCTGCGGTCCGGGCACCATCACCGCCGACCTGGCGGAACTGGTCCCCGAAGGCCACGTCACCGCTGTCGACCACGCCCCGGGAATCCTGGACCAGGCCCGCGCCGTGGCCGCCGAACGCGGCCTGGACAACGTCGATTTCGGGGTCGCGGACGTGCACGCCCTGGACTTCCCCGACGACACCTTCTGCGTGGTCCACGCCCATCAGGTGCTCCAGCACGTGGGCGACCCTGTGCAGGCGCTGCGCGAGATGTACCGGGTCACCAAGCCGGGCGGTTTCATCGCCGCCCGCGACGGGGACTACTCGGCGATGGCCTGGTACCCCGAGGTGCCGGGCCTGACCGACTGGCTGGACCTGTACCTGCGCGTGGCCCGAGCCAACGGCGGCGAACCGGCGGCCGGCCGCCGTCTCAAGTCGTGGGCACTGGCGGCCGGCATCAAGGACATCACGGCGACGTCGGACACCTGGACCTTCGCCACCGAGGACGAGCGGGAGTGGTGGGGCGGGCTGTGGGCCGATCGCACGCAGGCCTCGGCGTACGCGGAGCGCGCAACGGAGGGCGGACACGCGACCACCGCGCAGCTCCGGGCCGTTTCCGAGGCGTGGCGGGAGTGGGCGCGGCAGGAGGACGGCTGGTTCTCCGTCCTGCACGGAGAGATCCTCTGCCGTAAGGAAGCGTGATCCGCCCGCGGTTGTCTGCGGCGCCGGATGCAGCGGGTGCGGCTCAGCGCACGATCGCCGTCTCCACCAGCAGCCGCGCCGCCGCCGCGATCGACTCCGCGTCGATGCCCGCGGCGTGCAGTTGCTCGGCGGGGGTCGCCGAACCCGGCATCGTACGGACGGCGAGGCGGACCAGGCGCGGCACCGGACGGCCGTCGAGGAAGGCGTCGAGGACCGCGTCGCCGATGCCGCCCTCCTCGCGGTGGTCCTCGACGGTGACGAGGCAGCCGGTCTGTTCGGCGGCCTCGCGCAGGGTGTCGCGGTCGACGGGCTTGACCGAGTAGAGGTCGATGACCCTGACCTGGATGCCCTCACGGTCGAGCGACTCGGCGGCGGCCAGCGCCTCGTGCAGGGTGACGCCCGCGGCGACGAGTGTCAGCCGGTCCTCGTCGCTGGCGCGCAGTACCTTGCTGCCGCCGACGGGGAACTCCTCGGTGGGGCTGTAGATCACCGGGGTGTCCCCGCGTGAGGTGCGCAGATAGCGGATGCCCTCGAGGTCCGCCATCGTGGCGACGAGCTTGGCCGTCTGGTTGGCGTCACACGGGTAGAGCACGGTCGTGCCGTACAGCGCCCGGAACATCGCCAGATCCTCCAGGGCCATCTGCGAGGGGCCGTCCTGGCCGATCGAGACGCCCGCGTGCGAGCCGACGAGGTTGATGCCGGAGCCGCTGATCGCCGCCATCCGGATGAAGTCGTGGGCCCGGGTGAGGAACGCCGCGAACGTGGTGGCGTACGGCACCCAGTCGCGCGCGGCCATACCGACGGCGGCCGCGACGAGTTGCTGCTCGGCGATGTAGCACTCGAAGAAGCGGTCGGGGTGCTCCTTGGCGAAGAGCTCGGTACGGGTGGAGTCGCTCACCTCGCCGTCCAGGGCGACGACGTCACCACGGGCGGTGCCGAGCGCGGCGAGCGCCTGTCCGTAGGCGTCGCGGGTGGCGGCCTTGTCCCCGGTGCCGTAGCGGGGCAGTTCGAGGTGGCCGGAGCGGACGGCGTGCAACACCCGTGCCGGGGGCGGCTGTTGGACCTCCACGTGCAGGTTGCGCACTCCGCCGAGTTCGGCGATCGCCTCCTCGGCGTCCGGCAGCGGTTTGCCGTGCAGGCCCTCACGGTCCTGGACGGACGCGACACCCTTGCCCTTGAGCGTGCGGGCGATGATCACGGTGGGCTGTCCCGCGGTGGACTCGGCCTCGGCGTACGCGCGGTCGATGGCGTCGACGTCGTGTCCGTCGATCTCCACGGTGTGCCAGCCGAAGGCCTGGAACCGGCGCGCGTACGCGTCGAGGTCGTGGCCGTGCCGGGTCGGGCCGCGCTGGCCCAGCCGGTTGACGTCGATGATCGCGACGAGGTTGTCGAGGTGCTCGTATCCGGCGTGCTCGGCGCCCTCCCAGACGGATCCCTCGGCGAGTTCGCTGTCGCCGCACAGCACCCACACCCGGTAGCCGGTGCGGTCGAGCCGTTTGCCGGCCAGCGCGACGCCGACCCCCACGGGCAGCCCCTGGCCGAGCGAACCGGTGGCGGTCTCGACCCACGGAAGCCGCCGGGGTGTCGGATGCCCTTCGAGGCGGCTGCCGAGCCTGCGGAAGGTGAGCAGTTCGGCCTCGCTGATGGCCCCGGCCGCCCTGTACGCGGCGTACAGGAGCGGTGAGGCATGCCCCTTGGAGAGGATGAAACGGTCATTGCCGTGGTGCTGGGGGCGCTCGAAGTCGTAGCGCAGGTGCTTGGCCAGCAGGACCGCCATCAGGTCGGCCGCCGACATCGAGGACGTGGGGTGCCCGGATCCCGCGGCGGCGGCAGCGCGCACACTGTCGACACGCAACTGCTGTGCGAGTTGCCTGAGTTGACGGATGTCCATGGGGTTCACGGTGGTGTTCATGAGTCTCCTTCCGGACGGCTCGCGAAGTCGCCGGGGGAACCGGCCGCCCGTGCCGGTTCCGGCGAGGCGGTGTCCAGCGCCGCGGGTGACGGCCCCGGCGGGGGGCCGGACAGCGGGATGGCGGCGGCGTCGCCGCACGCATACGCTTCAGGACGGCCCGGCACCTGCACATACGGGTCGGGAACGGGCAGCAGCTTGTTCACGCCGCCGACGGCCGGCACAAAACGATCGTACGTCAGCGTGGTGACACGGCGTGGCTCCAGGATTCCGGCGGCGGCCCGGGGCAGCAGGGGCGGATACAGAAAGTAGTCGGTCGGGTGGAGCAGGGTGATGTCGGCCTTGTGCCGGGTCGGCCGCTCCGGCGTGCGTGCGGTTCGGTACCCGGCGAAGCCGACACCGGCGATCACGCTGCGGGGTCGGCTCACGGTTTCGCCTCCGGCGATGTCACTCGTGCCTCGTACGGGGCTTTCCGCGTCCCCGTGGTCGGGGCGCCCAAACCCGGCGGCTCCGGTGTTTCCTCCCCACCCCCGGGGTCACTCCGCCCTGCGCAGGAGACGTCCGAATCGATCTCGCCCTCCGGCGTGCCCAACTAAGCTCGTCCGCATGGAGATTCTGGGAGCCACGTTGCGGATCTGCGTCGACGACCTGGAGGCTTCGGTCCCCTTCTACGAAAGACTTGCGGGCGGGCGGGCCCTGCGGTTCGAGCGCGGCGGCGTGTCGGTGGCGGCGGTGGGCTGTTTCCTGCTCATGAGTGGACCCGAGGCCGATCTGGAGGTCCTGCGGAAGGTCTCCGCGACCATCGCGGTCAAGGACGTCGAGGACGCGCATCGGGTGCTCAGTGAGCTGGGCGCGCGGATTCTGGCGGGCCCGGTGGGGACGCCGGCCGGGCGCAACCTGATCGCCATGCATCCGGACGGTGCGGTGTACGAGTACGTGGACCGCGGGTCCCCGACACCCTGACCTCCCTCGGGGCCTCGCCCCGGACCCCGGCGTGTTCCTCGACCGCGGGTGCGTGGGCTAGTCGGAGGGCGGCCGCATGCGGAAGTCGTAGTGGGGTGGGAGTGGCTCGTCCGTCAGACGGGTCCACAGGGCGGTGATGGTCTCCGCCCCCTCCCGCAGGTCGGCGACCTCGAACGCCTCTTCGAAGACGGCTCGCGCCCCGTCCCGGTCCCCCTCCGCGAGGAGCAGCTCCACCTCGAGCAGACGGAACCGGCCGCGCGCCCGCGTGGCGGGCCGCAATCGGTCCCAGACCCGCCGCGCCTCCCCGGTACGCCGCACCGTGAGCAGCGCCCCCACCGCCTCCCGCCCGAGCGCGGCCGTGGCCGCGGTCCAGGCCGGACCGTCGTCACGCCGCTCCTGGCACAGGTCGTCGAAGGCCTCGGCGTACCGGTCGGCGGCCCGTTCCCGGTTGCCGGACTCCTGGTCGGCGACGGCCAGACACCGCAGCAACGGCCAGAGCGACGGGGCGAGTTCGAGCGCCCGCTCCCAGCTGCGCACGGCCTGCGCCAGGTCCCCTGCATGCCACTGCGCGACGCCGAGGTGGTACTCGGTGAGCGGTTTGGCGGGCGCGGTCTCCAGCATGTCCCGCCAGTGCGGAGCGACCAGGCTCTCGCCGGGTGGCCCGACCCGCCGCGGCTCCGGAAAGGCGCCGGTCCGCAGGAGTTCCGCCCAGGGTGCCTGCGGCTCCCGCAGCGTGGATTCCTCGAACGGCGTCCCGGGCAGCTTGTGGGAGGCGCGCAGCACTTCGAGCGCACCCCAGCCGGACCCGACGGCCAGCATCTCACCGGGCTCGGTGTCGGCGTACGGCAGCCACGCCTCGTACGCCGCGTCGACGTCCCCGCGGGGCAGGACCTCCGACAGCCGGCGTTCCGTCTCCGCGCGCGCGAGCGCCCAGTCCGCCCCGTGCACCGCTCCCGCGTCCGTCGCGAGCGGCCCGTACGCCTCCAGCCAGGACACCTCGCTCTCCGCCTCCAGCCGGACATGCTCCAGCTGGGTACGGGCGAGCCCGGCCTGGATCTCGCAGTAGCCGCCGGTGCCGGGTTCGGTGAGCCATTCCTGCCAGCGCCGTCCGCCCGGACCGGCCCCCCAGACGAACAGCTTGCGCCCGCGCAGCACGTCGGTGGAGGTCTGCACGAGCCCGTCGCCCTTGTCGTCGAGCGCGGCGATCCAGCGGCGCTGCCCGTCGGGCACCTCGTAGAAGTAGTCGGCGGGGAAGACGCTGCGCGGCGGATACGTGCGGTCCACCCCCTCGTACTCCGGTACCGGCACCCTGCGTAGCCGCCGCTCGTACCCGAAGTGCCAGGCCTCGTCCGCGGGGGCCAGCACCCGGCGTTCCTCGGGGACGGCGATGTTGGACCACCAGTACAGGGGCGCGGGCTTCTGGTGCGGATTGCGGACGCGGACGCCGACATGGAGGAAGTCGGAACCGTCCGGGAGCCACAGGTCGACCTGGAAGGGCATGTCGCGCAGCCGCTCCCACTCCCACAGGCGGAGCATCTCGCCGCCGTCGGGGGCGGGGACCCGGGCGGCGTGCACGGGGGCGCAGGACAGGGTGGTGTGGCCGGTCGCGCCGATGTTCCACTCGATGCCGCCGGAGAACCAGGCTCCGTTGAGGGCGAAGCAGGCGGGCTGCACCACCGGGTTGCGGTAGAGGAGTTCGCGCTGCGAGGGCTTGTGGAACAGCGAGACCACCCGGCCGCCGTAGCCCGGCAGCACCACCGCCCGCAGCCGGTCGTTCTCGATCACGATCGTGTCGATCCCGTGCGGCTCGCGCCGTCTGTCGTATCCGTCCCGGACGCGCTCGGGCAGGACGCTCCGCAGCGGCTCGTAGCGGATCTGCCGGAGCATGTCGCGCGGCAGGCCGGCGGCCTCGCGGTCGTCGATGCGGTGTGTCTCGTCGAGCGGCCGCAGGGGTGGCAGCGGGTTGTCCGGGCCCAACTCCGCGACCGGCAGGGTCAGTACGTCACGTCGGATCGTCGTCACGATGACCATGGAACAGCGACATCGACCACCTGACCAGGGTGTCCGCTCGTCAGGATTCCGCAAAGGCGACGACGACCACACCGGTGGACAGCGCGCCCGCCGTGTCTGCCGACAGCAGGGAACACGTGACGAGTCGGTGACCCCGTCGGCCACCCCCGGTCAGGCCGTGCGCGCGGCCTGCAGCAGCTCTTCGGAGAGCGGGTTCCCCCGGGTGGCGCGGGCGGCCTGGCCGGGCTCGTGTCCCAGGTCGGCGGCGAATCCGGAGACGGGCAGCCCTCCCCGGGGTGGTCGCGGTGCCAGACCGAGAGGTAGTCCTCGATCAGCGTCCGGCGGGCGGCCTCGCGCTCCCCTGCCTGCTCCTCGGGCGCCACCGCCGAGTGTGCCGCCTGCTGTGCGTGGCCGCCCGCAGGGACTTCTACCTGGGCTGAGCCGCCTGCCGGCGAAGGCCGGCCCC
>LRTP01000546.1 GCA_001550305.1 Streptomyces diastatochromogenes
CGGCCGTACGGCCGCCCAGGGGGGTGCGGAAGAACCGGGCCGTGCAGCCCGCGGGCCCCGACCGGACAGGAACGAAGAGAAGTCCGGCCGGGACGCGTTCGGAAGGCTCGGGGTCCTCGGAATGCTCGACTGGAGACATGGTGCGGCTCCTCGAAGAAAGCGACGTGCGCCGCCCGGTCGGATCGGCCGGGCGCTTCGATGAAGCTATGCCCGCCCCATCGGGTACGGGGCCCCTCACTGACGGATGCTTGACGGGAAGCCCCCGACCCATAACGCGACGCTGATGGGCAGGAGGATGCCTGGTCAGCGGCGCGTCCGAGGCTGCGGGCGAAACCGCAAGGCACCCGACGCGGTGGTCCACAGCGTGGACGGGCGCGTACGGGGTCGAGCCGGCGAACATGTCGGCGCCGGAGCGCCGCGTCGCGGGCGGCGCGGACTCCCCGGCCGGCCACGGAGTTCCAGGACCACCCAGCCGCGTGCTCTGACGGGCGGTCCAAGGGGCGTCACCGAAGGTTTCGGTGACGCCCCTGATGTGTCGATCGGCAGGGTTGCTTTCGTGTATCCCGCACCTTGATCCACTGGCTGGGGGTGGGCCCGTCGCTCTTGCGTGAGGGCGGGCCCCCTCGTTGTCCGGTTCAGGCTGTGGCCAACGCGCACTGACCGCGGTCGGCCTTCATCGGGCCGGCGGCGGTCGGCCGGACGTCGAAGTCGAACATGGCGGTGGGTACGTACAGCGAGCAGCAGGCGTTGGGGATGTCGACGATGCCGCTGATGCGTCCCTCGATGGGGGAGGAGCCGAGCAGCAGGTAGGCCTGCTCTCCGCTGTAGCCGAACTTCTTGAAGTACTCGACGGCGTTGAGGCAGGCCCGGCGGTAGGCCAGCGTCGCGTCCAGGTAGTAGTTCGTGTCCGTGTCGTGGTCGACGGAGATCCCGATGAAGGTGAGGAACTCTGTGTACCTCGGCTCGACGTTGCCGGGAATGAACACGGGGTTGGTGGAGATGCCGTACGTCTCCATGCCGCCCTTGATCAGGTCGACGTGGAAGTCGATGAAGCCGCCCATCTCGATGGCGCCGCAGAAGGTGATCTCTCCGTCGCCCTGGCTGAAGTGCAGGTCGCCTCCGGAGAGCTTCGCGTCCTTGACGTGTACGGGGTAGAAGACCCTCGATCCCCGGGTGAAGTTCTTGATGTCGTGGTTGCCTCCGTTCTCGCGGGCCGGCACCGTGCGGGCGCCTTCCTCGCCGATGCGCCGTGCGAGGTCTCCGGTGGCCGTGCCGGCGAGCGCGTTGGTGGCGTCCGGCGGTACGGCGAGCGGCGGGACCCGGTTCGGGTCGGTGTCGATCAGCGCCTGCTCGCGGGCGTTCCAGCGGGCAAGCATCTCGGTGGACGGGGCGGTTCCGAACAGCCCGGGGTGGGTGATTCCGGTGAAGCGGATCCCGGGAAGGTGGCGGGAGACGGCCTGCTGTCCGTGGAAGTCCCATACCGCCTTGTAGGCGTCCGGGAAGTAGTCGGTCAGGAAGCCTCCGCCGTTGGCCTTGGCGAAGATGCCGGTGTAGCCCCAGCCCTGTCCTGCCGAGTCACCGGTCTGCTGCGGCACGGGGCCGAGGTCGAGTATGTCGACGACTAGCAGGTCGCCGGGTTCGGCACCTTCCACGCCTATCGGGCCGCTGAGCATGTGAGGGATGGTCAGGTCGATGTCGCGTACGTCGTTGGCGGTGTCGTTGTTGCCGACCTGGCAGTCGGTCCAGTCACGGCACTCGATTCGGAACTCCGATCCCGGCCGCATCATGGCGACCGTGGGGACGTCCGGATGCCACCTGTTGTGTCCGGGTACGTCCTGGTCACGCATCGACTTGCTCTGGTCCACACTGAATACGACTTCGGGCATGACAGCCTCTCATTTTTGATCCGTTCAGGACGTTGTGCCTGTACTTCCGGCCGATTCCGTCGGGGCCAACTGCCGCGACTTCCTGGTGAGCGGCCACAGCGCCGCAAACACGACGACACCGAAGGCTCCGAGGGCGATGGCGATCTCCGTGGTGTGCTTCCAGTAACCGGAGAGCAGCAGCGCCGCGGGAATGACACCCGTGACCCAGCCCTCGATCGCCGTCACCCAGCCCACATAGTCGGACAACCTCTTCTTCTTGAGACCGAGCAGCAGGAAGAACAGGAACCACAGGAAGGCCCAGTAGAGCCAGATGACTCCGAACGGGTAATCCTTGAAGAGGTGGAAATTGACGAACGAATACCCAAGGGCCACGATCGCCACGAAGAGGGAGTAATAGCCGACACAGATGTTGTCGATTCCGGCGAGCAGGACGATACCTACGTAGAGGTAGGTGAATCCGAAAAGATAGATTCCGGATGCCGCCAGAATCTTCAGGTGGTCATCGCCCGCCGTGAAGATGAGGTAGGTCGGCGTCAGCACCTGCAGTCCGCCCACGAAGAGGTTGAATACTGCTGCGGACTTGGCGTCGACCCTCCCCAGCAGCAACAGCCCGTTCAGGAACAGCACCGCACCGACAAAGAGCAGTCCCACGTTGCCCACGGGGACACACCTCCTAAGTCCGCGTGGGGGGCGGAATCGCGTGGCGCCCGGGCCGCCGATGAGTTGCCGAGGATGCGACTCGGCTCCCGGCGCGCCTTCCGTGACTCCGAATTCAGCGCACCGCTACGGGAACGACGTCGTGTTCCGATGTCGAAACCCGCATGAGACGTTCTGCCTTGTCGACCACCGCCCTCAGAGTCGCGGCAGCCGCGGGAGTGCGGGGTGCGGGTGCCGTGGCACCCTTCTGCGTGGCGGCACTTGGGAGACTACTGCCGGGGTCTCACGCGCCTGCTCCTCCCGGACATGGAGGGCGGCGACCGCGTTCGGGGTCAGCGAGAGACCGGGCGAGGAATACACACGTCTCGCAGCGCCTGCACAAACAGGGCAACCGTAAGCTTTGGGCGCCGTCCCGATTTCCAACTTCACATCGAAGGGCCCACAGCGGCTGCATAGATATTCGTAGGTTGCCATCAGCAGCCTCCGGGTTTCGGTGGACGCTGGCCAACCCGAGCGTGTGCGGCGTGCCCAGATAGGCGTATGCCACAGCTTGTTTCCTAAGTTCAAGGAGACGTCTCGTAAATCCACATGTCAAGTCCCCGACGACTGTGCCTGCCCTTTCTCAGAACGACCCGATGGCGAGCCCCGCCGCTGCCGCCAACAGGCCCACCACGAGGCTCGATGCGCCGTACAGCAGGGAGTTTCTGACCTGTCCCTTCTCGCACAGGTGGACCAACTCGTAACTGAATGTGGAGAAGGTTGTATAGGCGCCGCAGAAACCGACGCCGGCAATGGCAGCGACCTGCTCCGGCAGCCCGTGCCGTGCACCGAGGCCCTGAACAATGCCCAGCACGAACGAACCGGTGATGTTGATCAGCCACGTGCCGCGCGGGAACAGGCCCGGGCGTCGGAACTGCACGTACTGGTCGAGTACGTAGCGTGCGACTGCCCCGACCGCGGCCGCGGCGCCGACGGCGAGCAGGGTGATCACCGGACCCACCAGCCGTACCGGTGGGCGCGGCCCTGTCGCGTGGTGAGCCGCACCCGCCGGGCCAGGGCCATCCTGCCGATGGCCAGGCCCAGAACGGTGGCGGCCAGGCCGGCGAACAGGCTGCCGAAGACGTTGAACGCCGCGACTGCGTAGTGGCCGTGACCCAGAAGGTGATCGGTGTCGACCATCCATGTCGAGAAAGTGGTGAAGGCGCCGAGAAACCCGACGCCGGCGAACGGTCGCACGTACCGGGTCGGCGGCCAGATCTCGAGCACATACACGAGCAGCAGCGCCAGCAGGAACGCACCGGACACGTTGATGGCGAACGTCGTCAACGGAAACGTCCCCCGAGGTCTGGGAAACATCAGTCCCAGTACGTAACGGGCCGACCCACCCAGAACGCCGCCGAGTGCGACCGCCGCCAGGACGCCCTTGCGCAGACGCGAGCGGAACGGCTCGCGTGTCGGCGCGGGGTCGCCTCCCGGCTCGGGGCCGGAGATGTATGTAGGCTCTCGGGATTCCCTCTCGGGCCCGGATTCGTTCGCCCGCATCAGAAGCCTCCGCACGGAAACGGATCGGTGCGCACTGTCGCCCGAACTCCTGCCGCAGGCCTCACCGAATATCCGCATCGTTATCCACTGGCCCACCGCCATGATATCCGTGGGGATTGCAGCGCCGACGCACGCTCAACTAAAATTCAAGATCATCGGTACCCGACCGGTTCGCCGGAGCGGCAGCCCCACCGATGGAGGACGGCCATGGCAAAAATCCTTGCGGTGCTCTATCCCGACCCCGTGGGCGGTTACCCTCCCGACTACGCCCGCGACGAGATTCCGGCCATCACCGGATATCCGGGCGGTCAGACCACGCCGACCCCACAAACCATAGATTTCACCCCGGGGCAGCTCCTCGGCTGCGTCTCGGGAGAGCTCGGACTACGCCGGTTCCTGGAGGACCGGGGCGACACCTATGTCGTCACCAGCGACAAGGAAGGGCCGGACTCCACTCTGGACCGCGAGTTGCCCGACGCGGACGTGGTGATCTCGCAGCCCTTCTGGCCCGCCTATCTGACCCCCGAGCGGATCGCCTCCGCTCCCCGGCTCAAACTCGCGATCACAGCCGGGATCGGGTCGGACCACGTCGACCTGCCGAGTGCCATCACCCACGGCATGACGGTGGCGGAGGTGACCTACAGCAACAGCATCAGCGTGTCGGAGCACGCCGTCATGCAGATCCTCACTCTGGTGCACAACTACATGCCGGCCCACGACTGGGTGACCGCCAAGAAGGGCTGGAACATCGCCGACAGCGTCTCGCGCGCCTACGACCTCGAAGGCATGGACGTCGGCGTCCTCGGCTCCGGCCGTATCGGCCAGGCGGTACTGCGCCGCCTCAAGCCGTTCGACGTCACACTGCACTACTGCGACGCGCACCGGCTGCCCAAGGAGGTCGAAGGGGAACTGGGGCTGACCTGGCATCCCGACGCTCGTTCGCTGGCCTCCTCGGTCGACGTGCTGTCGATCCACACCCCGCTGCACCCGCAGACGCAGAACCTCTTCGACGACGACCTGATCGGGGCCATGAAGCGCGGTTCGTACATCGTCAACACCGCACGTGCGCTCATCGTCAACCGGGATGCCGTGGTGCGGGCCCTCAACAGCGGCCAACTGGCCGGTTACGCCGGTGACGTCTGGTATCCGCAGCCGCCACCGCCCGACCATCCGTGGCGCACCATGCCGTACGAGGCGATGACGCCGCACGTGTCCGGCTCGACCCTCTCGGCGCAGGCCCGCTACGCCGCCGGTACCCGGGAGATCCTGGAATGCTGGTTCGACGGGCGCCCCATCCGCCCGGAGTACCTGATCGTCGACGGCGGTGGGCTCGCCGGGACGGGAGCGCGCTCCTACACGGTCGCCGGGTAACGCGTATTGAGCCGGAACGGCACGGTTGCCGCCGAGTGAGTCGACACCTCTGGACGGCGCCTTACCGGCGGGCAACCTGATAATTCCCGCTCAATAACAGACGGCGGACAAGGAATCAGTAGAAGATCAATTGGACGATGCAGCCGAAGATCCACCACATGAGTGGACAATGGACCTTCGGCTATGTCGTGCCTGTTGTGAGCCCATACCCCTGTGATCCGATTCACCCCGAATCTGCTGGCGGGGCGCGGTCGAGACCCTTAGTTTGCTAAACAGACAGATTTTTTCTATGCGGAGGCACGAGCGCCGCGCATACTGTTTCGCAAGATATTCAAGGCGAACGTCGGGAAGGTGGATCAGTGAGCAGCATGGACGCCGTGTGGGTCCGGGGCGTGAACGGCATTCAGTTGCATCACGTGACCGATCTTCAGGATGCCGGCCGGTTTTTGGGCAACGCCGCGATGGCATTGCGGGCCGCACACGTAAGGACCGGCGCCGACCGGTACTCCAGCATCGCCGCCGAGCTGAAGAGCCTGGTGCAGCGAGTGCGAGAACTGGAGGACGAGGCGCGGTCGAGCATGCACGACCTGCACTCCACCGACCCCGAGCGGTTCGCCCGCTGCCGGGACGGTCACGAGCCGTGGCCTGGTGAGATCCCGGCGGGATTCATCCCGCGCCACACCTGCAAGGACGAGTGCCTCTATCACGATCGTGACGTCCTCGACGCCATCATGCAGTGCACCTGCGGCCGGCCGCCGTGCCGGGCATGCGAGATCGGCGGGAAGCTCTGAGAACGCTGGTCGGGTGCCACCACGCGGTAGCCGTGCGCGGCCAACGCTGAGATCCACCGGCGCCACGCCGACCTCGCGGACCCGTAGCGCTCGTCATCTTGATGTGTGATGTGCGATGGCGGGCGATTAGTTGTTGCCTTCCCTGCCCGATTTCGGGCAGGGAATTAGAGTTTCTGTGACTCCCTGCCTACTTGCCCGGGTGGGCGGCGACCACCGGCGGGTGCTGGCGGTGCTGAGATTGGCGTGCGGGGCCGACGGAAGCGGGTAACGTCATTGCCATGTTCTTCCAGACGCCGATTTACGAGTGAGAGCGTGATGGGCCCCTGCTGACGTCCTTCGACGTCGCCGCCCGTCCTCCACCGATGAATCCGTAGATCACTTCAAATCATTACCGGGAGAACCCGTGACCGTGAGCAAGAACATCAACAACCCCGTGGGCATGGGCGGCGGCCAGCGCAAGAAGCTGTCCCGCGCCGAACGGCAGAACAACGGTCCGTACCGCAACCTCGACCGCCAGGGTGCGGCCGACCGGAAGGCGGAGCTGGTGCGCAAGATGCGCGAGAAGGCAGGCGCGGCTGAGGGCGCCGGGCAGGCGGGCGACGACACCGCACATTGCTGACGCACCGCCGCCGTAGGGCGGCACCGCACGGGGCAGGGCCCG
>LRTP01000547.1 GCA_001550305.1 Streptomyces diastatochromogenes
CGGGCCGCTGCCGGCGGCGGACACGTCGACGTCGGGCTCGGCGGCCAGGGCGGCGGCGAGCGACTCGGCGAAGATGCGGTGGTCGTCGACGACCAGGACACGGATGCGAACCACTGATACCCCCACTGGTCGGGGGACGGACCGGCGCAGGTACGACACCCGAAGTGATCCCGAGCCCGCTCGAACTCGGAAAACGGGGTGCCGCAGCCGCACGGCCGCCGCCGTGCTGAAACTGCTACCCCCACTTCGGGCGTCGTACCCGACTGTCTCGCCCCCTGATCAGCACCGGCCCCCACCGGCGCTGTTCACAGGGTACGACCGGGGGCGGGCAGCGGAAGGCAATTTGCAGAACTGATTGGCCGACGCGTTTATGGTGAGCCGTATGTTTCGTATGGAGACAGGAGACGACAAAGACCGGCGTGATCTGCTCCGCCGGCGACTGCGCGACACGAACACACAGGCGTCCCCGATCCTCCGGACTCTGCGCGGCACCCCCGCCGAACGGGAACTTCCGCTCCACGTCTGGGCCTTGGCCGCCGACGGGGCGCTCGCGGGCGGGCTCGTCGGACACACCTGGACGACGTGGCTGCACGTGACATACCTCTGGGTGGACACGCCCCACCGCGGCGCGGGCGTCGGCGGCCGGCTCCTCGCCGAGGCCGAGCGCCTCGCCCACGAGGAGCGCGGCTGCCGCAACTCCCGCCTGGAGACCTGGGACTTCCAGGCCCCCGAGTTCTACAAGAAACACGGCTACGAGGTCGTATGCGTGATCCCCGACTATCCCCCGGGAATCACGGAATACACCCTGACCAAACGCTTGCCCTGACCAGAACCCCCTCGCCTTCAAGCAACGGTCACCCCGAGGCTCTTAGGGGCGCGGGGCTGTCACATCATGCGGCTCCGCCGCGTGGGCGCGCCCAGCCCCCACGGCCCGCAGACAAAGAACGCACCCGAGCGTCAGCTCAAGCGCCGGGCGCCCGCCGAGGGCACCGCCGGAAAGACCCGAGGAGCCGTATAACCGGCGGAGCCGAACGCCTCGGTCACCGCCTTCGTCACCGTGTCCACATCCGCCGACTCCACCAGCACGATCGCCGAGCCGCCGAAGCCGCCCCCGGTCATCCGCGCACCCAGCGCCCCCGCGGCGTTGGCCGTGGCGACCACCAGGTCCAGTTCCTCGCAGGAGATCCGCAGGTCGTCCCGGAGCGAGGCGTGCCCGTCCGTGAGGACCGGACCGATGGCCCGGACTTCCCCGGCGTCCAGCAGCGCGATGACCCGTTCCACCCGGTGATCGTCGGAGACGACGTGGCGGACGTATCGGCGTACCCGCTCGTCCGACAGGCGCGCGAGCGCCGCGTCGAGCTCCTCGTACGCGACATCCCGCAGATGCGAGACCCCGAGCTGCCGCGCGCCCTCCTCGCACCCTTCGCGCCGCTCGGCGTACGCCCCGTCGCCCAGCGCGTGCTTCACCCGCGTGTCGACGACCAGCAGCTCCAGCCCCTGGGAGGCCAGATCGAAGGGGACCTGCCGGATGGACAGATCGCGGCAGTCGAGGTGCAGGGCGTGCCCCTCGGTGCAGCACGCGGACGCCGTCTGGTCCATGATCCCGCAGGGCACGCCGACGAAGTCGTTCTCGGCGCGCTGGGCGAGCCGGGCCAGTTCGGGCCCGGTGAGGCCGAGTTCGTACAGGTCGTTCAGAGCGAGCGCGGTCACGACCTCCAGAGCGGCGGAGGAGGACAGGCCCGCCCCCGTCGGCACGGTCGAGGCGAGGTGCACGTCCGCGCCCGTCACCGCGTGCCCCGCCTCGCGCAGCGCCCACACCACGCCCGCCGGGTACGCGGCCCAGCTGGTGTTGGTCAGCGGCGCCAGCTCGTCGACATGCAGTTCGACGACCGGGCCCTCGATGTCGGCGGAGTGCAGCCGCAGCACCCCGTCCGTGCGCCGCGACATCGCCGCCACCGCTGTGTGCGGCAGGGCGAGCGGCATCACGAACCCCTCGTTGAAGTCCGTGTACTCGCCGATCAGGTTGACCCGCCCCGGCGCCGCCCAGACGCCTTCCGGTGCGGCCCCGTACAGCTCCTCGAACCCCTCGCGAACGCCCACCGAATTACCTACCGCTCCTTGTTCTGAGCGAACGCCCACGCGTCCGCGACGATCCCCGCGAGATCCGCGCGGGACGGGTTCCAGCCGAGCCGCTCGCGCGCGGTCGCCGCCGAGGCGACGAGCACGGCGGGGTCCCCGCCCCGGCGCGCGGCCATGACCTCGGGGATCGGGTGCCCCGTGACCTGGCGGACGGTCTCGATGACCTCGCGGACGGAGAAGCCGTTGCCGTTGCCGAGATTGCAGATGAGGTGCTCACCGGCGGTGGCCGCCTCGACGGCCAGCAGGTGCGCCTCCGCCAGGTCCGCCACGTGGATGTAGTCGCGGACGCAGGTGCCGTCCGGCGTCGGGTAGTCGTCGCCGAAGACGGAGATCGCCTCCCGCCGCCCCTGCGCGACCTGGAGGACGAGCGGGATGAGGTGCGACTCGGGGTCGTGGCGCTCGCCCTGCGCCCCGTAGGCGCCGGCCACGTTGAAGTAGCGCAGCGACACCGCGCCCAGTCCGTGGGCCGCCGCCTCGCCGGTGATCATGTGGTCGACGGCGAGCTTGGAGGCGCCGTAGGGGCTGGTGGGCCTCGTCGGCGCGGACTCGACGATCGGGGTCTGCTCCGGCTCGCCGTACGTGGCGGCCGTGGAGGAGAAGACCAGCTTGCGCACGCCCGCCTCGCGCATCGCCGCGAGCAGCGCCATGGTGCCGCCGACGTTGTTGTCCCAGTACTTCTCGGGCTTCACGACGGACTCGCCGACCTGCGAGAACGCGGCGAAGTGCAGCACGGCGTCGTACGAGGAGTCCAGCCACTTGCCGGCGTCGCGGATGTCGCCCTCGATGAAGGTGGCCCCCGCCGGGACGCCCTCGCGGAAGCCCGTCGACAGGTTGTCGAGGACCGTCACCTCGTGACCGGCCTCGATCAGATGCTGCGCGACCACACTGCCGACATAGCCCGCGCCACCCGTGACCAGGTACTTCCCACTCATGAACTCGCTACCTCTCGCAATCGCTGGGCCGCGGCTTCCGGCGGCACGTCGTTGATGAACACGCTCATGCCGGACTCGGAACCCGCGAGGAACTTCAGCTTGCCGGAAGTGCGGCGAATGGTGAAAAGCTCGAGGTGAAGCGCGAAGTCGTCCCTGTTCACACCCTCGAACTCCGCCAGCGCGCCGAACGGCGCCTGGTGCCAGGCGGCGATGTACGGCGTCGGAGGTTCCCCCTCCCCTTCTTTCCCACCACCCGACCCATCGAAGATCCGGTCGAAGCGCCTCAAGAGTTCCAGATAGACCTGGGGAAACTCTGTGCGCGTCTCTTCGTCGAGCCCGAGCAGGTCGGGCACCCGCCGCTTGGGGTAGAGGTGGACCTCGTAGGGCCAGTGCGCGGCGTACGGCACGAAGGCGACCCATCGCTCGGTCTCCAGGACGATCCGGTCGCCCTCAGCGAGTTCGCGTGCGACGACGTCGTCGAAGAGGTTCTGGCCGCCGGTGGCCTCCTTGTGCGCGGCCAGCGAGCGCAGCATCAGGGCCGTACGCGGGGTGGTGAACGGGTAGCCGTAGATCTGCCCGTGCGGATGGCCGAGGGTGACGCCGATCTCCTCGCCGCGGTTCTCGAAACAGAAGACCTGTTCGACGGAGGAGAGGTGGGACAGCTCCGCCGTGCGGTCCGTCCACGCCTCCAGGACGAGCCCCGCCTGCTCCTCGGTGAGGTCGGCGAAGGACGAGTCGTGGTCGGAGGTGAAGCAGACGACCTCGCAGCGCCCGGAGTCGCCGGCGAGCGAGGGGAAACGATTCTCGAAGACGACGACGTCGTACGAGGAGTCCGGGATCTCGCTCAGCCGGTCGCCCTGCGAGGGGCACAGGGGACACTCGTTCGCCGGGGGGTGGTAGGTGCGCCCCTGGCGGTGCGAGGCGATCGCGACCGAGTCGCCGAGCAGCGGGTCCCGGCGCACCTGGGAACTGGTGACGGTGGGCTCCAGCGGGCGGCGGTCCACCGCGTCGCGCACCGTGTCGTCGCGTGAGTCGTAGTAGATCAGCTCACGACCGTCGGCGAGCCGGGTCGAGGTCTTCTTCACCGCTGGACTCCTCATCCACACCACACCCAACCATCAAACATAACCGAACACAACAAACCACAAAGCAACAGGGACGTCAATGCCTGCGGGGGTTTGGGGGGTGTCTGTGAAGCTTGGGCAGCATCGTGGGACTCATGGGGCATGGATACGGGCATGCATGCCCCCACATACCTCGCCGCAGGGCTCCGGCTCCCCACGAACGGGCTCGACTACACGATCCTCGGCATCTACTTCGTCGTCGTGCTCGGCATCGGTTTCGCCGCCAAGGCCTCGGTCAAAACCAGCCTCGACTTCTTCCTCTCCGGGCGGTCGCTGCCCGCCTGGATCACCGGCCTCGCGTTCATCTCCGCCAACCTCGGCGCGACCGAGATCCTGGGGATGGCCGCGAACAGCGCGCAGTACGGCGTCTACACCGTGCACTGGTACTGGATCGGCGCGATCCCAGCCATGGTGTTCCTGGGCCTGGTGATGATGCCGTTCTACTACGGCTCGAAGGTCCGCTCGGTCCCGGAGTTCCTGCTCCTGCGCTTCGACAAGGCGGCGCACCTGCTGAGTTCGATCCTGTTCGCCTTCGCGGCGATCCTGATCGCGGGCGTCAACCTGTACTCACTGGCGATCGTGGTCGAGGCACTGCTCGGCTGGCCGCAGTGGGTGGCGATCGTGATCGCGGGGTTCTTCGTCCTGGCGTACATCACGCTCGGCGGCCTGTCCTCGGCGATCTACAACGAGGTGCTGCAGTTCTTCGTGATCCTCGCGGCCCTGATCCCGATCGCCGCGCTCGGCCTGAAGCGCGTGGGCGGCTGGGACGGCCTGACCCACTCGCTCGACAAGAGCCACGGCAGTGACTTCACCACCGCCTGGGGCGGTACGGGCATCGGCCATGTGAACCCGCTGGGCGCGAACTGGCTGACCATCGTCCTCGGCCTCGGCTTCGTCCTCTCCTTCGGCTACTGGACGACGAACTTCGCGGAGGTGCAGCGCGCGCTCTCGGCGAAGAACCTGTCGGCGGCCCAGCGCACCCCGCTCATCGCGGCGTTCCCCAAGATCTTCATCGTCTTCCTGGTGATGATCCCGGGCCTGGTGGCGGCGGTCCTGGTGCCCAGGATCGGCACGAGCGGCTCGAACCTCCAGTACAACGACGCGGTCCCGTACCTGATGCAGGAACTGCTGCCGAACGGCGTGCTGGGCATCGCGGTGACGGGGCTCCTGGCGGCCTTCATGGCGGGCATGGCGGCCAACGTCTCGTCGTTCAACACGGTGTTCACGTCGGACATCTGGCGGCGGTACGTCGTGACCGACCGGGAGGACTCCTACTACGTCCGCTTCGGCCGCCTGATCACGGTGATCGGCGTCCTGGCGTCGATCGGCACGGCCTTCCTGGCGTCGTCCTTCTCCAACATCATGGCCTACCTGCAGACCCTCTTCTCCTTCTTCAACGTGCCGATGTTCGTGGCCTTCATCGTCGGCATGTTCTGGAAGCGCGCGTCGGCGAAGTCGGGATTCTGGGGGCTGTTGGCAGGCACGACGGCCGCGATGGTCAACTACTTCGTCATCTACAAGCAGGGGATCATCGCCATCCCCTCCGACCAGGGAGCCAACTTCGTCTCGGCGATCGCGGGCTTCGTGGCCGGCGCGGTGGTGATGGTCGCGGTCTCCCTCTTCACGGCCCCCAAACCGGCGGAGGACCTCCAGGGCCTGGTCTACGGCACCGTCTCCCCCGGCATGGCCGAGCCGCCGGCCGTGGGAGACGACGCGTGGTACCGCAGGCCGGCACTGCTGGGCTGGGGCGCGCTGATCCTGGCGGCGGCCTGCTACATCCCGTTCTCGTTCTGACGCAGGAGGCCTGAGCAACCATGTCCGACCACTATTCGGACCGTGATGTCCAGCGCGAGGTCACGGAGCTGGAGCACCAGTCCGCGACCGCGACCCGCCTCTTCGACATCCGCACCATCATCGGCGGCCTGTTCGTCGTCTACGGCGTCATCGTCACCCTGGCGGGCCTGACCGCCTCCAAGGCCGAACTCGCCAAGGCCCAAGGCGTCAACATCAACCTCTGGACCGGCCTCGGCATGCTCGCCCTGGGCATCTTCTTCCTGCTGTGGCTGTGGCTGCGCCCGCTGGCTCCGCCCGTGCCGTTGCCCGACGAGGAATGATCGCTCCAGGTGGTCGCCCGTTCACAGTAGCGGGCACCCGCGTTCGGATCATCTCCGTCACACGCCTCTGACCTGCACCTTTCTTCCCGTCGAGGGCGTCGGCGGGCGCCACGACCCGGAGTGAATAGGACACATGGAGTTGCCGGTGGCCACGCCGTGAGGCCTCCTGAGCTGGGGGATACCTCCCCGGCTTCCTCACTCACACACAAAGAAAGGCGCGGAATGTTCCACTTCAAGCGCTTCGGGTCCGCTGTCGCGTCGGCCGCGGCCCTGGCTTCCCTGTCCCTGGTCATAGCCCCGGCGGCCATGGCGGCCACGAACCCGCAGCCCGTCACGCCCGTCGTCCAGGAATCCAAGGGCCCGAAGCCCCCGACGCCCCCGACGACCCCGCCGCCGACGACCCCGAGGGCCTGCGCCACTCTGAGCAGTGAGCTCGCCACGCAGTTGCAGGCCGCCGCGACGGCTCTGGCCGCCACGCCGACACCCAACGTCGCCGCGGCCCAGGCGGCAGTCGCGGCAGCCCAGACCACGGTCGCGCAGCTCCGCGCCGTC
>LRTP01000548.1 GCA_001550305.1 Streptomyces diastatochromogenes
CGCGCTGCGGCCCGCCGGTGACCGGCACGTCCAGGAAGGCCGCGCCGCGCTCGGCGGCACGCTCGGCCAGGCTGCGGGCGAGGTCCGGGGCGATGGTTCCGTGTTCGACCAGTGTCTGGCCGGGACCGACCGCGCCCAGCAGCCCGCGCTCGCCTACGTAGACGTCGGCGATGGCCTGCTCGTCGCGCAGGCAGCCGAACACGACGACCGATCCGGCCGCTGCCTCGGCAGGGGATGCGGCGAGCGTGGCGCCGGAGTCCAGCAGCGAAACCACCTTGGCGGGGGTGCGCGCGTAGACGGTGACCGCGTGACCCTGGTCCAGCAGTCGCCGAGCCATCGGCAAGCCCATGGCCCCGGCTCCCACGAAACCAACCCGGGTTCCCATCACGCGTTCGCCCCCCCGACGCGCGCGGGATCAGGCTCGGCGGACACCCCTGCGGCTGTCGGCCCGGGGGCGGACCCGAAGAACAGCGCGGCCATGTCCGGCCGCTTGAGCAGCCCTTCGGCGCTGTCCTCGAGAAGGACTCGGCCGCGCTCCATGACCACACCGTGCGCGGCGAGCTTCAGACCGAAGCGCACGTTCTGCTCCACCATCAGGACGGTCGTCCCGAGGTCCCGCATCATCAGGGTACTGTCGAACACAAGCTGGCTGGCCTTCGGATCCAAGCCCAGCGTCGGCTCGTCCAGCAGCACCACGCGCGGCTCCAGCACCAGCGCGCGGGCGAACTCCACGATCCGACGCTGCCCGCCCGACAGGTTCGCGGCCCGCTCGCCGGCCCGCTCCCGGATGATCGGGAAGGCCTCCCCGAGCTCCGCGATGCGACGCTTCAACCTCGCCCGATCGCGCCGGATCAGATATCCGCCGAGCAGCATGTTGTCGCGGATCGTGAGATCGGCAAACAGCCCGCCCTGTTGCGGGACCTGCACGATGCCAGCGGTGATCACCTGGGCGGGCGTCCGTCCGCTGATGCGCTCGCCGGCGAGCGTGATGTGCCCCTCGCGCGGGCTGACCTGGCCGCTGATGGCTCGCAGCACGGTGGACTTGCCCGCGCCGTTCGGACCGACGATGCAGGTGATGGCTCCTTCCCGCACCATCAGCTCGACCCCTTGCAGGACGTCGCCGCCGCCGTAGCCGGCCACGACGGATTTCATCTCGATCATGTGGTTCCTCCGGTCATCGCCTGGGTGAGGACGTGGTCCTCGCCCAGGTATGCCTCCTTGACGGCGGCGTCCGCGCTGATGGCGTCCGGCGTCCCGGTCGCGAGGACGGTTCCGCGCGCCAGGACGACGACCGGGTCGGCGAGCGACAGCACGAAGCTCATGTCGTGCTCGACGATCAGGAACGTCTGCCCGGCTTCGTTCAGGGCCCTGATCAGCGACGCGAGTCGCCGAATGAGGGTCGGGTTGATGCCAGCGCACGGCTCGTCGAGCAAGATGAGCTGCGGGTCGAGCATCAGGACCTGGGCCAGTTCGACCAGCTTGCGCTGGCCGTAGGACAGGGCCCCGGCGCGGGCGTCGAGGTAGTTGCCCATGCCGACGAACTCCAGCAGCTCCCGGGCGCGAGCCGCCTCGGTGCCGGACACCGCGCTGCGCGCGAGACCGGCCAGGTGGAACCTGCCCGACGCCGCGGTGACGTTCTGCTGCACCGTCAGGCTCTCGAACAGCCGTGGGAGCTGATAGGTGCGCGCAACGCCGACGAACGTGCGACGCGTGCGGCCCAGACCGTCGATGCGCTGCCCGGCGAACCGGATCTGCCCCGCGGACACCGGATAGGTCCCGTCGACGAGGTTGAACACCGTCGTCTTGCCAGATCCGTTCGGGCCGATGAGAGCACTGATGGATCCCTGCGGCACCTGGAAGGTGCAGTCGTCCACCGCGGTCAGCGCACCGAATCGCCGCGTTACCCCGGACAGTTCGAGAAGCGGTGGCTCGACGTCACCGGCGGCGACCGGGCGGACGTGACGCAGGACGGGTGTCGCCGGGATCTCGCTGTCGAGCAGGCGCGCGCCGACCGGACTGGTCTTGCCGCGCTGACGGCGCCGTCGCAGGAACTCGGTGGCCTGCGGGATGATTCCGCGCGGCAGGACGAGGACCACGGCCAGGAGCAGGCCGCCGAAGAAGATCAGGCGGATCGCGCCGGCGTTGACACCGCCGAGCTGTGAGTCGGTGACCTCGGCGAGCGGCTCCAGGATGAACGCGCCGAGAATCGGCCCCCAGACCGTGCCGCGGCCGCCGAGCATCGCCGCGAGCACCGCCTCGACGCTCAGGACGATGTCGAACATCGCACTGGGGTCCAAGAAGCTGATGTAGTAGCCGTAGACCGCTCCGGCCATCCCGACCAGCACGGCGCTGGCCATGAATGCCAGCGACTTGTGCAGTCCGGTGGTCACGCCGATCCCGGCGGCCTTGTCCTCGTCGTCGCGGATCGCGACGAGCCCGATCCCGAGCTTGCTGCGGGCGATCCACGCGGTCAGCGCGACACTCAGCACGAGCAGGAGCAGCAGCGCGTAGTAGAACGGCCAGTCCTGAATCGACACGTCCCAGGTCGGCACCGGCATGAGCAGGCCCGAGCTGCCGCCGGTCAACGACTTCCAGTTGCGGATGACCAGACCGGTGAGTTCGAGCATTGCGAAGGACACGATGACGAAGGCGGCCCCGCGGGTGCGGCGCGTGACGAACCCCAGCAGCAACGCGGCCAGAGCCGCCGTGACCCCGCCGAGCGGTGCCACGACGAAGGGCGAGACTCCCCAGTGCTGCGCAGCGATTCCGGCCGTGTAGGCGCCGATGCCGATGAACGCGCAGTGTCCCAGGGAGACATAGCCGGTGTAGCCCGACATGATGTTCCATCCCGACGCGACGATCGCCAGGACGAACGTCAGGATCAGCATGTTCTGGTAGTAGATGCTGCCGTTCAGCACCGGGAAGGCGGCCAGCAGGACCACGCCCGCGGCGATGAGTGCCCGTCGGCCGTTCCGACTCGTGAGCGCGCTCATGCCTTGACTCCTTCACGCCGCATCGTCGCGCCGAACAGTCCCTGGGGCCGCAGCAGCAGCACCGCAAGGATCAACATGTACGGCACGGCCGTGTTCCAGCTGACGCTCCAATACGTCGACGTCAGCGTCTCGCCGAGCCCGAGCAGCACCGCTCCGGCGGCCGCTCCGCCCAGACTTCCGAGGCCGCCGAGCACCACCACGCACAGCACGCGGCCGATCCAGATGTCCTGCGAGTCGGGCGTGAACTGGTAGAGCACGCCGAGCGCCGCGCCGCCGAACCCGGTGGTCGCGATACCGAGGGCGAACATCTGCGCCATGCTGCGCTCGACGTTGATCCCGACCAGTTCGGCGCCGTCGCGGCTGCTCGCGCAGGCCCGGATGGCGCGGCCCAGGAATGTGCCGCGCAGCAGCGCGAACAGGGCGCCCAGGACGGCGAACGCCCCGATGCACGCATACAGCTGGGCCTTCGGGATCGCGATGGATCCCAGGTGGTAGGAGGTGTTGAAGTACGACGGCGTCTCGGCGTGCATGCCGGTGCCCCAGATCAGCGAGATGACACCCTCGCCGATCATGGCGAACGCGAACGTCGCGACCAGCGTCAGGCCGGGGTCGATCCGCTGCACGCGGGAGACGACGGTCTTGTAGAGCAGCCAGCCGACGCCGGCCATTACCACGCTGGTGCCGACGCCGAGCAGCAGCGGGTCCAGGCCGGTCTTCTGCCAGAGCCACCACGATATGCAGGCGCCCAGGACTATCGCGAAGCCATGGGCCAGGTTGATCACGTTCATCACGCCGAAGATGAGCGTGAATCCGGACGACATCAGGGCATAGACGCCGCCGATGAGGCATCCGAAGATGAGCGTCTGCAGCAGGAGGATCACGGCGTCGCCTCCTCGGACGACGCCGTGCCGCAGTGGTGCGTGAAACTCAACTCGACCACCCGGGCTTGTTCAGGACGACGTCCTTGCTGGTGGCGGCTGTGCTGGGAGCGATGATCTGGAGCTTGCCCGACTGCCACTGGGCCAGCAGGAGCGAACCGGTCGGTTTGCCCGACGCGTCCCAGGACAGCGGGCCGACGATGGTCGGCACGGTGTTCGCGTGCAGCCAGTTGGCGATTCCGGTCTGGTCCAGCTTCCCAACCGCGGTCGCTGCGGCCTGCAGGACCTGGCCAGCAGTGAAGGAGTTCGCGGCGTCCTCGGACGGCGCGGTGTTGAAGCGCTTGGTGTAGTCCGCGACGAAGTCGGCGTTGCCCGGGAACGGGGCCTGCGGACTGTAGGCGAGGGCGGTGAAGATGCCCGCGGTGTTCTTCACGCCGACCGCCGAGGGGAAGTTCGGGTCGGTGGGAGAGTTGGTCTGGAAGAACATCTTCGGGCTGAAGCCGACCTTCTGGAAGGAGCGGATCAGCGAGACGCCGTCGTCGGCCAGCGCGCCCTGGATGACCAGGTCGGGAGCCGCCTGCTTGATGGTGTTGGCGATCGCGTCGAAGTTGGACGTGTCCGGCGCGTAGGTGGTGTCGTAGACCGCCTTGACCCCGAGCGCGGTGAGCTTCTGCTTGAAGATCGCGGTGGCGGGCGCGGTGTTCGGGTCGTCCTGCGTCACGTACGCGGCGGTCTTGGGCCGCTGATCGGCGGGCATGGCCGCGATCTGGGCGACGAACTGGTCCGGCAGGCGCTCGGTGGTCGCGGGCTGGGCGAAGAACAGGTACTTGAAGTTCCGGGCGAAGATCGAGTCGGCCCCGCCGGAGGGCTCGATGTAGACGAACTTGTTGCGCTCGGCCACCTCGGCCACCGGCAGGTTCAGGAACGACGAGAACGTGCCGAGCAGCAGGTCGACGTGGTTCTGCGCGATCAGCTTGCTGTAGTCGGCGAGCGCGGTGTTCTGCTGGAAGGCGTCGTCCAGGACGACCAGCTTCACCTGCTTGCCGAGCAGGCCGCCGTGGGCGTTCACCCAGGCCGCCCACTCCTGGTAGCCCTGGTAGCCGTCCTTGGAGGTGTCGGCCACGGCGCCACTGAGCGGCAACGACATGCCTATCGTGATCGTCCCGCCGGAGGAGCCGGCGGCCCCGGAAGACGGAGCCTTGCTGCTGCCGCAGGCCGTCGCCGCCAGGGCGACGACCGCCACGGCCACCAGGCGGGTTCTGCGACGTGCCATAGCGCGGGAGAACGCGTTCGGCGAGGTTCTCATAATGCGGCTCCACTGATCGTCGTCGTTGATCGACCGTCACATGATCCGCTCGAAGCGGGTGCCGGGAGGCGGTCCGCCGGGCCTGGAGGAGGGGTGGGGTCGAGAGGGTGGAACTGCCGGCGCCGGACCCTGCGCCGTCCCGGGTGCGGATCCCGCTCGCGTCGTCCTGTGGGACGTGCGGGCCGTCAGCCTGGGATGTCGTCCGAGTGGGGTGGTGTGATCAGCACCACCGCGCCGTTCATATGCAATGTATACATTGGCAACGCGGGCTTAACTAGAGTCTGGACAGAACTCGTTCAGACGGTCCCGGCCTGCCCGTTCACCCCTGAGGCAGACCCAGGCCCTCGGCGGGACGCCCCTCGGAATACGTGGCGGCGGCATCCCGGACGTGCTCGGCGGCGGCCGCGGCGGCGCGCTCGGGGTCGCCTGCGACGATCCCCTCGACAATGGCGTTGTGCTGGGCCGGCGTGAGCTCGTCCCGGTGGCTGATGTTGGTCAGGCTCACGATCGCGAACCGCGACCAGATCCGATCGCTGGCGTCCTCGAGCAGCGGGTTGCCGGACAGATGCGTCAGCTGACGGTGGAATTCGAGGTTGGCGTTCCACACGCCCTTCGCGTCCCCGGCTGCGGCCCGGTCGGCGACACGGTCCCCGGCCTTCTGGAGCTCGGCCAATTGGGCGGGCGACAGCCTGCCCTCACGCTGAGCGGTGGCGGCAAGGCGCGCGGCAAGCGTGTCCAGGGCCCCGTGCAGCTGCAGAGCATGCTGGATGTCCTGCGGGGACAGGGAGCTGACGACGACGCCGCGTCCGGTCGACGCGACCAGTCCGTCGCTCTGTAGACGGCGCAGCGCCTCCCGGACCGGCGTGCGGCTCATGCCGAGGTCTTCGCACAGCCCGAGCTCGGTGAGACGCTCGCCGGGCTGGTAGCTCCCGGCGACCAGACGCTCGCGAAGCCGCTGGTAGGCCAGCTCGGCGTTGTTCTGCATTCCAGGGCGGTCTGCGGAGCGGTCGCCGATTGAAGCCATGCGCTACGTATACATTGCACGCTTCACGGGTGACAAGTTCACCTCGTCCACCGCTCGAGGTGGTGGGCGGTCTCAGTCCGGGCTGACCAGCCCCGCCTCGTAGGCGATGATCACGGACGCGGTCGCGGGCGCCGATCTTCGCCAGGACCTTGCTGACGTGCGTCTTGATCGTCGACTCGCACAGGAACAGCTGCTGGGCGATCTCGCTGTTCGTCATCCCGCGCGCCATGGCCTCCAAGACCGCGTGCTCACGCTCCGACAAACCCGCCAACCGCTCACCAGGAGCCGCGCCACATGCCGCGCTTCTCGACCAGGCCGAGGAGTCCGCCCTCGGCGCGCGGGACGTGGAAGCGCAGGCCGTAGCGTTCGGCCTGGCGCTGGGCGAGTTCGCGTACGCCCGGCCACTCAGACTCTTCACCCAGATCGATGTGGATCACGACGACCTTGTGGAGGCAGCCCGCCTTCTCGGCCCAGGTCGCGATCCGGTGCAATTGGACGAGTGAGTCCTTGCCGGCACTTATTCCGCCAGTGCGCCTAGTGAGCGCTTTCCAACCTGGCTGTGGCGTCGGGGTGTTGGTGGGCATGGGTTGTACGGAACGACGAAGCTCCTGGTAGACGGGTTCTCGACCAAGATCACCCGT
>LRTP01000549.1 GCA_001550305.1 Streptomyces diastatochromogenes
CGCGGCCGACCCGCCGTAGGCCACCGGCGCGCTCACCCCGAGCAGCCCCGACCGCTTGACCGCCTCGATGCTGCTCGCCGGCACGCCCTCCTGGTCCACGCGTTCCGCCCGTGGGGCCAGTACCTCGGCCGCCAGCCGTCCGGCCGCCGTGACGAGCGGATGCGGTGGGGTGGTCATCGAAAAAATCTCCCGCTGTCGTCGTGTCGTGTGTCGATCCGGCCGCCTCCGGTTCGTGTAGTCAGTGAAAGACCACCCGAGAACGAGCCGAGAACGACACGGCCGAGGAGCACATATGAAGTACTACCTGCTGAGCGTGATGCAGCCGCCCGGTGAGCCGCCCGCGCCCGAGATCCTGAAAGAGATCATGCACAATCTCGACGTCTTCCACGCGGAGCTGCGCGAGGCCGGTGCGTGGGTGTTCGCCGGGGGACTGCACGGACCGGAGACGGCCACCGTGGTGCGCGCCAAGGACGGCGACGTGCTCGTCACCGACGGCCCGTACACCGAGAGCAAGGAGTACCTGGGCGGGATCTGCCTGATCAAGGCACCCGACCTCGACGCGGCGCTGGAATGGGGCCGCAAGGCGACGCTGGCGACCACCCTCCCGATCGAGGTGCGGCCCTTCATGGGCGAAGCCGAGGACGGATGACCCCGAACGCCGACATCGAGGCCGTGTTCCGCGCCGAATACGGCCGCGCGGTCGCCGTCCTCGTCCGCTTCCTCGGTGACATCGACCTCGCCGAGGAAGCGGTCCAGGACGCCTTCACCACCGCCCTGGCGAAGTGGCCGGAGTCGGGCATACCGCCCAGCCCGGCCGGATGGATCATCACCACCGCGCGCAACCGCGCCGTCGACCGGCTGCGCCGCGAGTCCACGCGCGAGGCCCGGCACGCCGAGGCCGAGCGGCTGTACGCCCGGGACGAACCGGCCGAGGAGGGTCCCGTGCGCGACGACCGGCTCCGCCTGATCTTCACCTGCTGCCATCCCGCGCTCGCCACCCAGGCCCAGGTGGCCCTCACCCTGCGCCTTCTCGGCGGTCTGACCACGCCGCAGATCGCCCGCGCCTTCCTCGTGCCCGAACCCACCATGGCCCAGCGCCTGGTCAGGGCCAAGGCCAAGATCCGCGACGCCCGCATCCCGTACCGCATCCCGCGCGACGCGGACCTCCCGGACCGCGTCAGGGGGGTGCTCGCGGTCGTCTACCTCATCTTCAACGAGGGCTACGGCGGCCGGGAGGACCTCTGCGCCGAAGCCGTCCGGCTCGGCCGACTCCTCGTCGAGCTGATGCCGGACGAGCCCGAGGCGCTCGGCCTGCTCGCGCTGATGCTCCTCATCGAGTCGCGCCGGCCCGCCCGCGCCACACCGGACGGCGACCTGATCCTCCTCTCCGACCAGGACCGCTCGCGGTGGGACCGCGATCTCATCGCCGAGGGGCAGACCCTCGTACGCCGCTGTCTGCGCCGCGACCGGCCGGGCCCGTACCAGATCCAGGCCGCGATCAACGCCGTACACAGCGACGCCCCGACCGCGGCCGCCACGGACTGGGGCCAGATCCTCCAGCTCTACGACCAGCTGGCCGCGCTCGCCCCGAGCCCGGTGGTCGCCCTCAACCGGGCCGTCGCCGTCGCCGAGGTCGAGGGCCCGGAGCAGGCGCTCGCCCTCGTGGACGCGCTCGACCTGGACGGCTACCACGCCTTCCACGCCGTACGGGCGGACCTGCTGCGCCGCCTCGGGCGGCACACCGAGGCCGTACGGGCGTACGAGGCGGCCATCGCGCTGACCGGCAGCGCACCGGAGCGCGCCTACCTCGAACGGGCCCGCGCGGCACTCCCGCCGAGCCCGCACCGCGACCTCCGTCCGTGACGGCGTGATCGCGGAACGTATTCTCGGTGCACTCGGAATTTATTTGGGCACATGAAAGGTTGGCGTTTACACCGAGCCCTACGGCTCACGACGACCGCCCGTGGGCCGCCAGGTCCGCACCGATCAGCGAGGCACCGTGAACGACCGCACCCCCGAGCAGCCCGCCGACATCGTGGCCCGGCTGCGCGCCACCTTCCGCTCCGGCCGCACCAAGCCCCTCGCGTGGCGCACCACCCAGCTGCGCCGCCTGCGCGAACTGCTCACCACGCACGGCGCCGAGCTCGCGGAGGCCCTCCACGCGGACCTCGGCAAGAGCTCCACCGAGGCCTTCCGCACCGAGATCGACTTCACCGTGCGCGAGATCGACCACACCCTCGACCACCTCGACGAGTGGCTGCGCCCCGAGTCCGCCCCGGTCCCCGCCCACCTCGGCGCCGACGCGACGGCCTGGACGCGGTACGACCCGCTGGGTGTCGTGCTGGTCATCGCCCCCTGGAACTATCCGGTGCAGCTCCTGCTGACGCCGATGCTCGGCGCGCTGGCCGCGGGTAACGCGGTCGTCGTCAAGCCCAGCGAGCTCGCCCCCGCCACCTCCGCCGCCCTCGCCCGCCTGCTGCCGCGCTACCTCGACACCGACGCGGTCGCCGTCGTCGAGGGCGCCGTCCCGGAGACCACCGCGCTGCTGGCGGAGCGCTTCGACCACATCTTCTACACCGGCAACGGCGCGGTCGGCCGGATCGTGATGCGGGCCGCCGCCGAGCACCTCACCCCCGTCGCCCTCGAACTGGGCGGCAAGTCCCCGGCGTTCGTCGACCGTGACGCCGACCTGTCCGTCGTCGCCGACCGGCTCGCCCGCGGCAAGTTCCTCAACGCCGGTCAGACCTGCGTCGCGCCGGACTACGTCCTCACCGACCCGGAGACCGCCCGCGCGCTGGAGCCCGAGCTTGCCCGCGCCGTCGAGGCCCTGTTCGGTGCCGATCCGCAGCGGTCGGGCGAGTACGGACGGATCGTCAACGAGCGGCACTTCGACCGGCTCGGCTCGCTGCTCGACTCCGGGCGCACCGTCATCGGCGGCACCGGAGACCGGGCCACCAAGTACCTCGCGCCCACCGTCCTCGCCGACGTCGACCCCAAGGCCCCCGTGATGCAGGAGGAGATCTTCGGACCGATCCTGCCGATCGTCACGGTGACGGGGCTGGACGAGGCCATCGACTTCATCAACGACCGCGACAAGCCCCTGGCGCTCTACGTCTTCACCGAGTCGGACACCACCCGGGAGCGGATCGCCGAGGAGACGTCCTCCGGAGGCCTCGGCCTCGGTCTGCCGCTCGCCCATCTGACCGTCTCCGACCTGCCGTTCGGCGGGGTCGGCGAGAGCGGCATGGGCCGCTACCACGGCCGCTACTCCATCGAGACGTTCAGCCACCGCAAGGCGGTGCTGGAGAAGCCGCTGGTTTGAGTCGGCCCCGATGGCGCCCCGGTGGATCGTCGAGGATCTGCCGGGGCACCGTTGTGCAGCGCTCTCTGCCAACGTTGTCAGATCTGACTGGTCTACACCCTTGACTGGTACATACCAAAGCGGTTGAGTGTGGCTCCACACCCCCCACCACGGCCGCCCCCGACGCCGTGGCCGGCCCCGCCGGCACGTGCGCACAAGGCTCCGCTCCGCGCTGCCCTTGTCCGGGAGCGGCCGTGTCCCGCAAAGGAGTTGACCTGTGTCGAGGCGCCGCATCTCCGCAGTCCTGATCGCCCTCGCCCTCGCGTCCGCCACCCCGGTGCTGCTACCGGCCGCCGGTGCCTCCGCCGCCGCCTGTTCGAGCTACCCGAGCTGGGTGGCCGGGAGGTCGTACGTCACCGGTGACGTCGTCCGCTACACCGACGGGAAGACCTACATCGCCGAGCACGACAACCCGGGCTACGACCCCACCATCAGCACCTGGTACTGGGACCCCTACGCCTGCGACGGAGGTTCCACGCCTCCCTCCGACGGCTTCGTGGTGAGCGAGGCGCAGTTCAACCAGATGTTCCCGAACCGGAGTTCCTTCTACACCTACAGCGGACTGCGGGCGGCGATGAGCGCCTATCCGGCGTTCGCCAACACCGGCAGCGACACCGTGAAGAAGCAGGAGGCCGCGGCCTTCCTCGCCAACGTCAGCCACGAGACCGGCGGCCTGGTCTACGTGGTGGAGCAGAACACCGCCAACTACCCGCACTACTGCGACTGGAGCCAGCCCTACGGCTGCCCGGCCGGACAGTCGGCCTACTACGGCCGCGGCCCGATCCAGCTCAGCTGGAACTTCAACTACAAGGCCGCGGGCGACGCGCTCGGCATCGACCTCCTCAACAACCCCTACCTGGTGCAGAACGACGCCGCCGTGGCCTGGAAGACCGGCCTCTGGTACTGGAACACGCAGACGGGCCCCGGCAGCATGACGGGCCACAACGCCATGGTCAACGGCGCGGGATTCGGCCAGACCATCCGCAGCATCAACGGCTCCCTGGAGTGCGACGGCAAGAACCCGGCACAGGTGCAGAGCAGGGTGGACGCCTATCAGCGCTTCGTGCAGATCCTCGGGACCTCGGCCGGCGGCAACCTCTACTGCTGAGCGGCCGTCGACGGCAGCCGCCCGGGCCCGGAAAGGGTGTGCGAAACTGCCGCGATGACCTCGGAAACGATCACTGCGGCAGCTTCGGGCGGCTGGACGCTCGGAGATCTCCCCGTCCGCCGCATCGGCTTCGGCGCGATGCGGCTGACGGGCAGCGCGGCCTTCCACCTCGGCACGCCCAGCGACCGCGACCGGTCGATCGCCGTGCTGCGCCGCGCGATCGAGCTGGGTGTCGACCACATCGACACCGCCGCGTTCTACTTCTCGTCGCTGCGCTCCGCGAACGAGCTGATCAACAGCGCGCTGGCCCCGTACGCCGACGACCTGGTCATCGCCACCAAGGTCGGGCCGTTCCGCGACTACTCGGGGGAGTGGGGCACCCCGGCCCGGCCGGACCAGCTCCGTGCCCATGTCGAGGAGAACCTGCGGCAGTTGGGCCGCGACCACCTCGACCTCGTGTATCTGCGCAGGACGGGGCAGGACTCGATCGCCGAGCACTTCGGCGCGCTGGCCGAGCTGCGCGAGGCGGGGCTGATCCGGCACCTCGGCCTGTCGAGCATCGGACTCCGGCACCTCCAGGAGGCGCAGGCCATCGCGCCGGTGGTGAGCGTGCAGAACCAGTACGGGCTCGACTCCCCGAACGCCGAGACCGACGAACTCCTGCGCACGTGCGGGGAACAGGGCGTCGCGTTCGTGCCGTTCTTCGCGATCGCGGGCAAGGGCGGCGCGCAGGGCCCGAGCGGCAGCGACGGTGACGAGGTGCTCGCCGTCGCGCGTGCGCACGGCGCGACGCCCGCGCAGGTACGCCTAGCGTGGACCCTGCGGCAGGGCCCGCACGTGCTCGCCATCCCCGGCACGGGCAGCCCGGACCATCTCGTCGAGAACGTCGCCGCCGGCGCGCTCGGGCTCACCGACGACGAGATGGCCCGCCTCGACGCACTCCATCGGCCGGGCGAGTGACCGACGGGCCCCGCCACCGGGGGCGGTCCTCGTCGGGCCACCCCGGGTGACCTCCTCAGCCCAGTTGCTCGTGCAGGAAGGGCACCGTGCTCTCCCAGGCCCGCGCGGCCGACTCGCGGTCGTACGTCTCCGGTCGGCCGTCGTTGAAGAAGGCGTGGTTGGCCGGGTAGAGACGGAAGTCCGCGGCGATGCCGGCCTGCTGCTGGACCGCCTCCCTCAGCTGCTCCAGGTTCTCCTTCGGGATGCTCGTGTCGAGTTCGCCGTAGTGACCCAGGATCTGCGCCTTCAGGCGGGAGAAGTCGGGCAGTTCACCCTGGATCACGCCGTAGAACGGCACCGCCGCGCTGACCCGGGGGTCCGCCGCGGCCAGGTAGACGACGAAGCCGCCGCCCATGCAGAAGCCGACCGCGCCCACCGTGTCCGAGGTGACCTCGGGCAGCCCGAGCAGGTGATCGACCGCACCGGAGAGCAGCTCGACGCCGCGCGACACCGGCAGCTCCTTCATCATCCGGAAGGCCTCGCCGCTGTCATGGGCGACATTGCCGCCGTACAGGTCGGGCGCGAGGGCCACGAAGCCCTCCGCGGCCAGCCGGTCCGCCACCTGCGCGATGTGGTCGGTCAGACCCCACCACTCCTGGATGACGATCACCCCGGGTCCCTGCCCGGACGGCGGCAACGCCAGATAGCCGTGGGCCGTGGTCCCGGCGCTGGGGAAGGTCACGTTCTGATGGGCGGGGGCTCCGGTCGGCTTCGGCAGCTCGGACATCGCACTCAACTCCTGTGGGGCAGCGCTGGGCAGGAGCCGGTGGGGCCGGCCCCGAGTTGATCTCCACGATGTCATGCGCGGACGCCCGGTCTGCCCCCGGCCCGCACGACGCGCCCCGCGGCCACCTTCTGCAGCAGGCTGTACGCCAGCACCGGCAGCAGCACGTGCGGCCGGTCGGGCAGGGTCGTCGTGATGAGGACCGCGCTCGCGCTGCTGTTGTTCATCCCGCAGGCCAGCGTCACGGAGGCGCCCTCCGGAGCGTCCAGGCGCAGTGCGCGGGCCGTGATCCCGCCCAGGGCGAACGACAGTCCGCAGACGGTGGCGGCGACGACCAGCGCCGCCACCAGCAGCACCGGCTCGGGATGGGTGAGGAAGGGGCCGAGGACACCACTGGCGTTGACGTACGTCAGGAGCAGTGAGCCGATCATCGCCGTGGGGACCGCGGCGGCGAGGAGGCGGGTCAGCGCACGGTCCGGCAGGGCGAGCCGGCACAGGATTCCGGCGCCGCAGGGGAGCAGGACGCCCGTGAGCGCGAAGGCGTGTCCGGTGGTCAGGGCGGCCCCCGCCAGCGTGTTCGCGTAGTCGCCACTCAGCAGGGGGCACAGGGCCGTCATGGTGACCGGGATCGTGAGCGGGCTGACGATCGTGGACGCCAGCACCAGGCCCACGGTCGTCGACTGATCGCCGTCCCCCTTGCTCGTCCACACGGTGGCCCCGGCCGCCACCGGCATCGCGACGATCAGGATCATCGCCGCGATCATTCCGCTGCCCCCGTCGCTGTCGGGCGACCGGCTCAGGGCGAAGGCGACGCCCGGAATGATCAGCAGGGGTGCGACCAGATGGAGGACGAGCCCGGTCAGCAGTGCGGTGGGGCGCCTGGCCAGCGCCCGCAGTGCGTGGACCGGCACCTGCAGGCCGGCGGTGAACAGGAGCAGGGACAGCAGGAAACGCGGGGTCTCGAAGGCGAGGTGCGGTAACCCGGCCACCCCGATCAGGTGCGGATGACGCAACCATCGCCCCGGCGCCGGCAGGGCCGCGGCGGCGAGGTACGACGCGCCGACGGCCCAGCCGAGGTGGTCACGGAGCCGAGTGAGGGGGGACTTCGCGGTGCGGGTGGGAGTCATCGGGGCGCTCTTCCGTCGTCGTGGGACCGGGGCGGAGACGGAGCGCCGATATGGCGGAGAACGTGTGCGGGGCGACGCGGGCGAGGGTGTAGACGCTGAGGCTCAGCCAGCACAGGGCGAACAGCCAGCCGCCGAGCACGTCGGAGAACCAGTGGACGCCCAGGTAGACCCTGGTGAGTCCGACCAGGACGGCCCAGCATGCGAGGAGCGCCGCGAGGGTGCGCCCGCCGCGGGGCGCCCGCGCGAGCACCGCGAGGACGAGCAGGCCGCCGGTGATGGCGGACGTGGTGGTGTGGCCCGAGGGGAAGGACCAGCCGGAGGCGTGCGTGGCCCACTCCACCGTCGCGGGCCGGGGGCGGGCGACCAGGGACATCACGCCGTACCGAACGGCCTGGGCGGCGGCGAGACAGCCGACGCAGCCGAGGGCGAAGAGGATTCGCTGCCGTGCGGTGCGACCGAGGACGACACCTGCCAGCGCGACCAGCAGGTACGGCAGGACGCCCGTGCCCGTGTAGGTCAGCCCGCGGGCCACGGCCAGGGCCACGGGCGGGCGGTGGCCCGCGGACCAGGAGTTGAGGTCCTGGTCGCCGAAGAGCGGGGCACCGTCCTGGCCGGTCACGACCAGCGTCAGCAGCACGAAGGCGACCAGGCTGCCGACCGCGATCGAGCCCGCGAGGTCGGATGCGTCCGCACGCCTCATGACAGGGCCCGGGGAACATCGACCGCGTACGGCGGCGCGGTGTGCAGGGCTGCGGACATCGACGGAGGCCCCTTCCATGAAGGCGTGCGGGCGCGTCGGAAGACCGCGTCCGCGTTGACTACAATCCTGTAGACGGTCTACAGAACTGTAGACGATCGGCGGGCCGAGATCGTTCCCGCGGCGGCCACGAAAGATGAACGCCCTGCGTGAGCCACGGCCTTGCCGGACGCCGGCGGGCGGCGGGGGCCGAGGGTGTGCCCAGCGTCCCGCACCCTGCCGCACCTGGCGAATCGGCATGGGCAGGGCGGGCGGGAGCATGCGGTGGGATGCCGTACCCTAGCGTGTTACGTATAACTACCTAAGGGGTCCCGATGCGACGCATCGCGCTGGTCACCCTCGTCGTCGACGACTACGACGAGGCGATCCGCTTCTACACCGAAGCCCTCGGGTTCAGGCTCGTCGAGGACCAGCCGCGGCCCGACGGCTCCCGCTGGGTCGTCGTCGAGCCGGGCACGGAGGGCGGCGGCAGCGGACTGCTGCTGGCCCGGGCCAAGGACGAGGCGCAGCGCGGCCGGGTCGGCGACCAGACCGGCGGGCGCGTGGGCTTCTTCCTGCACACCGACGACTTCGCCCGCGACCACGCCCGCATGCACGAGGCGGGCGTCACCTTCCTGGAAGAGCCGCGCCACGAACCGTACGGCTCGGTCGTCGTCTTCCAGGACCTGTACGGAAACCGCTGGGACCTGCTCCAGCCCGCCACCGCCTGACATCCACCCATCTGTTCAGAACCTGCCGAGGAACGACACGCATGACCGCGCCCCGCATCGACATCGACACCATCCGCCGCCTCCCCAAGGCCGTGCTGCACGACCACCTCGACGGCGGCCTGCGCCCCGCCACGCTGGTGGAGCTCGCCGAGACGGTCGGTCACACGCTGCCCACCACCGACCCGGACGCGCTGGCCGCCTGGTACTACGAGGCCGCCAACTCCGGTGACCTGGTGCGCTACATAGCCACCTTCGAGCACACCCTCGCGGTCATGCAGACCCGCGAGGGCCTGCTGCGCACGGCCGAGGAGTACGTGCTCGACCTGGCCGGGGACGGCGTCGTCTACGGCGAGGTCCGGTACGCGCCCGAGCTGATGGTGAACGGCGGCCTGACCCTGCCCGAGGTCGTCGAGACCGTGCAGGAGGGCCTGGCGGCCGGTATGGCCAAGGCGGCGGCAGCGGGCACCCCGGTCCGGGTCGGCACCCTGCTGTGCGGGATGCGCATGTTCGACCGCACCCGGGAGATCGCCGACCTCGCGGTGGCGTTCCGGGACGCCGGCGTCGTCGGCTTCGACATCGCGGGTGCCGAGGACGGCTTCCCGCCCGCCGACCACCTCGCCGCCTTCGAGCACCTGCGCGGCGAGAGCGTCCCGTTCACCATCCACGCCGGTGAGGCCCACGGCCTGCCCAGCATCCACCAGGCCCTCCAGGTCTGCGGTGCCCAGCGCATCGGCCATGGCGTCCGCATCACCGAGGACATCGTCGACGGCAAGCTCGGCCGCCTCGCGGGCTGGGTGCGCGACCGCCGTATCGCCCTGGAGATGTGCCCGACGTCGAACCTCCAGACGGGTGCCGCGACCTCCATCGCCGAGCACCCCATCACCGCACTGCGCGACCTCGGCTTCCGCGTCACCCTGAACACCGACAACCGTCTGGTGTCGGGCACGACGATGACGCGCGAGATGGCGCTGCTGGTGGAGGAGGCGGGCTGGACGGTGGAGGACCTGCGCAGGGTCACGGTGAACGCCGTCAAGAGCGCGTTCATCCCGTTCGACGAGCGCAGGGCCCTCATCGAGGACGTCGTGCTGCCCGGCTACGCGCTCTGAACCAGCCCCCGCACATAGGCGGCCTGTCCGACGTGCTGCAGATCGTCGGACAGGACGCTGACCAGCCGTACTCCGAGGGTGACCGCGGGATCCCAGCGCTCGTCCACGATCCGCTCGAAGTCCTTGGCGGTCAGCCCGCGCAGGAACTCCAGCGTCTGTTCGTGCACGGCGTCGTAGTACCCGGTCAGCAGGTCACCGGAGTCGACCCGCACTTTGGCGACCTTCGCGGAGCTGTGCCCGTACCCCGTGTCCCGGCGCGGCAGATCGAGCCCGAAGCGCTTCTCCCAGTCCTGCGCGAGCCAGACCTGCTCGAGCCCGGCGGCGTCCGCGACATGGTCGTCCTGGACGCGGGTGAGGTGCCAGACCAGCCATGAGACGGAGTTGGCGTCGTCCGAGGGGCGGGCGTTGAGAACGTCCGGCGACAGGCCCCCGACGGCGGCATGGACCTCTTCCTGGATGCGGCTGTACGCGTCGATGAGGATGTCCTTTGCATGCATGCGTCCACCATCGCGCATCGCGGTCGCTCACGCGTCCGGAATCCAACTCCCGTGGAATCCGAGCGGCACCCGCCCCGGGAGATGGATCCGGGCGACCGGCTCGCCCGTGAAGTCCTGGGCGGCCAGGATCACCAGGTCGGCGGCCCCGCGATCGGGATGGTGCACATAGGCGATCGCGTAGCCGTCGTCCTCGGCCCGTGCGCCCTCGGAGGGGACGAAGACGGCTTCCCCCGCGGTGGCGTCCCGCGGCAGCCGGTGGACCTGCGTGGTCCCGCGGAGCAGGTCGTGCTTGATCAGCGCGTTGGCGAAGGCCCGGTCGGGCGGGTTCCCATCGGTCGTCAGATACGCCAGGGTCATGTCCGCGGCGGCGGCCGTGTAGGCGTAACGGTGCCGCCTGGACACCAACGCCTCGTGGACGCGCGGGAACTCCTGGGGACGGTCGTCGAGCGTCCTGGCGCGCACCCGGCCGTGCGCCACGTCGATCGTCCAGCGTTCGAGCGAGGCGGTGCCGGCGCCGTACGGTCCGTCGGAGCCGCGGCCCGCGACGTAGAAGGGCGCCGGGTAGGTCGTCATGTCGACGACCACGGACGAGCCCTCGTCGTACGCGTTCAGGGTGTGCGAGTAGAAGACCGGATCCACCTCGACCCAGCGGACCTCGCCCCCCGCGCGTGGCAGCAGACCGACCCGCGTCGGGTGCTTCTCGTTCCAGACGTACGGCACGAGGTCGCCCCGCTCCGCTCCCGCGGGGGCGAAGGTGATGGGCAGATCGAAGATCACGACGTACTTCTCGGTGAGCGCGAAGTCGTGCATCATCGGCGCGTCCGCCACCGGGATCCGCGTGGTCCTCGCGACCCGGCCGGTGTGGTCGATCACCTGGTGCCGGACGTGGTCCCAGGTGGGGTAGTAGGCGATCGCGTGCAGTTCTCCGGCCGCCGCGTCGAACTTCGTGTGGGCGGTGAAGGCCCCTTCGAGGGTGCCGCGGAAGTCGTACGCGCCCACCGTGCCGAGCTCGTGGTCGAGTTCGTACGGCAGTGGCCCGCTCTCCTGGAGGGCCAGGATCCGTCCCCTGTACCCGATCACATGGGTGTTGCACGGGAAGTCGTCCGGCGGGACGGGCCCGGCGTACGGCTCGCCGAGCTTCTTCGCCACGGAGGCCGAGCGGACCCAGCGGTTGCGGTACCACTCCGCGCGACCGTCCCGCAGCCGCACGCCGTGCACCATGCCCTCACCGAGCATCCAGTGGTGGGCGCGCGGATCCTCCAGGCCCAGGACGTTGGGGCCGTTGCGCAGGAAGCGGCCGTTCAGCTCGCGCGGAACGCGTCCGGTGACCGGCAGGTCGAACGCCGTCAGCTCCTCGGTGACGGGCTTGAACGCCCCCTCCAGGAAGGGGAACCGATGCCCGCCCCGTGTCGCCGTGCCCGGCACCGGTGCCGCCGCCGCTGCCACCCGGCCCCCCATCGCGCCGACGAGCCCTCCCGCCGCCGCGACCGCCGTCCCGCGCAGGACCGTCCGTCGTGTGTGATCCGCCATCTCCGTACTCCAGCCTCGCAGTCGCCTTGGTGGACGTCCACGAGTCTGCGGCCGGGCAGCGGGCCCGGTCAGGAGTGCTGGAGCCCCTCCGGGGGTGGTGTCAGACCCCCTCTTGCGGGGTGTCGAGAAGCACCATCAGCGCCCGCGCCGCCGGACTGGTGGCGTCCGGCGGCGGCAGCATGGCGACCGTCTCGTACGAGGTTTCACAGGCGCCCTTGAAAGGGAGGGCGGTGAGATCGCCGGCCTCGCGCTTGTGGCCGAAGTGGCGGGGCACGACGGCGATGCCGAGGCCCTCGTGGACCAGCTCCAGCAGGCTGTGCACGTCGCTGACCTCCAGCGCCACCGTCCGCCGTACGTCCGCCGCCGCGAAGGCCGCGTCCGTGGTGCGGCGCGGCCCCCAGTCGGGGTGGAAGTCGACGAAGGCCTCGCCGCCCAGTTCCTGGGGCGTGACCACGGCGGCGGTCGCGAGGTGGTGCGTGGGATGGCAGAGCACGGTCATCGGCTCGCTGGTCAGCGGGACCGACCGCAGCTGGTCCCCGTCCGCCCGCGTCCTGACGGCGAAGGCCAGGTCGAGACGGCCCGCGGCGACCTCCTCGGCCAGCGCCTCGGAACCCGCCTGCCGCAGCCGGATCTCGACGTCGGGATGGCGCCGCCGGAACGCCGCGAGAAGCTTGGCCACGTCCACGCCCGCGATGCACTGCTCGGTGCCCAGGGAGAGCGTGCCGCGCAGGACGCCCTGTACGGCGGCCACGGCGTCCTGCGCCGAGCGCACCTGGGCGAGGATCCGCTCGGCCTCGCCGAGCAGGGCGCGACCGGCCTCCGTGAGCGTGACCCGACGGGTGGTGCGCACGAACAGCGGGGCCTGAAGCTCCCGCTCCAGGGCACGGATCGAGGACGACAGTCCCGACTGCGACACCATCAGCCGTTCCGCCGCCCGGGTGAAGTGCTGGTCCTCGGCGACCGCGACGAAGTGCTGAAGGTGGCGCAGTTCCATGGGGCACCACAGTAGTCGCCGATTGAGAAGCGCCGTCGCTCAGTCCCATCCGATTCTCCCGTTGGACCTCTGCACCGTGCCCGCGCGAGAGTGGAGACCTGTTTTCCCGGCCTTCCAGGAGCACGCGTTGTACACCGCACACCCCGACCGTTACGCGGACATGCCCTACCGGCGCACCGGACGCAGCGGACTGAAGCTGCCCGCGCTGTCGCTCGGCCTGTGGCACAACTTCGGCCCCGACCGGCCGGTGGCGACCCAGCGCGCGATCCTGCGCCGCGCCTTCGACCTCGGTGTCACCCACTTCGACCTGGCCAACAACTACGGTCCGCCGCCCGGCGCCGCCGAGTCGGCCCTCGGCGACGCCCTGAAGGCGGACTTCGCGCAGCACCGCGACGAGCTGGTCATCTCCACCAAGGCCGGATACCTGATGTGGCCGGGCCCCTACGGCGAGTGGGGCTCCCGCAAGTACCTGCTGTCCTCGCTCGACCAGAGCCTGGCCCGGATGGGCCTGGACTACGTGGACATCTTCTACTCGCACCGCCCCGACCCGGAGACTCCCCTGGAGGAGACGATGGGCGCCCTGCACTCGGCGGTCCAGCAGGGCAAGGCGCTCTACGTCGGCATCTCCAACTACTCCGCGGAGCAGACCCGGGAAGCCGCCCGCATCCTGGCCGAGCTGGGCACCCCGCTGCTGATCCACCAGCCGCGCTACTCGATGCTCGACCGCCGCCCCGAGGACGAGGGGCTCCTGGACACGCTCGACGAGCTGCAGGTCGGCTCCATCGCCTACTCCCCGCTGGAGCAGGGCCTGCTCACCAGCCGCTACCTCGACGGCATCCCGGAGGGCTCGCGCGCCGCGAGCGACAGCCCCTTCCTGAGCGCCGACACGGTCACCCAGGACCTGGTACGGCAGCTGCGCGCCCTCGACGAGATCGCCAAGTCCCGCGGCCAGTCCCTGGCGCAGCTGGCGCTCGCCTGGGTGCTGCGCGGCGGCCGGGTGACCTCCGCGCTGATCGGCGCGAGCAGCCCCCAGCAGCTGGAGGACAGCGTCGCGGCCACCCGCGCCCTGGACTTCACCGCGGAGGAGCTGGCGCGGATCGACGCGATCATCAAGGGCTGAGGCTCGCTGATCAGGCCGTAGGAGAAGCCGACCGGGCCGTGCGGCCAGGTCGTCAGGCGGTGAGCCGCTCGCTGAGCTCCCAGAGGCGGTCGACCGCCGTCGGGTCCACGGCGTAGGGCACCACGCCGGCCTTGGCCGTCCTGTTCCCGAGGGACCACGCACGGCCCTCCTCCGCGGACATCGGAGGGGCGATGTCGCTGTTCTCGCAGTAGACGCCGCCCCTGCCCTCGAGCAGGGGACTGGTCGCGCACCACACGCTGGTGGCCGCCCCTTGCTCGACGGTCTTCAGCTGCCGTTCCGGGTCGAGGATCGGCCGGCCGTCCGCGTCGAGGACGCCGACGGCCCTGAGGTCCTCCTCGGCCAGGTACTTCTTCAGACCGGTGTCGACGATGCTTCCCGGGTGCAGGGCGAAGGCCCGGATCCCGTCCGCCTTGCCCCGCTCGTCGAGACCGAGCGCGAAGAGGATGTTCGCCGTCTTCGACTGCCCGTAGGCGACCCACCGGTCGTACTCGTGGTGCTCGAAGTGCGGGTCGTCGAACAGGACGGGTGAGAACCGGTGGCCCCACGAGGACACCGAGACGACCCGGGCCCCGTGCGCCCGGCGCAGCGCCGGCCACAGGCGGGCGACCAGCTGGAAGTGGCCGAGGTGGTTCGTGGCGAACTGCACTTCGTAGCCCCGGACGTCACGCGTCAGCGGCGTCGCCATGACGCCCGCGCTGTTGACGAGGATGTGCAGCGGCCGCCCGGAGTCGAGGAAACGCTCGGCGAACGCGTCGATCGAGGCCGGATCCAGCAGATCCATGGGCGCGGTCTCGACGCCGTCGATCCCCTTGAGCGCGGCCCGCGCCCTTTCGGTGTCCCGCGCCGGTACGACGACCTCGGCGCCCGCGGCCCGCAGGACGCGCACGGTCTCCAGGCCGATGCCGGAGTAGCCGCCGGTGACGACGGCGACCTTGCCGGTCAGGTCGATGCCCTTGATGACGTCCTCGGCGCTGGACGCGGCGTCGAACCCGGAGTGGAGGGGCTGCTGCTGTTGCTCGGTGGTCATGGTTCGGCTCTCCTCATGTGTGCCTTCCCGACCACCGTAGAACCGGGCATCCGTACGATGAATGCTTGAAAGTCCGCATTACTTGCGCGATAGTACGGGTGTGCCTGCGGACCCTCTTTCCGACACCCTCGCTCTCATGGACGCCCGGTGTGTCATCTCCGGCGGCTTCACGGCCGGCGGTGACTGGGCGCTGCGCTTCCCGCCGCCCGGGATGCTCAAGATCACCGCGGTGGTGCGGGGCGGCATGTCGGTGTCCCTGGACGGACTGCCGGAGTTCACCCGGCTGGGGCCGGGCGATGTGGCCGTGTTCGACGGCAGCCGGGCGTTCGTGGTCGCGAGCGATCCGTCCGTGGAGCCGGCGGACGCCGCGACACTCTTCGCGGACACCTCCGGGTCCATGATTCGTTACGGCGGCGGAGAGGACGCCGTCTTCGTCGGCGGGCACATCGAACTGGGCCGGGCGGGCGAGGAGTTGCTGCTGCACGCCCTGCCGCCGCTGCTGTGTGTCCGGGCCGGCGCCGAGGAGGCGCCGGTCATGCGCTGGTTGCTCGACCAGCTGTTGCGCGAACTGACCGCCGAGCGGGCCGGGGCCGACTTCGCGGCCGACCAGCTCGCCCAGCTCATGTTCGTCCAGGTCCTGCGTGCCTATCTCGCGGACGCCGACGCCCTCCCGGCCGGACGTCTGCGCGCCCTCGCCGACGAGCGCATCGCCCCGGCGCTGAGGCTCATGCACGCCGATCCGGGTCGCCCCTGGCAGCTGGAGGAGCTCGCCAGGGCGGCGGCCATGTCCCGGACCACCTTCTCCGAGCGTTTCCGGGCCGTGGCCGGGGTGCCGCCCCTGACGTATCTGCTGGACTGGCGGATGAGTCTGGCCCGCCGGGCCCTGCGGGACGGCGAGACGTCGGTGTCGGCCCTCGCCCAGCGGGTCGGCTACACGTCCGAGAGCGCCTTCAGCAACGCCTTCAAGCGGACGACGGGTGTCGCGCCGCGGCGCTACCGTGACGTCGCACGGGCGGCGCTCACGGGCTGAGACGCTCTTCCGGGCGGACCGTCACGCTGTCGCCCTCCTCCTTGCCGATGGTGCTCATGTGGTCCTCCGCTTCCGGTGGGTGTCCTGTTCAAGAGACCACCGGAGGCGGGAAGACTCATCGGACTCCGTGCTGACGGACCGGAGGCGCTGGAGCGTCACTGGGTCGGCACGCGGTCCAGGAATCCGTACACGCTGCGGATCCGGTCCTCGCCGTCCAGGGTGATCACGTCGAATCCCGCGACGGGCGCCGTGCCGTCGGCCGCGTTGACCAGTTCCCAGCCGAAGCGGGCGATGTCGTGGTGCCCGTCGACCGGTCCGGCGGGCCGGAAGGAGAACCCCGGGAACTGCTCGTGCGCCGCCGCGATCACCCCGGCGATCCCCTCGTGCCCGCGGACCTCGGCCAGCGGGTCGGTGTAGCTGCCGTCCGTACTCCAGGCGGCGGCGACCGCCTTGGCGAGCGCGTCCCGGTCAGTGGCGTTCCAGGCCTCGAAGTAGCGGGCGACGGCGTTCTCGTAACGGTCGTCGGTTGCGGACATGGTGGATCAACCTCCGTGGAAAGTAGGGTAGTTGCTGGTCAGTGAGTGGATTCCGGGCGGTGGCTCTCCGCCGGGATCCGATGCCGCAACCATGCCCGCCGACGCCCGAGGGCGTCGATTACCTCCCGGGTAAGGGCAGCGAGTCGCGTTTCGGCCAAACCCGGCGGTGAATATGCCAGGAGACTGGCTGGAATGGCATGGTGACAGAGTGTCAGGAGTGGCGATACTCGAGTGACAGGGCGATTCAGCCACGCCCGCGCGCTGCACGACCATGCACGACGCGCGCAGTACCACCGTGCACCACGAACGAGCCGCACGCAGTGAGCGAGCCGCAGGGAAAGCGAGGCCGGGCCGGCGGAGGGCGTTGCAATGGGGGAGCGATCGTGCACGACGAATTCCTGTGCCATGTGACCGCATACGGAATATGCGGAGGTAGACGCATCGGCGTCCCGTTGGGGACCTATCGCGCGCCCACCCTGGCGCTGGCCCTGTGGTGGATGCGGGACCGTGCCTCCTGGATGGCGTCGCGGCTCGATCCGCAACCCGAGGATCCCACCTTCCCGCCGAACTCGATCGCGCCGGTGGCGGACACCGTCCCGGACGTGCCGAGCGTCCTGCGCGCCTGGTGCGGTGACACCCTCCAACAGGAGCTGGTCGCCGAGGAGTTGGCCGCCGGAAAGCTCGTCCGCATCGCCACCAGCGACGACACCACCGAGTACGAATTGCTCGCCGAATCCGTCGACGCGCTGCGCATGCAGCGGACCGCCGCCGCCCTCGGCAGCTCCGCGGCCTGACCGCCGCCGGGTGGGTCCCGGAGGGTCCCGCCGACCAGCAGCCTCAGGGCGGAGACGATCGTGTGCCGCCGCGGCTCGTGAGCGTCCTGGTCACACCGAGGACGATCGTGACGTCCTCGCCGGTCGCCGCGACGGCGGCGATCACCTTCTTCGCGCCCCCGACGCTGCGTGCGCCCGGGCGCGGGCAGCGTCGGTGCGGACGCCGGTGGACTCGGCGGGTGGAGCGGCGTCCCGACCCGAGTGACGGACGTGCCCTCCTCGTCCACATCACCGAGGCGGCCCGACGGATCGGCCGCTCCCCCCCACGACGGCCGGCCCCCCGTCTGGAACTGCTCCTCGCCCGGCTCCCCCCCCGAGTGGTGCCGGAAGGTCACGGAGGAGCCTGCCGCCCTGACCCGCCTCGCGGACCTCGCACAGCACCGGCCATGAGCCACTGATCAGGCGCATATATGAACGAATAGCTAGAATTCGGGGCATGGGAGAGCGGTCGGTCGCGCCGACGGCGCCCGAACTCGTCCTCGAAACGGAGACGGGCTCCACGGTGCTGAGTCCGAGCCGCGACTATCACGTCGGGCGGGACCCGTCGAGCGAGATCGTCATCGACGACGTCCGGGTCTCGTGGCACCACGCGGTCCTGCGGCCCGAGGCGGACCACTGGACGATCCAGGACGAGAACAGCACGAACGGCACGTACGCCGACGGCAGGCGGGTCCACGAAGCGGGCGTCGGACCCGGTAGCGTCATCCACTTCGGCAGCCCCTCCGACGGCCCCCGGCTGGTCTTCGCCGGCAAGACCCCGCAGCGGCACTCGGGCGAGTTCCGGCCCTCGTCCGGCGGCACCTTCCAACGGCCGACCACCGTACGACCGCTGCCCACCCGCACCGTTCGCATCGGCCGCGGCGCCGACAACGACCTGGTCATCGACGACCTGGTCGTCTCCCGGCGGCACGCCGAACTGCTGGCCCACCCGGACAGGACGTACGAGATCCTCGACCTCGGCAGCCACAACGGCACGTTCCTCAACGGGCAGCCCGTCACGCGCGCCGCGATCACCCCCGGTGACATCGTCGGCATCGGCCACTCCGTGTTCCGCCTCGTCGGAGACGAGTTGCAGGAGTACGTCGACACCGGCGAGGTCTCCCTCGACGTCCAGGAACTGACCGTCGTCGTCGACCGCGGCCGCAAGATCCTCCTCGACCAGGTGTCCTTTCCCGTCGGCGAGAAGTGCCTGCTGGCCGTCGTGGGCCCCAGCGGCGCCGGGAAGTCCACGCTCCTCAACGCCCTCACCGGGCAGCGGCCCGCCGACCGCGGAGCGGTCCTGTACGACGGCCGCGACCTCTACCGCGACTACGCCGAGCTGCGCCAGCGCATCGGCCTCGTGCCGCAGGACGACATCCTGCACGCCCAGTTGACGGTGCGACGCGCCCTCGCGTACGCCGCCGAACTGCGCTTCCCGCAGGACACCGCGAAGGCGGAGCGCCAGGCGCGGGTCGACGAGGTCATCCGGGAGCTGGGCCTGGAGCAGCGCGCGGGCCTGCCCATCCACAGTCTGTCCGGCGGCCAGCGCAAGCGGGTCAGTGTGGCCCTGGAACTGCTGACCAAGCCGTCGCTGCTGTTCCTGGACGAACCCACCTCCGGTCTCGACCCCGGCATGGACCGCTCGGTGATGCACATGCTGCGCGGCCTCGCGGACGACGGTCGCACGGTCATCGTGGTCACCCACAGCGTGCTCAGCCTCGACGTCTGCGACCGGCTCCTGGTGCTCGCTCCCGGCGGCAAGGTCGCCTACTTCGGACCGCCCGAAGACGCGCTCGCCTACTTCGGCTACGAGCAGTGGCCCGAGGCCTTCGAGGCCTTCGAGCGGGACCAGGACCGGGACTGGGCGGGGGAGTACCGGAGCTCGCCGCTCCAGGTCCGGTACATCGACAGCTCCAGCCCACAGCCCCATCCGCTCCGGGCCGGCCCGGCCGCCGCCGTCGGACCGCCACCCAAGGCCCAGAGCTGGGGCGCGCAACTCGGCACCCTGGTGCGCCGGTACGCGGCCGTGCTCAGCGCCGACCGGACCTTCCTCGCCGTCATGATCGCGCTGCCGTGCATCATGGGCGTGATGGCCCGAGCCGTCGCGGGCAGCAAACTGACGCTGGAGACGTCGATGAACGCGCTGCTCACCCTGTGCATAGGCGGAGTCCTGGCGGGCGCGGCCAACGCCGTACGCGAAGTGGTGAAGGAACGGGTCATCTATCAGCGGGAGCGCGCGGTCGGTCTGTCCCGGTCGGCGTACCTGATGTCGAAGATCGTGGTTCTCGGCACCATCACCGTTCTCCAGGCCGTCGTCCTGACCCTCGTCGCGCTGTTCGGCGTCGACCTCAACGCGCCACGCGGCCAGGGTGTCCTCATGTCGCCGCTTCTCGAGATCACGCTGGCCGTGGCCCTGCTGGCCTTCAGCGCGATGATGCTCGGCCTCCTGGTCTCCGCCGTGGTGACCAAGGAGGAGGTCACCATGCCGCTGCTGGTGCTGATCGCCGTCGTCCAGGTGGTTTTCAGCGGCGCGCTGCTCAAGCTGCACGGGGTGCCCGGCATCGAACAACTGGCCTGGCTCGTGCCCGCCCGCTGGGCCCTGGGCGCGATGTCGGGGACCGTCGCCCTGGGCCGGATCGTCCCGGGGTCGCTCACCTCCGACCCGCTGTTCCGGCACGAGCCCAGCGTGTGGCTGGTCAACATGAGCATGCTGGTCCTGCTGTCGATCGTCTTCGGGTGCGTGGTGGCCCGGCTGCTGCGGCGGCACGAACCCGAGGTCATGCGGAAGTAGGTGCGATGACGACTCCCGACCCGGCGGCGACCGACGAGTTCCGCCCGACGCACGTCGTTCCGCCGGACGGCCTGCCCGCCTGGGAGGCGCCGGACGCCTCCCGGCCCACCGTGCCGCTCGACGCGCTGCTCCCGGTGCAGCTCGTCGAGCGGCTCGGTGACTGGGGCCGGGTCGTCTGCGCCAACGGCTGGTCGGCCTGGGTCGACGGCCGGCTGCTGGTCGCCGTACCGCAGCCGCCGCCCGCGGAGGGCGACCCCCTCACCCGAACGGCTGACCCGCGCCCGCTCCTCGCCCGCGTCGAGCAGGCCCTCACCCGCTATCGGAGCGCGGCCGAGGACCTCGCGGCCGGGCGGCTGGACGGGGCGTCCTTCCGTGGCATCACGCGCGGGCAGCGGATCGGGGTGGTTGTCGACGGTGAGTCCCTCTGGCTGTACGACGCCGAGCACGAGCGCTGGGTGTACACCGACGGGACGCGGCTGAGTACGTACGCGGTCGCGGACGAACCGGCGGCGACCCCGGAGCGGAACGGGAGTGTTCCGGGCCGGGCGCGCACAGGTGTCGTACGGGCACCCGGCGACCATGAACCGACCCGTCTGGTCCCGGGGGTGACGGACGAGCCGGGTGACCGCTGACGGCTCGTGAGGCAACGGCCCTGGCCGCAGGTGTCCTTCCTAGCCGACCGTGTCCCGCACGACCTCGCCCTTTCGGCGGACTCCCCTCGCCAGCAGGGCGCCGAGGAACCCGGTCACCAGGCCCCACACGACGGCGATTCCGAGCGCGCCCCAGAGTCCCGGCTCGAGGAAGAGCTCGCCCGCGAGGCCGCCGGCGGCGTCACCGATGCCGATGAGCGACAGGCCGTAGTGCGCCGAGATCCTGCCGACCAGGCAGATCATGAGCACCGTGAGCGCCAGCGCGAGGGCCATGCGGACGGCGTGCCGCCAGGCCCGCACCCGGGCCGGTGAGCGGGCGGCCATCAGGAACGCGGCGCCCAGGAGCAGCAGCGCGTCGACGACCGGCAGCCACCACACCCTGCCGTCGTAGTGGCCCAGGGTGCGCAGGTTGACCGTCGAGACGTCCGGGGTGCGCAGCACCTGGTCGAGGACGTGCGGCATGGGCAGTCCGAACGGCCCGTCCACCCGCCCCCTCCAGGTGGCGCCCAGCCCGATCGTGAAGGCGAGCCAGGCGAGGTTGGGCAGCCCGAGGAAGATCACCGCGAAGGTCTCGGGGACGTGTCCGCGCGTGGCGGCCACCACCAGCGCGACGACCGCTCCCGCCGCGACACAGGCGAGGAGCAGGCCGACCATGGCGTACGCGGCCGGGCGCACCGACTCCTGGAAGCGCAGCAGCCGGGCCGGGAGCGGAGCTCCGCGCGACACCAGCAGGGCGAGGACGAGGACACCCGCGAGCCACAGCACCCCGTAGAGCAGCGTCACCGGCACGGCCGTCTTGAAGCCCACCTCGGGCGAGACTCCGATGAGGTCACCGATGTCGCTGATCGTCCCGGTGCCGAGGGAGATCTTGAAGTTCTGGTGGGAGTAGAGCGCGAGTCCGAGGAGGGCCAGCAGCCACAGGACCGCGATCCTGGCGGCCCAGCCGGCCAACTCGGCGGCACTCGCGACGGCCCGGTGCCGCAGCGGCCGCAGGAACCCGGCGGCGATCATCAGGGCCCCCGCGAGCGTGACCGACAGAGGAATCACCGTCAGTCCCGCCCTGGTGTCGGCGATCACGCCCGCGTCACCCGCCAGCTCGATGGTGCCGCCGACCGCGGTCACGACGGAGGCCGCGACGACCCGTGGGTAGGCGTGCTCGGGCAGGTCCGCCGCACCGGCCCCCCACAGCCCGAGGGCGGCGACCGCGAGCATGACGATCGCCCCGGCCACCACCGCCAGCAGGGCCTGGACCCAGCCGTGACGGGCGGCCGTCCGCTCGCCTGGAGCGGCGATGACCTGGTCGGACGGTGTCTGCGGGCTCACGCTGCCACGCTAAGCAGCACCAGGGTCCACCGCTCGCCGGGAGGGCCGACCGCGTCGGCTTGCGGGGGACACCCGACCGGAGCACACAATGGGCTCGTTGTGGAATGAAACGGCATAAAGGGCGAGAAATGCCGCGAGATCCCTACGCTCGGAAGAAGAGCCAGTGAGCGTCGACCCGCCGTCCTCCGACCGGCCCACCGGACCTCCCGCGGGACCGCTGTCGGGCTCCCCCCGGCCGGGTGCCTCCGACCACGCTCCGACCCACGGGATCGGCCGCCCGCTCACGCCACCACCCAGTGTTCCGCCAACCGGTCCGCCGTCAGGTCCGCCAACCGGTCCGCCGGGCGGCGGCGGTTCGGGAGGTCGCGGTCCCGGCGGCCGGCCCGGTCACGGCGGCGGCCCGGACCACCCCTGGTGGAAGTCGGCGCCGCGGATGGCGCTGATCACCGGGGTCGTGGTGGCCGGGGTGGTGCTCGGTGTCGTCCTCGCCCGCTCGGGCGGCACGTCCGGCACGGCGTCGGGCGGTGAGTTGTTCCTACAGGCCGCGAACAGACCGGGTCCCGACCCGTTCACGGAGTCGACGGCGAAGGACAGTTCCACCACGCCGGTGACCCCGGCGGCGAACGCGCCGGAGTCCGCCAATGTGACGCGCGGTGTGTCGGGTTCCACGCCCGGGCTCTACGGCGGCACCCGCAACACCGCGAGTTGCGACGTGGAGAAACAGGTCAAGGCGCTCCAGGCGGAGCCGGCGAAGAACAAGGCGTTCGCCTCCGTGGAAGGCGTCCAGCCCAGCGCGGTCCCCGCCTACCTGCGCTCGCTCACCCCCGTACAGCTGCGGATGGACACCCGCGTCACCAACCACGGCTACCGGGGCGGCGCGGCCACCGACTACCAGGCGGTGCTCCAGACGGGCACGGCGGTCCTCGTCGACGGCCACGGGGTGCCGCGCGTGCGCTGTGCCTGCGGGAACCCGTTGACACCGGCGGTCGCGCAGCGGACCGTGCCCAGGCGGACGGGTGACACCTGGGCCTCGTACCGGTCGCAGAACGTGGTGGTCGTCCTGCCCGCCACGACCACCATCGACGTCTTCGTCATCTACGACCCCCATCTCGACGAATGGGTCGGCCGTCACCGGGGCGACTCCGACGGCCGCCGGGACGAGAAGACGTACCCCCCGGCGAAGCCGTCCCCCGCGGTGAGCGTGTCGTCGGCGTCACCGAAGCCTCCGGCATCGAAGTCACCGGCATCGGAGTCTCCGTACCCTTCGGACCCGTCGTCGTCCGATGCGTCTGCGTCGTCCGATGCGTCGGCGCCGTCCACCTCTTCGTCATCGGATCCGCAGTACCCCTCCTCCGAACCTGCCACGACGGCGGACACCTCGTCGTCCTACGACGCGCCGGAGTCGGCCCTGACGCCTCCTGGGTACTGAGGCGACCTCAGCCGGTCCGTACGACCAGGGCGTAGTCCCCGAGCCCGACCAGTCGGTCGCCCGGGATGTCGCCCAGGGCCGTGCACAACTTCTCGACGCGGCCGGTGACCGGGTCGAAGGCGATGTCCCGCACGGTGCCGCGTTCGTCCCCGTCCTCGGTCAGGACCCGGATGCCCAGGATGTCCACGGGCGCCGGGGGAGGGGCGGTGTCCAGGGCGGTGCCCGACCGGACGAGGACGGCGTCCGGGCCGATCACGTGCAAGGCGCTCCAGTCGATCGCGATCTCCTTGCGACCCCGGGCCTGCGACAGCCGCACCTGGCCGACCAGCCCCGATACGACATCGATCGTGAGTGACCTGACGACGCCGAGCTCGTTCGCCTCGCCGAGCGTGACGACCGGCAGGCCGCGGATCTTGGAGAACAGCGTCACGGTGTGGGTTCCGTCCGGTCGGCGGTGTCCCGGAGCCGGAACGCCTCGACCTGGGCGGCGAAACCGGCCAGGTCGTCCGCGACGAAGCGGGTCGCGTCCGCGGGGATGACAAGAGCCTGTCCCGACACGGCGAGCGTCTCGCCCCGGGGCACGTACACCTTGCGGCGGCGGCGCTTCGAACCGGACTCCAGGGACTGACGGGCGGCGATCCGGAACCCCACCACGCGGCCGCTGATACCGGCCTCGACGACGAGGTCGAGCACGGTCCCCACCTCCGTGCCCCCGTCCGTGAGCACCCTGGCGCCCAGCACCCGGCCGTGCGTCGCCTCGCCCCGGGCGATCACCGCGGCCGGTTCGGCGAGGACCTCCCGGCCGAGGATCATGACGGCGTCGCGGCCCAGCGAGTGGACCGCGCTCCACGGCAGGCTCTGCTTCAGTGGGCCCGCGAGCAGCCCCCGGCCGTTGAGGGTGAAGCCGGCGACGCGTCCCCCGGGCCCGTCGAAGACGGTGTCCTTGACCCGCGCCACCGCCTCTCCGCCGAGTGTGACCACCGGTCGTCCACCGAGGTCGCGCGCGGACATCAACTCGCTCATCGCACCTCCCGCTTCCCGAACCGGTGCCCGCGCCGTACGGCGATGACGGTCCCCGACCGTCTGCTCGTCTGCACCCAGACCGCCGCCGCGCTCAGCAGCACCAGGGCCGCGACCACGACGACCAGCCACATCCACCAGTCCACCGTCCACCTCCGGGCCTTCGGGCCCCGGCCGCCGTCGGCCGGATTCCGCCCCGTCCGGGTGCCCCGAGCGGACGGGGCAATGCGCGGTGGCCGTCGCCACTTCGGCGGCCGAACCCGGGTGCGACGTCAGCCGGACGGCGTGTCGACCGGTCTGCCGGACCAGTCGAGACACACGATCAGCGCGTCGTCCAGCGGCTCGGTGACGCGGTAGCGGGCCAGCTCGTCGAGGACGGCGCGCGGTACGTCGGCCGCGGGCAGCAGGGCGGTGGCGGACACGGCACGGGCCAGCGCCCGCTCCCCGAAGACCTCGCCCAGCGGGGACAGGGCGTCGTACACACCGTCGCTCACCACCAGGAGCCGGTCACCGGGCAGCACGCCGAACTCCTGCGCCACGTAGTCGGACTCCTCGAACATGCCGAGCGGCAGCTGCGCCTCCAGCTCGATCCGCTCCACGGCCGTGCCCCGGCGACGCCACATCCGGGGCGAGCCCGCGTCCACCGCGAGCGCGCTGCCGGTGGCGAGGTCGAAGGAGAGCAGCAGCGCCGACACGTGCTGGTCGCCGTGGTGCTGGGCGTAGAGGGCCTGGTCGGCGAGTCTCGCCTGGTCGGCGACCGGGAGCCCGGCGCGGCGGGCGTTGCGCAGGGCGCCGACGGCCAGGTGGGTCAGCAAGGACGCGTGGATGCCGTCCCCCATCCCGTTGATGATCGACAGGGTGAGCCGGTGCGCGTCCGAGGACCAGTCGAAGTTGTCTCCGTGCACCGCGTACGCGGGCTCCAGCTGGGCGCCGACGGCGAACTCCTCGCGGGCACAGGCCCGGCCCGGGAGCAGCTCCCACTGCATTTCGGCGGCCAGCGTCAGTCGGCCGATCCGCCGGGCCTGACGGTAGACGTCCGTGTCCCGTTCGGCCACGACGATCGCGTGGCCCAGCAGTTCGGCGACCTGCGCCAGTTCGTCGGTCACCGAGGGGTCCACGGGCCCCGGGGGCAGCAGGACGGTGAGGATGCCCAGGCGTTCGCCCCGGGCGGTGACCGGCAGATGCAGACGCGTCCGTTCGGTGTTGCGGGGGTGTTCCTCGTGCGGCTCCTGACTGCCGAAGGCCCGGCTCTCGGGGGTGTTGTGCAGGGACACGGCACGTGCGGGGTCGCCGGGCTCCTCGACCGGCTGGAGCACGGTCATCCCGTAGTCCGCCAGCAGCAGGTCGGCGTCGATCGCCCCCCAGACATCCGTCAGGAGGGGGCGCAGGGTGTCGAGCAGCGCGTGCGGCGGGGCCGCGCGCAGGGCTCTGTCGACGTCGTTCACAGAGGTCACGGTCGTGATGACTTTCTCGTGCGGTGGTCGTGCGAGTGGGTCTGCGTGGTCGCAGGGGTCTGTTTCGAGGGCTCCGGTGGACCGGCGCGGCTGGCAATGGCCTTCAGTTGATGACAAGGTGGCTCGGTGCCTCGCTCGATCCGTCCACCCGTCTCCCGAGACGAAGCCGCGCACACGCTCGACGCCGTCTCGGAGCTCCTCGAACTCCTGTGGGGTCGAGGGCAGGAGTCCGCGCCGTCCGGACCGGTGCCGCCCTCTCAGCTACGGGCCCTGATCGTGATCGAGCAGGGCGGGTCCATGAATCTTCGCTCGCTCGGCGACGCCCTGGCCTCGCGTCCCTCCTCGGTCAGCCGTCTGTGTGACCGGATGGAGGCAGTCGGCCTGATCCGCAGAGTGCCGAGCTCGACGAGCCGGCGCGAGGTCGAGGTCGGCCTCAGCCCGCTCGGCGAGCAGGTGCTGAGCGAGCTCCGGGAGCACCGTGCGCGCGAGGTGCGGGCCGTGCTGGAGCAGATGTCCTCGGCGGACGTCGCCCGGCTCACCGAAGGCCTCGAAGCGTTTCGGGCGACCGCGCTGGACCAGCTCGAAGAGCGCTCCGGCGGGTCCGGCCGGGCGCCCGGGCGTGCGACCGGTACCGGTTAGCTCCATCTGCGTCCCTTCGGTGAGACCCGTCACTGCGACCCAAATCACTGCGACAACCGGCCCACGAGTCGCCGGACTTGGGATCGCAGGGGCACCAGATTGTTGCCTGATGGCAATTGTTGTCAAATGACAACGATCGGCTACGGTAGGGCCTGACACCGCTCCATCGCGGCGTTGTGGCTCACCGTCCCCATGCGGTTACCCCACTCTCCGTGGATTCGACAACATTTCGAGGGATCGCTGTGCATTCAGGCCGGAGTCCAGGTCAGGCGGCCATGTCGCTGTACACGCGCGAGGCCGGTCGGTCGACCGTGATCGCGGTCCGCGGCGAGGTGGATCTCGACAACGCGGGCGAGCTCGACGAGGCCCTCGCGGCGGCGGGCCGGGCCTGCCCGGGCGCGGTGGTCCTCGACCTGGCCGCGGTGACCTTCCTGGACTCGACCACGATCAACGTCGTCCTGCGGGCCCACGGGGTGCTCGGCTCGCGGCTCCGGCTGGCCGCCCTCTCCCCGTTCGTGGAGCGGGTGCTGGGCATCACCGGCGTCTCGGACGTGCTTGCGGTCTTCCCCGGCGTGGGGGAGGCGCTGGAGGCCGATGCGGACTGAGAGCGGGTCAGACGGACCGGTCGGGTGGCCCGGGTATCTCTGCGTGCTCCGGATGCCCGTGGGCCAGCGACGGGCCGAGCGAGCGCAGCGCGGCCAGCAGTCCGCTCAGATCGGCCTCCGGCATCCGCAGCAGCGCGTCCTTGATCCAGGCGGTGCGCTGATCCCGCACCCGGTCGAGGGCCGAGCGGCCGCGGTCGGTCAGACTCAGGCCGACGCCCCTGCGGTCCTCGGTGCGCGGCGAGCGGGCCAGCAGTCCAGCCTCTTCGAGCGTGTCGCACACCCGGCTCGCCCGGGAGCGGCTGATCTGCGCCCGCTCGGCGAGTGCCGCGAGCGTCAGACCCGGATTCGTGCCCACCAGGGTCAGGGCGCGCAGCAGCGGCGGCGACAGTCTGCCGTCGACCGCGACGGCGGTTCGGGCCGACACGGAGACCAGGATCTCCGCCGCGGCCGCGAGCCGGTCGGCGGCCTGGAGCAGGGCGTCGTCCCCTTCCTGGGGCGGTGTCGCGTCCCGTACTTCGGGGTCCTGTCCGTCCATCCGTCCGCGCCCCTTGCTCGCACCGAGAACTCGGTGACCGGTCATGCCTCGCCTGGTGGCCCTGCCCGGCCGCGTCGGGATGACACCGTTCCCTTGTGGGAATCGTGTGCGGAAGCCACCGGGACGGGGGAACATCGGGGTGACTGTGGAGGACTTCACGGGGTACGAGCCCCTGTGCAGCAGTGTCCGGACGCGCAATGTCCGGACATACCGGCATCCGAGAGAGAACCACATGATCGAGCGCTTGGACGGAGCGGTGATACCGACTGGCTTCGACGTGCCCGTGGAACCGCTTCGGCGGGCGGCGCACTACACCGGCGAGCCGGGGTGCATCGCCGAAGCGCGTCACTTCGCCGAGCTGTTCCTCGAACAGCTCCGTTCGGAGTGGTGTGCCGAGATCGGCGCACAGGCCACCGGCGACCTCCTGCTGGTCGTCAGCGAGCTGGTCACCAACGCGGACCGGCACAGCCATGGGCCGTACATCCTGGAACTGGAGGGAACCGACACCTCCGTGACCGTCATCGTGTACGACAGCAGCGCCGCCCTGCCCCGGCGCTATCCACGGGATCCCGAACGCGTGGGGCGGCACGGCCTGGAGATCGTGCACGCGCTCGCGACGGAGGTGACCGTCGGGCGGGTGCCGGTCGGAAAGTGCGTCAAGGCGCGGTTCGCCCTGCGCCGTTGACCCGGAGCGACGTACCAGTAGGCTCACAGTCGACCGTGGTCGGCGTGGGTCACCCGAGGGGGGCGAGCGTGGCGGATCGCCTGCCGCGGACAGGTGAACGAGGCGCGGTACCCCGGCAGGGGGGTACGGATCCCCGCTGGGCCCTGGACGCCACCGCGGTACTGCTGCTGGTCGAGGACGACGCCGGAGACGCGCTGCTGGTGCGGGAGGTGCTGGCCGACAGCGGACTGCCGATGGAGGTCACCTGGTGCAAGTCCCTGGCCGAGGCACGTGTGTTCCTCGACGCCTCGCCGTACTCCGTGTGCGTCCTGCTGGACCTGCATCTGCCTGACACCCATGGACTCAGCGCGGTCCGGCTGGTGCGTGACGCCGCGCCCGACGCGGCTGTCGTGGTGCTCACCGGAGTCGCCGAGAACGAGGCCGGGCTCGCCGCGGTGGCCGAAGGGGCGCAGGACTTCCTCGCCAAGGACGGCCTGGACGCCGAGGCGCTCAGCCGCGCGGTCCGATACGCCCTGCAACGCAAGCAGGTGGAGCGTTCGGGCGCCGAACTCCAGGCGAGCCGGCTGCTGGCCCGGGAGAACGCGCGTCTGGAGCGCGGACTGCTGCCCACGCCCCTGCTGCGGGGTGCCGGTTGCCAGGTGGCCTCGCGCTACAGCCCGGGACGGGACCACGCCCTGCTCGGCGGCGACTTCTTCGACGTCGTCGAGAGCGAGGACGGCACCGTGCACGCGGTGATCGGGGACGTCTCCGGCCACGGCGCGGCGGAGGCCGCCCTCGGCGTCTGTCTGCGGGTGGCCTGGCGGGCCGCCGTGCTCTCCGGATGCGTGGGCACGCGCCAACTCGAGCTCCTGGAGGAGATCATCGACGCCGAGCGCGCCGCGGACTACATCTTCGCCACCCTCACCGTCCTGCGGATCGCCAAGGACCGCAGCCGTATGAGCGTGATCCGCGCCGGACACCCAGGACTGCTCGTGAGCACACCGCGCGGCATCGAGCTGTTCGAGCCGACCCCGGGCCCCGCGCTCGGACTGCTCCCGGGCCGGGCCCACTGGCCGGAGACCGAGCTGCCCGCGCACGACATCAGCGCCGTGACGCTGTTCACCGACGGTCTCTTCGAGGGCGTCGTGGCCCCGGGCCGGCGGCTGGAAGAGGAAGGACTGCTCGCGGTGGCGAGGAAACACCAGACCCTACGGGGGCGGCCGTTCGTCGACGCGGTGGTCGAGGACGTCGCCGCGCTGACCGCCTCCCACGGCGGACTCGCCGACGACGTGGCCGTCCTGCACCTGACGACGGACGGAATGTCATGACCCGTACGCCGAACAACCCGGGCCCTGACGACGCCACGGCGGACCGTCCCGAGGACGGAAAGCCCACGCGCGTCGCCCGGCTGACCGTGCAGGGCTGGATCCATGTGGTGCTGGCCGCCAACGTGCTGCTGGTGATCGTCTTCGCCGTGTCCGGCGGGGTCCTGCAGGCCCGCGCCGACGACCGCACCGATCTGCTCACCGACCGCATCCAGCCGGCCCGTGCCACCGCCTATCAGCTGGAGACCTCGCTGGTGGACCAGGAGACGGGCGTACGGGGCTATGTACTGAGCAGGGACTCCGGTTTCCTCGATCCGTACGCGTCCGGAGCACGGGACGAGAAGACCTTCGAGGCCCGCCTCGCGACGCAACTCGCCGACCACTCCGGGATCGTCGCGGACCTGAAGACAGCCGGGCGCCTCAGTGACGCCTGGCGCCGCGACTACGCCGAGCCGCTGATCGAGGCGGCCCGCGCACCCGGCGGCGCCAAAGCCCCCTCCCTGGAGGGGAGCAAGGCCAAGTTCGACGAGATCAGGGGTCAACTCGCCACCCTGGAGAAGGACATCCAGCAGCTGCGCGACCGGATCCGCGCCTCGGCCGACGACAGCCGTCGGTCCCGCAACCTCCTCTTCGGCGGCATGCTCGCCGCCTTCCTGGCGAGCGGCCTCGCGCTGACCCTGTTGCTGCACCGGATCGTGGGGCGTCCCCTGCGGGTCCTGGAAGCGGCCTCGGTGGACGTCAGCGGCGGCGCGTTCGAGCGCCGGATCCGGCTCGACGGGCCGCGCGACCTGGAGAGGGTGGCCCGGGCCGTCGAAGAGATGCGCCGCCGCATCGTCGAGGAACTCTCGGACTCCAAGGCCCGTGAGGTCCTCCTGGAGCGGCAGGCAGAGGAACTCGACGCCCAGACCCTGGAACTGAAGCGCTCGAACGCGGAGCTGGAGCAGTTCGCCTACGTCGCCTCGCACGATCTGCAGGAACCCCTGCGCAAGGTCGCGTCCTTCTGCCAGCTCCTGGAGAAACGGTACGGCGACCAACTGGACGACCGGGCCAAGCAATACATCGACTTCGCCGTCGACGGCGCCAAACGCATGCAGATCCTCATCAACGACCTGCTGACCTTCTCCCGTGTCGGCCGCGTCGGCGAGGAACTGCTCCCCGTCGCCCTCGACGACGTACTGGACCGGGCGCTCGGCAACCTCAGCGTGGTCCTGGAGGAGACGGGCGCGCGTGTCGTACGGGAGGGCCCGCTGCCCACCGTGACGGGCGACGTCACCACCCTGACCATGCTCTGGCAGAACCTGATCGGCAACGCCGTGAAGTTCCGCCACCCCGACCGGCCGCCCGAGATCGCCGTCCGCTGCGAGGCGGAGCCGGAGGACGGACAGTGGCGGCTGACCGTACAGGACAACGGCATAGGCATCGAACCCGAGTTCAGGGAGAAGGTCTTCATCATCTTCCAGCGGCTGCACGGCCGCGACGAGTACGAGGGCACAGGCATCGGCCTTGCCGTGTGCCGCAAGATCGTCGAACATCACGGAGGTGCCATCACCCTGGACGGCACCGCCGGTGGCGGCACGCGCGTGACCTTCACCCTGCCCATGGCGCGACCGGAACCCGACCTCGGGGCCGAGGAGGCGGCGCGCCCACCCGAAGGAGCACACACGTGAGCACCCCCGCCGTACCCATCCAGGTCCTGCTCGTCGAGGACGACCCCGGCGACGAGCTGATGACCCGCGAGGCGTTCGAGGACAACAAGATCCGCAACACCCTGCACGTCGTCCGGGACGGCGAGGAGGCCCTCGACTTCCTCTACCGCGCCAACCAGTACACCGAGGCACCGCGCCCCGACCTGATCCTGCTCGACCTCAACCTGCCAAAGTACGACGGGCGCCAGGTCCTGGAGCGAATCAAGTCCGACGACGACCTGGCCCACATCCCCGTCGTCGTCCTCACCACCTCCTCCGCCGAGGAGGACATCCTGCGCAGCTACAGACTGCACGCGAACGCCTATGTGACCAAGCCGGTCGACCTCGACCAGTTCATCGCCGCGGTCCGCCAGATCGACGACTTCTTCGTGACCGTGGTGAAGCTGCCCAAGACCACGCCAACTACCCGTCGCTAAAGCGACGGGTTTGCACAACGGTCATCACTGGCGGTGATGTGTCGTTTGCGTCCAGCCCCACTCCCGGGTTTCTGGGGTGGGGCGGGGGCCGTTGACGGGACCCCGCGTCGCCACAACTCCCAGGCTCGTGCCCGGATGTTGCGGGAGCCATTGCGGTCTGCGTGATCAACGAATCCGCAGTTCCGGCAGGCGAACCAGGCCTGGGAGACCCGGTTCGCTCTGTCTACGTGGCCGCATTCGGCGCAGGCGCGTGAGGTGTACGCCGGATCGACGTGCACCACGGGCACTCCGGCCTTGCGGGCCTTGTATGCGATGAATGCCTCCAGTTGGTGGAAGGCCCAGGAGGAGTGGGTGGCCCGTTGGGGCTTGCGAAGCCGTACCCGTTCGCGGATCCCTGTCAGGTCTTCCAGGGCGATTCCGCGACCGGTGCGTTCTGCCTCGGCCACCACGTGTTTGGCGATCTTGTGGTCGATGTCCCGTGCCCGCCGTGTCTCCTTGCGCCGCCGTTTCTTCAGGCGTCGCTTGGCGGACGGGGTGTTCTTGCTCTGCAGCTTGGCCCGCAGGCCGCGCTCGCGGACGCGGATGCGGTTCAGCTCGCGTCCGGCCATGATCTCGCCGTCCGAGGTGGTGGCGATGTTCACGATCCCCAGGTCGATCCCGAGGAAGTCCACCGGATCAGTGTTGAGGGGGGGCTTCGGGGACTTCGCAGGTGGCGTTCAAGAACCACATGCCGTCCCGCTGCAGCAGGTCCGACTCGCCCCTGCGGTACAGGGCCAGCGTGGCCAGCTGCTCCGGCGAGGCGGTGAATGCCACGTCCTTGACCCGGCCCGCCACGGTCCAGACCGACACTGTCCGGTCCGGGATCTGCCAGGACAGCATGCGGTCGTCGTAGGGCTGCGCGCCCTGGAGACGGAAGACGATCGGCTTCTCGGTGGCCCGGCGGTAGCGGCGTGAGCCGGAGCGGCCCAGATTTCCGGCCTTCAGGTTCGCCTTCAGTGTGGCGTACGCGTCGCACGTCTTCTTGATGACGTGCTGGGCGGCCTGCGCGCCCAGGCTCCAGCGGGACTTGACCTCGCTGTAGACCTGCTTGCGCAGGGCGAAGTTCTTGAACTCGCCGCGCTCGAAGGCGGTCTCGCTCACCCAGGTGGCGGCCTCGTTGCACGCGCGCAGGGTCGCCTCAAGTGCCGCCGCCTGCACAGGCGTCGGCAGCAGCTTCACCTGCACCACCAGCTTCACTTCCTCAGGCTAGCGACGAGAATTGATCTGCGTCACCGAGACCGACGAGATCCTCTCGCGCTGCGAGGAGATCATGCGGGACGTGTGCGCGGATTTCGGCGCGGAGCTGCACGAGTTCAACGGTGAGAAGGACCATGCGCACCTGCCGGTCCACTACCCGCCCAAGATCGCTCTGTCCCGGCTGGTCGGCTCACTCAAGGGCGTCTTCGCGCGCCGCTTGCGCCAGGAGTTCCCTGACCATATCCGCCGCTACCTGTGGGGCGACCATTTCTGGTCCCCGTCCTACTTCGCCGTCTCCGCAGACGGCGCACCCCTTACGGTCATCAAGGAGTACATCGAGAACCAGCAGCGTCCTGGGTGAGCCATCAGTGGCTCCGCCGCCACGACACGGCGGCGCTCCGCGCCGCCCACCAAAGATGCGATTCCTCCCGTAAACGCCCGGGGTTCCTCGCAAGAATCAAGCTGATCTCCGCCCCGGCCGGGGTCCATGAATGCGCGAAGTCGGGGAACAGGGACAGCGGCGGCACAACCTTGCCGACCAGGAGATCTGTTGTCGAGACGCGAGGGTGGGCCTCTGATGAGAAGGCGCGGGACGGGGCGACGAACAGGCGGTGGCACGCCGTGGCGGCCGGGCGGGGCGGCCACGGGACCGGCCGGGCCCTCCGGATGGCGGCGGACCGTGG
>LRTP01000055.1 GCA_001550305.1 Streptomyces diastatochromogenes
GGCGCGGTCCGCAGCGCGCGCCGAGGCCCACCGCCGGCTGACCGCCGACGTGGAGACCGAGGTGCGCGCGGGCCTGGAGGAGACCTGGGGCCCGGGCCGTCCCTCCGTCACCCACCGCTACCCGGAGGACGGCGGCACCACCGTGGAGGTCCAACTCCTCGACCCGGCCGGGAATCCCGTCGCGAGCAACGACCAGCAGACGGGCCACGCCGCGATAGCGACCCTCCTCGAATCCGCCCTCGGCATCACCGCGCCCGCCGCCGAACTGGCCGCCCGCGCCCTGCGTCCCGCCGACCCCGACAACGACGACTGGACCGAGGCGGCGACGGCGCTGGGCCTGCGCGGCGACGAGGAGACGTTCCGGGCGGCGGTCGAGTGGTGCGCCGCCCCCGACCCTCTGCGCCAGGCCTTCGGCGCGGACGTACTGGGCCGCCTGGGCAACCCCCACGGCCTGCCGATCCTGCGCGTCCTCAGCGGCGCGACCGCCCCCGTGATCCGCGACCGGGCGGCGAGCGCGCTGGCGCGGCTGGACTCCCCCGGCCCGTCCGGTCCTTGAACCACGCGCCCACGGGGGTACGTCCTCAGGGATCGTCCGCACGGATGGAGGCGCCCCCTACCCCGCCCCGTACACCGCCCCCGGGACCTCCGCCTGCGCCAACAGCTTCAGGGCCGTGTCGCCGGCCTCCGACGGGGTCCAGCGGGCGCCCTTGTCCGCGGTGGGGCCCGGCCGCCAGCCCTCCATGACGGTGATGCGGCCGCCCTCGGTCTCGAAGACGCGGCCGGTGACTCCGCTGCTCGCGCTCGCGCCGAGCCAGACGACGAGGGGGGAGACGTTCTCAGGGGCCATCGCGTCGAAGGAGTCGGCGCCGGGGGCCGCCATGGTGTCCGCGAAGGCGCGTTCGGTCATCCGGGTGCGGGCCGCGGGGGCGATCGCGTTGACCTGGACTCCGTAGCGGCCCAGTTCGGCCGCGGCGACCAGGGTCAGGCCGATGATCCCGGCCTTGGCGGCGCTGTAGTTGCCCTGTCCGACCGAACCCAACAGACCCGCCCCGCTGCTGGTGTTGACGACCCTGGCCCGGGGCGTGCGGCCGTCCTTCGCCTCCGCCCGCCAGTGCGCCGCCGCGTGCTTCAGCGGCAGGAAGTGGCCCTTGAGGTGGACGCGCAGCACGGCGTCCCAGTCGTCCTCGTCGAGGTTGACGAGCATCCGGTCGCGCAGGAACCCCGCGTTGTTGACGAGGGTGTCCAGGCGGCCGTACGTCTCCAGCGCGGTGCGTACGAGGGAGGCGGCGCCCTCGGTGGTGGCGATGTCGCCGCCGTGGGCCACCGCCTGTCCGCCCGCCGCCCGGATCTCCGCCACGACCCGCGCCGCCGGGCTGTCCGGGCCGGGCGTGCCGTCGAGGCCCACCCCGAGGTCGCTCACGACGACC
>LRTP01000550.1 GCA_001550305.1 Streptomyces diastatochromogenes
GAGGCCGGCCGCGGCGTTGGCGGCGTTGGCGAGTGCGGCCACGGGGTTGGCCACGCCGCCGAGGGCGGACAGCGCGCTGACCGTCCTCAGCACATCGCCGGGGAGCCCGTTCAGCGCCTGATACGGATTGCCCGGGGTGAGCCAGTCCGCGGAATGCGAATCATCGCCCTTCCGGTCGAGGATTTCATCGAATGCCTTCTTGGTGCTGTCGGCGATATCGCCGATGAAATCCTTGATGGTGTCCTGGGTGTTATTCTTGCTCACGGTCACTACCCTTTCCATCTCATCCGCACTCCCGGAATTCGGGAGCCGTTTTCGTCCCCACCCCCGGCCTGCGCCGGACGCGGGAGGAAGGCGGAAATCCGTTATGCCGCGGCGCCGTCGAGGGCCCTGGCGCAGAGCAGCCGCAGCCGAGCCCGCCCCCGGGTGAACGCGCCTTCGGCCGCCTTGACCGAGATCTGGTGCATGCGGGCGAATTCCAGCGTGGAGATCCCATGGGCACGGGCGAGGACCACCTGCCGCTCCCGGCCCCGCAGCAGGTGCACCTGGCCGAGCAGCCAGCGTCCGAAGTCCTGGTCGCACACGCCTTCGTCCGGCAGCTCGGGCCCGCCCACGTCCGCCGCGCGGCGCAACAGCCGCCGTCTCCGCTCCAGTTCGCGGTAGTGGTCCACACAAAGACGCAGGGCGACCGAGGTCAGAAAGGGACCGATCCGGTCCTGGTCGAGATTGCCGTGGGCCGCCGCTCTGAGCATCGCTTCCTGAACGCAGTCCTCCGCGTCCTGGGCATTCGGCAGCCGGCGGCGGACCAGCCTCATCAGTCGCTCCCGGTGGCTGGCGATCACATCCCAGGAGAACTCCCGCCGCACCTCTTCCTGGGATTCGCGGCTCGCTCGATCAATCCCTCGATCGACGATTCCGCTCTCATCTAAGTGGTCTAGCAATTCCCTGTGATTCATGGCCCCGAGCTTGATTCCCTGGTGCGAATCGGAATATTCGCACGGCCTATCCCCACCCGTCGCGAAGGTTCTTTTCCGAGTCAACGCACCAACAAACCAGGGGGAATACGGACCACTCATCCGCATGGAAAACGGAGGACTGCGTTCCGGCGCACCCCATACCGTGCTACACATTTCATGCATGCACTTGCGGCACCTCACGTCTGCGGAAACGTCACGCCATGAGCGGTGCCGCACCAAAAGGGGGCCGAAATCACATCCGCCTCAGCGGCGCCTGGGGCGATCGCGCCAAATTCCTCGACGGCGGACGGGCACCCGGGGACCGACCTCGGACCACGGTGAGGGCCAGGGAACGGGCCGGGCCGCCACGAGGGGCAACCGCCACCCCGAAAGCCGTCGCGGCCGCCTGGCTCGTTCTCGCCGCCGGGCTCGGCTCCCTCGTTCCCTCGGCGTCCTCCCCGCAGCGGTCGCCCGGGCGAACCGGCCGGCCGACGATCCCGCAATAAAGAAGGTCATCGGACCGGACGGGCGGACCGGTGGAGACGATCGGACGGCCGCCCCATCGATACCCCAGGGGGTAAACTGAACAGCACCACCCCGAGGAGGACCCACCCCATGGCCATGTCCGTCGACGAGGAAGCCAGTACCGCGATCCTCAACCGCCTGCGCCGCGCCCAGGGGCAGCTCGCCGGCGTCATCGCCATGATCGAGGCCGGCCGTGACTGCAAGGACGTGGTCACCCAACTCGCCGCCGTCTCCCGCGCCCTCGACCGCGCCGGATTCAAGATCGTCGCCAGCGGGATGCGCCAGTGCATGACCGCGGCCGACGACGAGACGCCCCCGATGTCCGAGGCCGAACTCGAGAAGCTCTTCCTCGCCCTCGCCTGAGCCGGCACGGGAACGACGACTTCACAGGAACGACGACTTCCCGGAACCACGGACATCACGGGAACGACGGACATCACGGGTACGACGGACATCACGGGTACGACGACACACCGACGCGACGTGGGCCACCCTGGCGGGTGACCCACGTCGCGGCTGTTGCCGGGGAGGCGTCAGACGGTGTCGATCGGATCGATCAGCTGGTCGTGACGGCGGTGTCGTCGACGACGAAGCTGGTCTGGAGCGAGGAGTCCTCGACCCCGCTGAACTTCAGGGCGACGGTGGTACCGGCGAACGAGGACAGGTCGAAGGTCTTCTGTGTGTACCCCGTGGCCTTGTTGAGGTTGGAGTACGACGCCAGCGTGGTGGTGCCCGCGGTGACCGTCAGCTTGTCGTACGCGGTGCTGGTGGTGGTCTCCGCGGTGTCGATGTGCAGGTAGAAGGTGAAGCTGGCCTTGCAGCCGGACAGGATCGTCACCGACTGGGAGAGCGTGTCGGTGTGCGTCGAGCCGTAGCCGTCCAGCCACGCCTTGTACGAACCGGCGTGCGCCGCCTGGCTGCTGGAGTTGGTGATCACGCCGCTGCTCGCGGTCCAGGTGGTGTTGCCCGACTCGAAGCCCGGGTTGCCGAGCAGCTGGGTCGAGGTGCAGGTGCCGCCACCCCCGGAGGAGCTGACGGTCCAGGTGAAGGACGCCGTTCCGGTGGCTCCGGTGCTGTCGGTGACGGTGACCGTGGTGCTGTACGTCCCGGCGGTGGTCGGCGTCCCGGTGATCGCTCCGGTGGAGCTGTTGATCGACAGCCCGGTGGGCAGCCCGGTCGCGGCGTAGCTCAGCGAGCCGGTGTTGGTGCTGCTGGCCGAGATCTGCAGGCTCACCGCGGTGCCGACGGTGGAGGACTGGCTGCCCGGGTTGGTGACGGTCACCCCGCTCGACGGCGGCGTGACATGGCTGCCGACGTTGATGCCCGCGAAGGCGTTCGCCACCCCCGCGTACTGGGTGGAACTGGCGCCGTACAGGGCGGTGGCCGCGTTCAGGGCGGCGGTGCGGGCGCCCGCGTAGTTGGTGCTGGACGTCATGTACGACGTCAGCGCCTTGTACCAGATCTGCAGGGCCGCGGCCCGGCCGATGCCCGCGACGGCGACTCCGTCGGAGGTCGTGCTGTTGTACGTGACGCCGTTGATGACCTTGGTGCCGCTGCCCTCGGAGAGCAGGTAGAACATGTGGTTCGCCGGGCCCGAGGAGTAGTGGACGTCCAGGTTGCCGACGCCGGAGTACCAACTGTCCGCGGAGCCGCCGTCCTTGCTCGGCTTGTCCATGTAACGCAGCGGCGTGCCGTCGCCGTTGATGTCGATCTTCTCGCCGATGAGGTAGTCACCGGGGTCGGAGGCGTTGTTGGCGTAGAACTCCACGCCGGTGCCGAAGATGTCGGAGGTCGCCTCGTTGAGGCCGCCGGACTCACCGCTGTAGTCCAGGCCCGCCGTGTTGGAGGTGACGCCGTGGCTCATCTCGTGCCCTGCCACGTCGAGCGAGGTGAGCGCGTGGGTGCCGCCCGAGCCGTCGCCGTAGGTCATGCAGAAGCAGCTGTCGTCCCAGAAGGCGTTGACGTACGCCGAGCTGTAGTGGACGCGCGAGTAGGCCGCGACCCCGTCGTTCTTGATGCCGCTGCGGCCGAAGGTGTTCTTGTAGAAGTCCCAGGTCTCCTGGGCGCCGTAGGCGGCGTCCGCGCCGGCGGTCTGGGTGTTCGAGCCGGCTCCGGTGCCCCACGTGTCGTCGGAGTCGGTCATCAACGTGCCCGTGCCCGACGTGCCGTTGTTGAGGCTGTAGGTCTTGTGGCCGCCGCGTGTGGTGTCGTACAGCTGGTACGTCGATCCGGACAGCGTGGTGTTCAGCGTGACCGTGCCGCTGTACTGCGTGTTGCCCGTGCCGGTCTTGATGCCCTGGTAGCGGTAGAGCTCCTGGCCGGTGGTGGCGTCGGTGATGACGTGCAGCTGGCTCGGGGTGCCGTCGTCCTGGAGGCCGCCGATCACGGTCTCCCAGGCAAGTTTCGGGGTGCCGCTGCCGGCCCAGATCACCTTGCGGGCACTGTCGGTGGTGGGCTTCTCGGCGGCCAGGGACTTGGCGGCCTTCAGCGCCTTGCTCGCGGCGGCGGACTTGGTGAAGGTCGCGGTGGTGGAGGCGACCTTGATGGTCCGCTTGTTGTTGAAGGTGCTGCTCACCGTGCCGGCGGCGAGGGAGGCCGGCGGAGTGTGGACGATCACGTCGCCGCCCAGCACCGGCAGGCCGGCGTAGGTGCGCTCGTAGCGGGTGTGGAGCGTGCCGTCCTGGTCCTTGACGACGTCCTTGACGACCAGCTTCTCCTTGGCCCCGAGGCCCAGGGTGCCGGCGGTCGCCGTGGTCTTCTGTGCCGCGCTCTTCAGCAGTGCCGAGTGCTGGGCAGGGGTGAGCGTGGCCTCCAGGCCTCCGGCGCGCAGCGGACTGGGGTGGGGGGCGGCAGGCTTGGCGGCCGCGGGGACCGTCTGTATGCCGACGGCCAGGAACGCGGCGGTGGCCGCCAGCGCTCCGGCCGCGACCGCCTGACGGGGGATTCGTCTCACTCGTACTCCTACTGCTGCGGCCGCGCGTCGACGGCCGGTGACAGACCCGGGCAGACGGGATGTGCTGGCCGGGACGAGCTGAGCAGTGCGGGGCCCCTGCGCGGACCGTGTGAGGCCTGTCCGGCAGGTGAGGAAGAAGAATGGCAGCTTGACCCAGACATGTCATTCGGGTCGGGGGCAATCGAGGGTTAACCCTCGACGACGCTCACGTGGGGCGCACGGACGAGGTTCACCCGGGGCGCACGGGAGTCCGCCTTCACTCAAATGGCGGCGCCCGGCGAAGTCGCGGCCGCCTCGGGCGCGTCCACCTCAGCGGCCGCGACTTCGCCAGTGGCACGGCGACGGAGTACGCGAAGGCGGAATGGGGATAAGCCCGGAGAGCACGGCTCGCGCCGGACCGTGCCCCAGGGTCGGCATCCCCCCTTGGTAGTACGACCGGGTCGCGCGTCTGCTCCTCAGGGAGAGGTACGGGTGACCCGTGAGCACGACGCGCGTGAGCGCGGCGGCGTGGAAGCTGGTCGTACGAGTCCGAGGAGGCCGCCATGAACCGCCAGATCCGCATTCGCCCCAGCCGTCGCCCCGCCACCGGGCGCGAGGTGACGATCGACCGCAGGACACCGTCGGGTCGCCTGCTGCCCTACTGACGCGACGGTTGCCCTCCTGGCCCGACGGCCGCCCTGCACATCGGGCGGCTTTCCCCAACGATCCGGACGGTCGGCGTATCCGTTGCACCGCGCGCACGTTGTGGGTGATGACAATGGCCACCAGACACCACGGCGAGCACTGCGCGCGGATCCGGAAGGGTTGAAAGTATGATCACCCAATGTCTGACATGACCGAGACCACGCCGGGCTGGCTGACGCCCGACGAACTCGAAAGCGCGCGCGCACGCATGCCGATCCTGTACGTCGAGGCCGTGCCGGTCCGCGTCGACGACAACGGCGAAGTCACCAGCATCGGACTGCTGCTGCGCATAGGGCCGGACGGGACGGTCAGCCGCACCGTCGTCTCGGGCCGGGTGCTGCACCACGAGCGGGTCAGGGACGCCCTCCTGCGCCACCTGGAGAAGGACCTCGGCCCGGTGGCGCTCCCCCGCATCCCGACCTCGCTCCAGCCCTTCACCGTCGCCGAGTACTTCCCCACGGTGGGTGTCACGCCGTTCCACGACCCCCGCCAGCACGCGGTGTCGCTCGCCTACATCGTCCCGGTGACCGGCGACTGCCGCCCCCGGCAGGACGCCCTCGACCTGGTCTGGTTCAGCCCCGAGGAGGCCTCGTCGCCCGCGGTCCTGGGCGAGATGCCGGGCGGCCACGGAGCCCTCCTCAAGCAGGCCCTGGCCCATGTGGGCCGGCTGTCCTGACGTAGGCCTCCGCTAGAGTCGGCGCGGTCCCCGGTCAGACGTGCTGCCGCGGGGGTGGTCCTGCGCTGGGGGATGACGGGCACGATGCGGTTCGAACGGATGCAACTGGCCGGGTACGAGATCCAGGAGGTCCTGGGCCAGGGCGGGTTCGCCACGGTGTACCGGGCGCGGCAGCTGGCCGTGGGTCGCGAGGTGGCGCTCAAGGTGGACAGCAGGGTGCTCGACTCGCCCCGCGACCGGCAACGGTTCCTGCGGGAGGTCACCGCCGCCGGGCAGCTGTCCGGGCATCCGCACGTGGTCCCGGTGTACGACGCCGGGGTGTTCGGCGACAACCGCCCGTACATGGTGCTCGAACTGTGTCCCGGCGGCTCCCTGGGTGATCGTCTGCACCACAAGGGCCCCCTGTCCGTGAAGGAGGCCCGCGACATCGGCGTGGGCATAGCCGACGCGGTGGCCGCGGCGCACACCGCCGGGGTGCTGCACCGGGACATCAAACCCGGCAACATCCTGATCAACCGGTACGGCGGTGTCGCGCTCGCCGACTTCGGCCTCGCGGCCATGCCCCGACCGGACCGGGAACTGTCGGTCACCCGGGAGGCGTTGACCCCCGCGTACGCTCCGCCCGAGGCGTTCCACCTGGCCGAACCGACCCCGGCCGGCGATGTGTACTCGCTCGCCGCCACGGTCTACGCACTGCTGCGGGGCCGCCCGCCGCACTTCCCCGAGGACGGCACCCAGCTCAGCCTCCCGGAACTCATCGTGCGGCACACCTGGCCCTACCCCGACCTGCCGGGAGTGCCGACGGCGCTCAACGAGGTGCTCGGGCGGGCCCTGGTCGCGGACCCGGCGCGCCGGCTGTCCGACGCCGGGGCCCTGCGTGACGCGCTCGCCGCCGTCGACGTGGACAGCGCCGAACGGGCCGGCTCCGATCCCGTACCCGGCGGCCGGACCACCACCGTCCCCGCGCGGCGGGACACCACCCCGCAGCCCGACCCCGGTCGGCCGG
>LRTP01000551.1 GCA_001550305.1 Streptomyces diastatochromogenes
CCGCCCTCGCCGACGCCCTCGTGGCGACCGCTCCGCTGGCCGGCGTCACCACCGCCGCGCCTGCCGCCGTTCCGCACACCAAGGCCGTCCCGGCCATCGCCGGGCACACCCTCGTCCGCCACGTGGCCAGCCCGCTCTCCAGCGAGCAGTGCCAGGCCAAGTGGCACATCGCCTGTTACAACCCGCTCCAGTACCGCACCGCGTACGACCTCAACGCGCTGTACCGGAAGGGCATCACGGGCAAGGGGCGCACGATCGTCATCGTCGACTCGTACGGCTCCCCGACCGTCCAGCACGATCTCGACGTCTACAGCAAGCAGTTCGGCCTGCGCAGCACCAAGGTCAACGTGGTCAAGTGGGGCAAGGTTCCCGTCTTCGATCCCAAGAACGCCGACATGACCGGCTGGGCGGGCGAGACCACCCTGGACGTCGAGATGGCCCACGCCGTGGCGCCGGACGCCAAGATCGTCCTGGTGGAGACGGCGGTCGCGGAGACCGAGGGCACCACCGGTCTGCCGGAGATGATGGACGCCGAGAAGCACCTGATCGACCACGGCGTCGGTGACGTCATCAGCCAGAGCTTCGGCGCCACCGAGGACACCTTCCCCGGTTTCGACAAGGGCGACTTCTCCAGCATCAAGAAGCTGCGCTACGCCTTCGAGGACGCGAACCGCAAGCACGTGACCGTCCTCGCCTCCTCCGGTGACGGCGGCGCCACCGACCTGAAGGCGGACGGCAAGACCTACTACAACAAGCGCGTCAACTCCTGGCCGTCCTCGGACCCGCTGGTCACCTCCATCGGCGGCACCCAACTCCACCTGAACGACAAGGGCCAGCGCGTCAAGCCCGACAGCGTCTACAACGACTACGGTTCGGGCGGCGGCGGCCAGTCCCACGTCTTCTCCCGCCCGGCCTTCCAGAACGGTGTGAAGAACGTCGTCGGCGCCCGTCGCGGCACCCCGGACGTGTCGCTGGCCGCCGCGGTCAACGGCGGTGCCTGGATCTACTCCAGCTTCGACCCGACCGCCACCGGCTGGGACGTCACCGGCGGCACCAGTGAGGCCAGCCCGCTCTTCTCGGGCATCGTCGCCCTCGCCGACCAGGCGGCCGGCCACCGGGTGGGCAACATCAACGAGGCGCTGTACGCCCTCTCCAAGCGTTCCGCCCACCACGACAAGAGCGCCGGCGTCGTCGACGTCAACGACGGTACGAACAACAGCTACGAAGGCGTCACCGGCTACAAGGCGGTCAACGGCTACGACATGGCCACCGGCGTGGGCACCGTCGACGCCCTCCGCTTCGTGCCCGCCCTCGCCCGAGCGAGCCACCGCGGCTGAGTTCGCCCTGAGCGTTGCCCCTGAGAGGTGCCCCTGAGACGGCCCGGGTTTCACACCCGGGCCGTCCGTCTGTTTATCTGCGGAAATCAAGTGGATGGATTCGGGCTGAGAGGATCGAAATACTCGAAATCGACGGCAGGCATGATCCATGCCAGCTCGCGCATACCCTCCTTCGGCATGCCGCCCGTCTTCCTCGATTAGCGTGTCGGACAAAACGGCCACGGTCACCCTTGTAATCTGCGGTTCCCATTGCCTCGGTCGAATACCGGCGCAGCCCGGTCGAGAGGAAACTGACCATGCACGACTATTCTCGTCGCGGCCTGCTCAAGGCGACGGCGGCGGCCGGCGCCGGCGCGGTGGTTCTCCCGGGTGTCGCGGCCGCGGAAGCCCCGGGCGCGAGCGCCGTGACCGAAGGGGCCGAGGGCGCGAAATGCAAGCCGGCGAAGCTGACCGGCCGCATCGTCCGTCCCGACGACCGCGGGTACGCGAGTGCGAGCCTGGGCTGGGACGAGCTCTTCACTCACTATCCGCTGGTCATCGTCTTCGCCCAGAACACCCAGGACGTGGTCAACGCCCTGACGTGGGCGCGGCAGCACGACGTCGCGCTGCGGGTGCGCAGCGGCCGCCACAGCCTTGAGGGCTGGTCCAACGTGGACAACGGCATCGTGATCGACATCAGCGAGTTGAAGTCGGTCCACATCGACACCGCCTCTCGTATCGCGACGGTCGGCGCCGGGCTCAGCCAGTTGGAGGCCGTGACCACGCTCGCGAAGAAGGACCTCGCGGTGACGACCGGGACGGAGGGCACCGTGGGTCTGTCCGGTGCGACGCTCGGCGGCGGTTTCGGCTTCCTCACCCGCTACCTGGGCATGGCCTGCGACAGCCTGGTGGGGGCTGAGGTCGTCGTCGCGTCGGGTGCCGAGTGCGCCAAGGTGGTCAAGGCGGACCTGAACCACAACTCGGACCTGCTCTGGGCGCTGCGCGGGGCGGGGAACGGCAACTTCGGGATCGTCACGTCACTCACGTACAAAGCGGCGCCCCTGAAGAGCGTCACGTATGTGCAGGCCACGTGGGCGGGAATCGGGGACCTGCACGGGGTCTTCGACGCATGGCAGCGTACGGCGCCGACCTCCGACAACCGCCTCGGAACCCAGGTCGAGATCCACAGAAACCAGATCCTGCTCTTCGCCGTCCTCGCGGAAGGATCGCCGGAAGAGGCGAACGAGTTGCTGGCCCCGATTCTGTCGGTCGGCAACCCCCATGTCACGACGCAGGTGGGTAACTGGGGCGACGTGTACGCGGGATTCCAGATTCCGACCGCGGACGAGCCCGCGAACTGGAAGTTCTTTTCGCAGTTCACCAGAAAGCCGTTCCCGAAAAAAGCGATCAGCCTGATCGCCTCATTCATGCAGGACGCCCCCACGGACGACAGCAACTTCTTCACCCAGGCCTTCGGCGGGGCGGTCAGGAAGAGCCCCCGCGGCGGCACGGCGTTCCCGCATCGCGACGCGCTCTTCTACTCCGAACCCGGCGCCGGCTGGGGGACTCGTACAGGACAGCCGGGCGTCTGCGACCCTCTCACCCCGAAGGCCCAGGCCTGGATCGCCGAGTTCAGCCAGGCACTGCGGCCGTACGTGAACGGCGCGTACGTCAACGTGCCGAACATCGGAATGCAGGACTGGGAGACCGCCTACTGGGGACACAACTTCGACCGGCTGCGCAAGATCAAGGCGAAGTACGACCCCCACAACGTCTTCCAGTACGAGCAGAGCATCCCGCCCGCGTTCTGCTGACCGAACCCACACGGCTCTGCCGACCGAACCCACACAAAGGGCCGGCAGTCCGATCAGGAGCACACGTGTCGTGGATCCAGGTGTGACGCGTGGCCAACTCGTCGAGCGGCCACGCACGTGTGTGCCTGGGCAGCCGTCACCGGGCCATCGATGATCGGCACGCACGACACGCGAAGTGGCGTACGCAGGTCACGCCAGGAATGGCGGGCTCCCCGGGCATGAAGTAAGGGCGCCCGCGGCAAGCCGTCGTCGGCCGTGACCGACCGACCGCACGATGCGACACGGCAACGGCAGCCGACCCTTGCCCAAAGACGCAGGCCCGAGCCTCGGCGACGGTCGGTAGATCGGAGACACCGACGGCGTCACCGCGTCGTGTGTCATCCGTATGCCGCAACGGAAACCGATTCATCCATCCGGCCGACCTGGCGTGCCGTCGGTTGACGTGCCGGGAAGCCTAGGATCCGCCACTAGGGAGAGGGGCGTCGCCCACCCCTGTCTGGCATCGGCGAGCCCACGTCATGACCGGAAGGAGACGGGATGCTGCACCGCGCAGGCAGGACCTCCTGGAAGCGTTTTGCCGTCGTTCTCGCCCCGAGCGTCATGGCCGCCGCTGCCCTCGGCGTCGGTATGGCCCAAGGAGCACTGGCCGCGTCGTTCCTCATCTCCGGCCAGAAGTTCCAGGTGGCCCTGGACACTCTGGACGTCCGTGGTCTGAGCATCTACGGCATGGTGGACGTGACCAGGAAGGGCACCCTGGTGCCGGTCGTGGTCACCGGGGCCAGCCGTGCGGAGATCAGCGGGCTGTGCCAGTCCGTGGTGGTCTCGATCCCGGTGCTGGGCCCGTACACGCTGAGGATCACCGGCGGCGACCGCAAGCGGGTCGAGGCGAGGAACTTGTTCCTCGACGCGACATCCCTGTCGAGCACACAGGCGAATTTCGACGACCTCGACATCGGTGTGGCGGCGGGAGCGGTCAGCAAGGGCCCGATCAGTCGCGGGGACAGGAACTCCCGGTTCTTCGACCCCAACGGCTTCGCCCAGCAGGCGGATTCGGCCTTTCTGAGCAACGTGCACTTCACCACGGTGGCGGTCTCGGCCGCCACGTTCAACGTCCCGGACCTCGATGTGCGGCTCAGACAGGGCCACCACGAGTGCTTCTGACCCCTCGTCACGAAGCACGCACCCTTCGCCCCCGCCCGCCGCGTACTCCCGCCCGCCGAACATCACGGAAGCCCACGTGTTCTTCGAACGATTCGGCAGGCGCCCGAACCTGCGCGTCGCCGCCACCGCCACCCGACGAGAATTCAGGACCTGGCGGGACGGACGTCCCTTCTGGGCAGGCCTGTTCACCTTCGCGGCGGGCTTGCCCATCATCTACTTTCCGTACGCGCACCTGAAGTTCGGCGCCATCCCCCTGGCACTGTCGACCTCGGCCGGCGCGGGGTCGCTGATCATCGGAGTTCTCCTCGTGGCCCTGGCCATCTCCCTCTGGTTCCACCAGCAGGCGCGCGTGTTCGCAGGGATCGCGGTCATTCTGCTCGCCCTCGTCTCGTTTCCCGTCGCCAATTTCGGGGGCCTCCTCATCGGGTTGACTTCCGGTCTGATCGGCGGATCCCTGGCCTGTGCCTGGATTCCTCCGACGGCCGCCCCCGAGTCGCAGCCCGCAGCGAACCCCGCGTCCACGACCATCCCCGCAGGTGAGGACCACGGTGGCACGTGACGCCCTGACCGGCTGCGCGGCAAACGGGCCGGAGTCCGATCCCCACCGTCCGAGCAGTGCGGTGAAGAGCCGCCCGGCCGGTCGACTGCTGCGGCCCCTCGCCTGCGCACTGGCCGTCGCCGGCCTGCCCTTGGTCCTGCATCTCGCCACACCAGCGGCCTCGAAGGCGCTGCTCGCCCCCGGCGGCATCCGCACGTCCAAGGCACCAGCAGATGCCGGCACGCCGGTCGTCCGACTGCCGGGCCGCCCGGCGAACGCCCCCTGGGTGCTGCGCGCCGACAGACTCGTACTCCACGGCAGTGCCTTCCACGGCGTGGTCACCGTCCGGACCGCGGCCGGGTCCGAGCGGGTGCTGAAGTTCACCGCACGGTCGCTGGACTTCGGCGACCTCGACCTGACGGCGGGCCGTGGCCGCGCGGCGATGCGTCTGCGGACCAAGCCCGCGACCACGTCCACGGTCAAGGGCAAGGACGTGGTGACCCTGTACACCCAGAAGCTGTCCGGCACGCTCGTCGGACTGGGCGGCGCTCCGCTCCCGGCGGACCGCAGCGTCACCGTCACCCCCGACGCGCTGCCCCCGTGGCTCTCCCACCCCGCTGTTCCCACCCGCACCATGACCTTCGCGAACGTGACCGTTTCACCGGTCGCCCAGCTCAGCGGCAACGTGTCCATCGCCGGGCCGGCCCTCAGCGCGAGGCCATGAGTCCGGGCCGTACCCCTGTCCGGTGATCCCGCCGACGGACCCCTTCCAGCGGGGTCCACCACTTGGTGGACCCGAAGTTCAACCTGTCGAGGCTGTCGGCACGAACCCCCCGCCGACCAGCATGAACGGCATGAAGAATCTCCCCGTTCGCATGGCTCGCTGGAGCGCCGGACACCCCTGGCGCGCGATTGTCTCCTGGCTGCTGTTCGTGGTCCTCTGCTTAGGCGTGGGCATCATGGTCGGCGGCAACCCGGCCACCACGGAGGACTTCCGTATCGGTGAGGCGGGCCGGGCGGAAGCGCTGGCCGCCGAGGGCGGGCTGCAGCAGCGCCCCGTCGAACGCGTTCTGATCACCGCGCGGCCCGGGTCCGGCCGCCTGGACCTGACCGCCGCCGACGCCGCCGCGAAGGACGTGGCCGACCGGATGCGCGGGCTCGACGAGGTCCGCTCGGTGGCCGACCCCGTGCACGCGGCGAACGGCACCGCCGTCCGCGTCGACGTCACCATGAACGGTCCCGAGCTGGACGGGAAGAAGCACGTCGACCCGCTGCTCGCGCAGACCGCCGCCGTGCGGAAGGCCAACCCGGATCTGCGGGTGGAGGAGACCGGATCCCCCTCCATCAGCAAGGGCGTCGACAATCTGCGCGGCGACGACCTCTCCCGCACCGAGGTGATCGCCCTGCCGGTCACCCTGATCACCCTGCTGCTGGTCTTCAGCTCCCTCGTGATGGCGCTCGTACCGCTGCTGCTCGCGCTCTCCTCGATCGCCGCGGCCGTCGGCCTGTCGATGCTGGCCTCGCACGCCTTCCCGGACGCCGGCGTCGGCACCAACGTCATCCTGCTCATCGGCCTGGCCGTCGGCGTCGACTACACGCTCTTCTACCTCAAGCGCGAACGGGAGGAGCGGGCCCGGGCCGGTGGCCGGCTCAGCTCGCGGGCCGTCGTCGAACTCGCCGCGGCCACGTCGGGACGGGCCGTCGTACTCTCCGGTCTGGCCGTCGCCATCTCCAGCGCCACGCTGTTCCTCGCCGACGACGTGATCTTCTCCTCGATCGCCACCGGCGCGATCGTCGTCACCCTGGTCGCCGTGCTCAGCTCGCTGACCGTCCTGCCGGCCCTGCTCGCCAAGCTCGGCGAGCGAGCCGAGCGCCGCGCCGTGCGCAGGGAGGCCCGGGCCGCGAAGCGCGGGGGGACGCCCC
>LRTP01000552.1 GCA_001550305.1 Streptomyces diastatochromogenes
GGGCCGGTCGACGGCCCCCGCGGTGGGGGTCAGGGCGGCCGCCAGCAGGGCGGTGGCTGCAGCGGCCACACCGGCCGCGGCGAGGCGGGAGCCTCGGGTGTGAGGTCGGGTACCTCGGGTCTGCCGTATCCGGATCCGACTCATCGGTCTCCTCGGGGAGGGGCGCTCAGACGCGTGGGGGCGCTGATGTCGAGTCAGAGTTAAAGGTCCATGACATGTCATGTCCATAGCGCGTGCGTGATGTGCGCGAGGTGCGGCGAGAATCGTTTCTGCACCCTCACGAAAGGAGACGATCATGGAGATGGCCGCCGGGGCGGGCACCGGAACGGCCGCTGGGGCGAGGGCCTGGCTGACCGTGCTGACCACGACCGACGACCCCGGGAAGGCGCAGGCGCTCGCACGCGGCGCGGTCGAGGCGCGGGCCGCGGCCTGCGCGCAGATCGCCGGGCCGGTGACGTCCGTCTACCGGTGGAAGGGGGCGGTGGAGACCGCGAGCGAGTGGCAGGTGCTGTTCAAGACGACGGGTGCGCGGTACGACGCGCTGGAGGCGTATCTCCTCGCGGCGCACGACTACGACACCCCCGAGATCATCGCGACGCCCGTCGTCCGGGGGAGCGCGGACTATCTGCGCTGGGTCGAGGAGGAGACCGTGGAGGAGGAGACCGTGAAGAGGGACAGCATGGAGGGGGAGACCGCCGAGTGACCGTCCCCTTCTTCGTCTACGGCACGCTGCGCCCCGGCGGGCACAACCACGACCTCTTCCTCCGCGGCCGTACGGAGTCGGAGGAGCCCGGCCGGATGCGGGGAGCCGTGCTGTACGAAGGGCCCGGATATCCGTACGCCGTCGAGGAGCCCGGAGGTGTCGTGCGCGGGGAGTTGGTCACCGCGCTCCCGGAGGCGTACGGGCAGTTGCTCGGCGCGCTGGACCGGCTGGAGGAGTACGTGCCGGGCGACCCCCGCAACCTGTACGAGCGGGTGGCGCGGGAGGTGACCCGCGCGGACGGCACGGCCGTACGGGCCTGGGTGTACGTGGCCGCCCCCGCCGTCGCCGCGCGGCTGCGGGCCGGCGGCACGCTCGTCGAGGGTGGGGACTGGCACGTCCGTCGTCGGTGAGGGCACGGGCGCACCTGTCGTCGAGGAGCCCACTCGTGCGGGTGGCGGGTCCGCGTGACTGCGCGCGTCCCCACGGTCGCGCCTTGGGCCGCCCCTAGGGTCCCGCCATGACCGACAGCGACATCACGCGGCGCCGTCTCCTCGCACTGGGCGGCGCGGGTGCGGGGGCCGCTCTGGGGCTCGGGATCAACTCGTGCTCGTCGAGTCCCTCGAACACCTCGAAACCCCCGAACCCCTCACCCCCGGTGAACCCCGACTCACCCCCGGTGAACCCGAACTCATCCCCGGCGAGCCCCGACTCCTCGTCCGCCCCGCACGCGTCCACGGAGACAGGAGGAGCGCCCTCGCCCAGGGTGACCGCTACACGGTGAGCCGGGTCAGCAGCACCGACGGTGCCTCCGGCAACGTCACCCGCAGCGCCGACCCGTCCCACACCACCGGCCCCGCCGACCCGTGCAGTACGTCGACCCGCGCCTCCCGCCCCGCCAAGTGCGCCACGGGCAGGGCGACTTCGGGATCATCGCCCGCCCTGCGCCACACCAGCGCATACGTGGTGTCGAGGAACGGCACCCACATCCCCAGCGCCACCCACGCGTCGCGCCACCCGGGCAGCCCCAGCGGCCAGAACGGCACCGACCGGCTCAGATCGCCCCGAAGGGCCTTGTACGTCACCAACGCCTCCTTAACGAGGCCGAGTTGGTGCGGCGTCATGCGGTCCAGGTGCCCGGAGAGATGAACCCGCCCCAGCAGCGCCGAGCCGAGGGTGAAGGCGATCTCCTCGTCCGTGAACCCCGGTTGCGGGTACGCCCACACGGCCCCCTGCTCGGGCGGCACCGCGGTCGGCGCGGCGGCCGCGATGGGCGGGTAGCGCAGGGGGTCCTGCTGGTCGGAGGTGGACTGGAGCTGGGCCACGGCCAGCGACGCGCCGTCCATGCGCAGCCCGCCCGAACCGCAGTTCTCGACGACCAGACCCGGGTGGCGGTCCAGGACGGCCGACAGCCAGGACAGCCAGGCCCGCGTGTGGTCGAGGAGCCCGGGCGCGGAGGTGGTGATGTTGTAGTCGAGCTTGAGATAGCCCACGCCCCACTCGCCGACGAGCCGGTCGACCGTCCGGTCGAGGTGCGCGCGGGCGGCCGGATGCGTCAGGTCCAGCTGGTGGCGGCCCTGTTCGGTGACGCGCACACCGCCTTCGTGGCAGAGGAAGGCCTCGTCCGGCAGCGCGGTGGCGAGCGGACTGCGGACGCCGACCACCTCCGGCTCCAGCCACAGCCCCGGCACCATCCCGCGCTCCCGGATCCGGCCGAGCACGGCGTGGAGGCCGCCCGGGCCGGGGAAGCGCCGCGTCGACGGCAGCCAGGCGCCGACACCGTCCCACCAGCCCCCGCCGCCGTCCCCGCCCGCGCCCGTGTCTCCGTCCCCGGCCTCGTCCCCGCCCGTGTCCCCATCCGCATCCCCGTCCCCGCCCTCGTCGTCGTACCACCCGGCGTCGACGCAGAAGTACTCCGCGCCCGCCTCGGCCGCCGCGTCGATCAGCGGCAGCAGCTTCTCGGTGGTCGGGTCGCCCATGAGGGTGTTCATGTAGTCGTTGAAGACGACGGGGAGCCGGTCGTGGTCGGGGTGCGGGCGGCGGATCCGGCGGCGGTAGTCGGTCAGCGCGGTGAGCGCCCCTTCGAAGCCGTCGCCGAGCGCGAGGGCCGCGTACTCGGAGACGAACTCGGCGCCGGGGGACAGGACCTGACGCCATTGGTGGTCGTCCGCGGTCGGACCGCTCAGGGAGAGGTACGTGTGGTGGTCCGCCTCGCCCGCCTCCCACAGCCAGCTCGCGGCGGACTCGATCTGCCAGAGCCAGCAGCGCCCGTCGGTGCGATCGGTGAGCGCGCCCATCGCCAGATGCCCGTCGGTGGGCCAGCTCCCGCGCCCGGCGAGCCGCACCCCGGCCCGCCCGTCGTGCCCGTGGAACGCCCGGCCGACGTCGGGCACGGACTCCCGCAACTCCTCGGCATGCCAACGGCATTCGGCGAGCCAGTCGTTGCGCGCCCGGTGCACGTCGAGCACGTCGGGTGAGGGCAGCGCGCCCAGCAGCAGACTGCTCACCGAGCGCAGGGTGACGGGTGCGTCGCCGTCGTTGCGGATCCGGACGCGGGCGCGCAGCACCGGTACCGCGTCCGGTGAGGAGTACTCGACGAAGACGGTCAGACCGCCCCGCGTGTCCTGGAGTTGGACGGTGAGGTGGTGCCAGCCGTCGCCGTAGGCCGCGTGGTGGGCGCGGTGGGTCAGGCGCTGCCCGAGCGCCGTACCGGTGAAGCGTGGCCCGGACCAGCCGGTGCCCTGTCCGAGGAGGGTCACGTCGACGAGCGGCAGCGCGGCCCCGGCGGCCTCGGCGGCGTTCTTGGGCTCCGGTTCACCGGGCACGGTCAGCCGGACCAGGCGGGGTGTGCGGCCGTCCAGATCGAAATCGGCGGTGAGTGCGGAATGGCCCCAGCGATAGCTGAACTCCTGCGTCACGCGGCCATGCTAGTGCCAGGGGCACCTGCCAACAGGTCTGTTCCCGGGAGCCGTTCACCGTTTCGAGTTGTGGCGCGCCCACCGGCTACTGGCGGTTCAGGGAGCGGGTGACGCCCGCCGCGATCGTCGTGGCCAGGATCCAGCCGACGGCGATCAGCAGATACGAGAGCCACTGGTACCAGCCGCGCGGCGCGAAGGCCGTCTCCTGACCGAAGTCGACGAGGGGCAGCAGAAGGTCGAGGGTGTAGAAGACCGGGTTGAAGCCGGGCGCCTCGGCGGGCTTCAGAGCGGGCGGATGGTGCAGCGTGAAGGCGGTGGCGCCGGTGCACAGCAGCAACAGCAGCCAGCCCGCCGCGCGCATCGGCCGGTAGCCGTAGCCGACGGCCACGTCCTGGAGCCGGCCCCAGAACCTGGCGTAGCGGGGGAGGGTGCGGCGGTGCCGGCGGAGTTTGGCCAGCTGGACGGTGCGCGCGGCGGCGTCGTCGCCCGCCGTGCGGTACGCGGCGGCCAACTGCTCGTAGGCGTAGGGAAGATAGCCGCCCTCCTCGCGTTCCAGCAGCGGCAGCCGCTGCTCGGCGGGCAGATGCGGGGCGAGGGTGCGGTAGCCGAGTCCGTCGATCCGGACGCGGTCGGGCCACACCCCCGGAGGCACGTGCAGAAGGTCCAGCTGGGAGCGGCGCAGGTTCACGGTGCCCACGATCGGCGCGGCCTCGCGCAGCCACAGCTCGCCGATGACACAGCTGCTGGCGCGCAGGGCCGGACCCCCGGGGTTGGACAGCCGGGCGTAGGCCAGATTCAGCTGGTGGGGAATCCTCGACCCGCTGAGGTTGACCCGGCCCCGCGCGCGCAGCCGCACGGCCCGCAGGTCGGTGCCGACCGACAGGGTCTCGGCGTGCAGGGCGGTCTCGCCCGCCGGTACGTGCAGATCGGCGTCGTCGAGGTTGACCTGACCGCCGACCGTGGCCCCGTTCAGCCGTACCTGGCCGTGCGCGACGAGCCCGACGGCCCACAGGTCGGTGCCGATGGCCGCGTGGTTGAGCTGGAGAACCGGTTCCGCGGCCGCGTCCCCCGCGTCGGCGTCCGGTGCCGCCGGGGAGCCCAGCCGCGCCCCGTTGACGAACACGGCGCCGGAGATCTTCGCGCCCTGGAGCCGTATCGGCCCGGTGACCCGGCAGCAGCTGAGCCGCAGCACCCCGTCGACCCGCAGGTTGCCCGCCTTGAGCCCGGGGAGCACGGAGTCGCTCAGCACCAGCGCGCGCAGCTGCGCCCCGTACAGCTTCAGAGGCTGCTCGAAGTGGCAGAACCGCAGCTGCACGGCCTGTTCGACCGTCCCGTACACGAGATCCAGCTGTCCGGTGATGCGCGCGCCGGTGAGCTTCAGGCCGGCTATCTCGCCGTCGTGGGCCGGTCCGTCGATCAGCAGCGCCCGCAGCACCTCGGCGCGCACGGTCCGCTCGGGGCCCCAGGAGGCGCCGGCCGCGGGGTCGTCGGCGGGGCTCCCGCCGGAGTCGGCGGCGGAGGCGGCGGGTTCCTCGCGGAAGTCGACGCCCTCGCCGAGCGGAAAGGCCTCCCAGACCCGGCGTTCCGCGGGCGTCAGACCGGCGGGATCGATGACCGTCCTCACTTCCGTGCCGCCGCGAGGGCCCGCGCCACCCCCGGCTCCTTCGGCCCCAGGAACTGCGGATCGGGCTTGAACACCGCGTCCAGCAGTGCCTTCCCCGCCGCGAACACCTCGCGGGTGCCCCCGTAGTACCAGGTGACGTCGTGGGTGGCGTTGACCCCGATGCCGTACGACCGCACGCCCGCCGCCCGGCACAGCGCCACCGCCCGCCGGATGTGGAAGTTCTGGCTGATCAGCACGGCCTCGTGGACGCCGAAGATCTTCCGGGCCCGCACGCAGGAGTCCCAGGTGTCGAACCCGGCGTAGTCGCTGACGATCCGCCGGTCCGGCACCCCACGCTTCGTCAGATAGGTCCGCATCGCGTCCGGTTCGTCGTAGTCCTTGCGGCTGTTGTCCCCGGTGACGAGCACGGCCTCGATCCGCCCGGCCCGGTACAGCTTCGCCGCCGCGTCCAGCCGGTGCGCGAGGTACGGGGACGGCTCGCCGTTCCACAGCCCGGCCCCGAACACCACCGCGACCTCGGTGCGCGGCGCGTCGGCCGTCGTCCGCAGTCCGTCGGCCGTGCTCACGTACAGCCAGGTCACCGGGAGCAGCGCCAGCACGCACAGCAGCATGACCGTCTGCACGGCCCGCCGCTGCCCGGCGCGGGTGCGCGGCAGGCGGGGCAGCCGCGGTCTGAGGATCCTCGGGTGCGGCAGGCGCGGCATGGTCGTTCGTCCCCCCGGTGGCGTCCGATCGCGTCGGTATTCGACAGATGGGGACGCAGCGTAAGCCCGTTCGGTTCGCCCGGGTACCGTGACCGGGCTCACTCGGCGCCGCGGAAGCGCAGGTGGGAGGTGCTCACACCGCCACCGCACCGGGCCGTGAACCCTCGGAAAACACCTGACACGCCCGTGCAACCGCGCGGCAACCTCGTACCGTCACCATCGGTCCATGACGGCGTCGAACCCCTCCCACGACGAGTCCAGGACCCTCCCCCACTCTCGGTTCCGCCCGAGTACGGGGACCCCCACCGGCGGGCAGCCGCCCGGTGGCGCCCACCTCGACAGTACGGCGCAACTCATGAACGCGATCACCAGCCAGCTCGGCAGTCAGCTCAGCCTCGTGTCGTTGAACGGGGCCCGCCGCCCCGCGCCGCCGCCGCTCGTCCTCGTCGCGCACGGCAGCCGCGACCCGCGCGCGCTGAGCACCGTACGCACCCTGATCGAGCGCGTCCGCGAGCTTCGCCCGCACCTGTCCGTGCACCTCGGCCACATCGAGCTCAACGAACCGCTGCTGGCCGACACGCTCGCCTCCCTCGACGCCGAGGGCGCCGCCGACGGTGCCGTTCTCGTGCCGCTGCTGCTCAGCCGTGGCTACCACGTCAAGCGGGACATCCCCGAGGCCGCGGCCGCCGTACCGGGACTGCGGGCCCGTGTCGCCGCCCCGCTCGGCCCGCACCCCCTGCTCGTCGAGACGCTGTACGAGCGGCTCGTCGAGGCCGGCTGGCGGACCGGGACGAGCGACGCGGC
>LRTP01000553.1 GCA_001550305.1 Streptomyces diastatochromogenes
CGCGCCGCCCGCGACCTGCTGTGCGTGGCCACCGGGCACCGGGGCGTCGGTGGCGCGCTCGTCCTCGACGGGCGACTGCACACGGGCAGCTCGGGCCTCGCCCTCGAAGTCGGCCACCTCACCGTCAATCCCGAGGGCCGCCCCTGCTACTGCGGCAGCCGCGGCTGTCTCGACGTCGAGGCGGACCCCCTTGCGTTCCTCACGGCGGCGGGCCGCGACCCCGGCCCCGAGGTGTCCCTCCTCCAGCAGGCCAACGACCTGATCCGCACCCGGTACGACCAGGACCCCTCCGTCCGCACGGCCACCGAGGCGCTGATCGACCGCCTCGGCCTCGGCCTCGCCGGACTGGTCAACATCCTCAACCCCGACCGGATCATCCTCGGCGGCCTGCACCGCACCCTCCTCGACGCTGACCCCGACCGGCTGCGCGCCGTCGTCGCGGACCGCAGCCTGTGGGGCCAGAGCGGCGGCGTACCGATCCTCGCCTGCACCCTGGACCACAACACCCTGGTGGGTGCGGCGGAGTTGGCCTGGCAGCCGGTCCTCGACGACCCACCGGCGGCGCTGGCTCGGACCTGAGGCCGGACTTGAGGCCGGACTTGAGGCCGGCCCTGAGGCCGGACTTGAGGTCGGAGCTGATACGAGGCCGTCGAGGCGGTAGCGGCCCCCTCACGTCCTCGGCGTCGTCAGACTCCACAGGGCTAGGCGGCGTCCGGCACCCGCGGCGGACGGGGTGGCGTGCCGCGCCACTCCACGGCGAGCGCCCGGGCGGGGTTCTGTGTGAAGACGCGCTGCACGAGTTCCGCACCCAGGGCCAGGGCGAGCCGTGGGCGCACCCGGCGCAGCAGATACGGCATCCCGGGGCCGCCGTTGACCGAGCGCGCCGCCGCGGTCGTCGTGTCGGCGCCGAGCAGCAGGCGATCGCCGAAACCGGCGTCTGCCAGGGCGCGTACGGCGTCCGGCATGCGCCAGTCGGTGGGGTGGTGCGCACGGGAAGGGCCGTCGAAGGCGAGGTAGGCGCCCGCCTCGGCGGCCTGGCGCTGCACCACGAGGTCCGGGGAGCGGTTGAGGTGACCCAGGATCACCCGGTGCGGCGGCACCTCCAACGCGCCGCACAGCAGGTCGAGTACGTCGAGCGCGGCCGTGCCGAGCTCCAGGTGCACGGCGATCGGCGCGCCCGTGGCGTGGTGCGCCTCGGCCGCCGCGGTCATCGTCCAGCGGGCGTGCTCGTCGAGCGCGTGGAAGCCGCCCGCGACCTTGACGAGTCCGGCCCGGACCCCGGACGTGCCGATGCCGGAGGTGAGTTCGGAGACGAGGACGTCGGTCAGCCTGCCGCGCAGTTCGTCGAGCGACTCCGGTGGATGGTGAACCGCTTGGTGCAGGCCCGTCGCGGCGACCACATGGACCCCGGTGTCACGGGAGAGCAGCGGCAGGTCCGCGGCGCGCCGGCCCAGTCCGTACGGTGTCCACTGCACCACGCTCCCGCCGCCCTGCTCGCGGAACGCGGCCAGTTCGGCCCGCGCGGCGGACGCGTCGCGCAGTTCCTGGCCGGGGAGCGCGGGACTGCCGAAGAAGAGGTGGTCATGGGCGTCGCACACCCCGAGGTGCTCGGGCGGCACGTCCCCGAGGACCGTACGGACCCTCGCGGGGACGGCGCCATCGGGGCTCGCGGGGCTCGTGGGGTTCGCGGGGGCTGGGCTCACCACTGCCGGCCCCGGGGCAGCCGGTCGCGCCCGGGGGCCGACACGTGCAGCACCTGGAAGACCTCGCCGGGAGCCTTGGGCGTGTCGTGGTGGTCCCAGAGGGAGAAGTGGACCAGCTCCCAGTGGCGCGGGTCGACGGCGGCGGCCGCGCACACCGCGCCGTCGAGCGAGGCCAGCCGCTCCGTCTCCGCCGCGGCGTCCGCCATCACCTCGGCCAGATCGACGCCCTCCGGTACGGGCTGCCGTCGCCGCACCGCGACCTGGGCCGACGCGCCGGCGGCGCCGCCCTCCTCGTACGCGAGGCCCGTCCAGTTCTGCACCACCGGCCGCCCGAAGTCATCGACGAGCCCCTGGAAGGCGCCGCCCCAGAGGAAGGAGTTCATGCCCTCGACGGTGTTCCAGAGGTAGAAGGGCGCGTACTGGTTGACCGGCGAGCCGTGCACCCCGCGCTCACGCATCAGATACGTCTTGAAACCGAGCCCCTCCCAGTCGTCGAGGAGGTGTCCGACGCGGGAGACCCGGGCGCGGACGATCCCCATGTCGTAGTCGGCGGGTAACGTCAGTTCGTACTGCGTCGCGTGCATCGCATGCCTCCTTGAGGGGCCTTCAGGTCTTCAGGCCTTCAGCCGAGGCCGCGACCGGCGGGGGAGAGCAGGGCCAGCAGTCCGCGGACGGCCGTGTCGAAGGCGGCCGGGGAGCCGGAGGCGCGCGCGAGCACATAGCCTCCCTGGACGGTCGCGAGGATCGTCGCGGCGATCTCCTCGGCGTCCAGCGACGGGGCGAACTGCCCCTGTTCCTTGCCCTCTTCGACGATCCCGGCCAGTCGCTCGCGCAGCCAGTCGATCGTCTCGTCGACGGGGGCGCGCAGCTCCGCACTGGCGATCACGTCCGGGTCCATCGTCAGCCGCCCGACCGGACAGCCGCGCAGGACGTCTCGCTCCCGGCGCAGATACGCCTCGACGCGCTCGTACGGCGAACCGGGCGCGCCCAGTACGCCCTCGGCAGCAGCCCGCAGTTCCTCGGCGGTGCGTCGGATCGCGGCCAGGGCGAGATCGGGCTTGCCCTTGAAGTGGTGGTACATGCTGCCCTGCCCGGCGCCCGCGTGCTCCTGGATCGCCTTGGGGCTGGTGCCCACGTAGCCGCGCTCCCACAACAGTTCGCGCGTGGACTCGATCAGCCGCTCCGGAGTGCTCATGAACGCACTGTACATACTAGTAGGTACAGAGTCGAGGGCGACAAGAGCGGACTGAGGAAGCAGGCGATGGCGCCCCACGTACTCCCGCGGAGGTATGGGAACGGCCGCTGGCCGTACGACGACTCGGGCCCCCTCCCGGAGCGAGTCTCGATGCATCGCAACAGCTTCCACCCACAACAGCTCCCCTCTAGGAGATGACCCGAGATGCAGACCCTGGCGAACTGGGACGGCGGCCCCGGCCCGTGGATCCTGTTCTTTCCGCTGATCTGGGCGGCCGTCGTGATCGGCGTCGTGACGGTCCTGCGCCGCACCGTGGGGCGCGGGCGCCGCGGACCGTGGCGCGCCATGGGCGACTTCGGCCCGCCCCGCGACTCCCGCCAGACGGGCGACTCGCCGATCGCGCTGCTCGGCCGCCGCTTCGCCACCGGTGAGATCGACGAGGACGAGTACTGGCGCCGACTGTCCGTCCTGGACGAGCAGTTCGGCCGCCCCGGCAAGGGAGGAGCGGCATGACGACCGCCATCACGACGCGTCATGCCGCGGGTGTCACCGACGCCGTCAAGGTGTACGGCAGCGGCGACACCGCCGTCAGGGCCCTGGACGGGGTGAGCGTCGGCTTCCCGGCCGGACGCTTCACCGCGATCATGGGCCCCTCGGGCTCCGGCAAGTCCACCCTGATGCACTGCGCGGCGGGCCTGGACACGCTCACCTCGGGCGTCGCGTTCATCGGCGACACCCCACTGAGCACGCTGGACGACCGCCGTCTCACCCTGCTGCGCCGCGACCGTGTCGGCTTCGTCTTCCAGGCGTTCAACCTGATCCCGACGCTGACCGTCGCCGAGAACATCACGCTGCCCCTGGACCTCGCCGGGACGAAGGGCTCCCGCGAGTGGATCGACGCGCTCGTCGACGTGGTCGGCCTGCGCGACCGGCTCCACCACCGCCCCGCCGAACTCTCCGGCGGACAGCAGCAACGCGTCGCCGTGGCCCGGGCGTTCGCCGGCCGTCCCGACGTCGTCTTCGCCGACGAACCCACCGGCAACCTCGACTCCCGCTCCGGCGAGGAGGTCCTGAACCTCCTCGGCAGGGCGGTGCGCCGGATGGACCGTACGGTCGTCATGGTCACGCACGACCCGGTGGCGGCCGCACACGCCGACGAGGTCGTCTTCCTCGCCGACGGACGCCTCGTGGACCGGATGGAGTCCCCGACGGCCGACAAGGTCCTCGACCGGATGAAGGCGTTCGACGCCAAAGGCGGTCGGTCGTGAACGCCTCCGTGCGCCTGAGCGTGTCCTCCCTGCGCGCCCACAAACGCCGCTTCGCCGGTACGTTCCTGGCGGTGCTCCTCGGTGTCGCCTTCCTGGCCGGAACGCTGGTCATGGGCGACACGCTGCGAGCGAGCTTCAGCACGCTGTTCGGCGACGCCACGAAGGGCACCGACGCGGTCGTCCGCAGCGCCGACGCCATCACGACGCCCGGTGAGAGCCAGGGTGTGCGCCAACCGGTCGACACCGCCCTGGTCAAGACCGTCGAGCGGGTTCCCGGCGTCGCGGCCGCCGCCCCCGACATCCAGGGCGCGGGTCAACTCGTCGGCAGCGACGGCAAGCCCGTCGGCGGCCAGGGCCCGCCCACCCTCGCCGGCAACTGGATCACCGACCCGAAGCTCAACCCGTACCAACTCGCCGCGGGCCACGCCCCGTCGAAGTCCGGCGAGGTCGTCGTCAACCGGGGCGCCGCGAAGAAGGGCGGCCTGAAGATCGGCGACACGACCACCCTGCGCACCCCCGGTCCCGTCAAGGTGACGATCGTGGGCCTCGCGACCTTCGGTGGCGAGGACGGCATGGCGCAGGTGACGTTCACCGGGATGACGCAGGCCGACGCCGAGAAGTACCTCACCGCGAAGCCCGGCGAGGCGGCGAACATCCGGGTGCGGGCCGGTCCCGGGGTCGGTCAGGCCGAGCTCGTCGCGGACCTGACTCCCGTCCTGCCCAAGGGAGTCGAGGCGATCACCGGCCAGGAGTCGGCGCGGGAGAACACCGACATGATCTCGAGCCAGTTCCTGAACATCTTCACCACCTTCCTGCTCGTCTTCTCCGGCATCGCGCTGCTGGTCGCGACCTTCTCCATCCACAACACCTTCGCGATCGTCGTCGCCCAACGCACCCGCGAGAACGCCCTGTTGCGTGCCCTGGGCGCCTCCCGCCGCCAGGTCACCGCCTCGTCCCTGGTCGAGGCGAGCGTGGTCGCGGTGACCGCGTCGGCCGTCGGCCTCGCGGGCGGCATCGGGATCGCGGCCGGCCTGCAGGCGCTGTTCCCCGCCATCGGGTTCCCCTTCCCCCAGGGCGGCTTGGTGATCAGCGGCCTGTCCATGCTGCTGCCGCTCGCGGTCGGCGTCGTGGTCTGCCTTGGCTCCGCGCTGCTGCCCGCCGTACGCGCCGGACGCACCGCGCCGCTCGCCGCGCTGCGCGAGACGGCCGTCGACGGGTCCGGGGCCTCACGGGGGAGGGCGATCGTGGGTGCGGCGCTGGCCGTGCTCGCGGTGGGAGCCACCCTGACCGGCGTACTGGTGAGCCCGTCGCTGTGGCTCGCGGGCCTCGGCGCCGTACTCGCCCTCGCCGCCTTCGTGGTCCTCGGACCCGTGGCGTCGTCGGCCGCCGTACGAGCACTCGGCGCCCCCCTCGACACGCTGCGCGGTGTCACCGGCGGCCTGGCCCGGCGCAACGCGCTGCGCAGTCCGAAGCGGACCGCCGCCACCGCGAGCGCCCTGATGATCGGCGTCGCCGTCGTCTCGCTGTTCACGGTCTTCGGCGCCTCGCTGAAGGCCACCATGGACCAGACGGTCTCCCGGTCCTTCGCGGGCGACATCGCCGTCAGCACCCCGTCCTTCGGCGCGGGCGGCAGCGGGCTGAGCCCCGAGCTGGCTCCCGCGATCGCGCGGCAGCCGGCCGTCCGGTACGCGGTCGGCCTCGGCCGCGGGGTCGCCCAGGTCAACGGCAAGGGGCGAGCGCTGACCGTCACCGACCCGGTCACACTCGGCAAGGTGTTCGACCTCGGTGAGGTGCGCGGCTCGCTCGACGACCTGGGCACCGACGGCATCGCGCTCACCCGGAAGGAGGCCGCGGCTCAGCACCTCACGACCGGCGACACCGCCCGGCTCACCTTCACCGACGGCAGGCGCGAGAACTTCACCGTCCGCGCGGTCTACGGCCGCTCCGAGCTCGCCGGCGACTACGTCATCACCCGCGCCGCCTGGGCCCCGCACCGCACCCAGGACTCCGACTCGCTCGTCGCCGTCACCTTCAAGAACGGTGTCGGTACGGCCGACGGCAAGGCGGCCGTCGAGAAGGTGGCCGCGCGGTACGGCAACCCCGAGGTGCAGACCCGCGACGAGTACGCGCGGTCCTCGGCCGGCGGCATCGACATGATGCTCACCCTGGTTTACGCGCTGCTCGCACTCGCGGTGCTCATCGCCCTGCTCGGCATCGCCAACACGCTCACCCTCGCGATCCACGAGCGCACCCGTGAACTCGGTCTGCTGCGGGCGGTCGGGCAGACCCGGGCGCAGCTGCGCGCCATGGTCCGCTGGGAGTCGGTCCTCGTCGCCGCCTTCGGAACGGCGGGCGGACTGGCCCTCGGTGCCTTCCTGGGCTGGGTGCTCGTCGAGGCCTCCGACGGCGCGTCGGACAGTGCCTTCGCCTTCGCGATCCCGCCCGTGCGGCTCGTCGTGGTGGCGCTCGTGGGCCTGGCGGCGGGAGCCCTCGCGGGGCTGCGCCCGGCCCGGCGGGCAGCAC
>LRTP01000554.1 GCA_001550305.1 Streptomyces diastatochromogenes
GTCGGCGTCAACGGCGCCGACCCCGCGCCGGCGGTCGCTCCGCCGCCCACCCCGGACTCCCCGTCCGGCTGGCGGCCCTGGCGCTTCCGTATGTCGAACGACGTATGGGGTACGCCCTCCGTCGCGGGCGACCTCGTCTACGTCACCTCCTTCGAGGTCCACGCCCTGGACGTCGCGACCGGCCGCCGCCGCTTCAAGACGCGGGACGTGGCCTGGTCCATGGCGGTCGCGGACGGCCGTATTCACGCCTCCGACGGCCCCACCCTCTTCGCCCTGAACGCGCGGGAGGGCGCGGACCTGTGGCGACTGTCCACGGACGCCTGGGTGTACTCCCTGAAGGCCGACCGCGGGACCGTCATCACCGGTACGCGCGGGGGCGGCGTACAGGCCTGGGAGGCCTCCAACGGCCAGAAACTCTGGGAGATCACCGGCGCCCAGACCGACTTCGAGTCCCCGGAGGCAGGGCCCGCCGTCCACGACGGCACGGTGTACGTCTGGAAGGACGCCCGGCTGCGTGCCCTGGAGGCCCGTACGGGTGAGGAGCGGTGGTCGTACCCGATCGGCGACGCGGCGTCGTGCGGGGGCGTACCCGTACGGATCACCTCCGCCCCCGACGGCTACGTCTACATCTCCGCGGGCACCCGCGTCCTCGCCGTCGACGTCGCCGGCGGGCACGTGCGCTGGCACTTCGAGGCCCCCGCGGTCTTCCTCTCGCCGCCGACCTTCGTGCCGGGCCCCGCGGTCACGGGAGGCGGCGTCTACCTCGCCGACTACCTCGGCACGGTGTACGCCCTCGACGCGACGGACGGTCGCGACCGCTGGCGCATCGCGACCGAGGCCCGCTCCTCGATCGATCCCGTCCTGGTCGCGGCCGGCCACGTCCACGTCGGCAGCGGCAAGGGGTTGTACACCCTCGACGCGGTCACCGGCACCCCGAAGTGGCGCTTCCAGGCCGGGGGCGACCTCGTGGGCGCGCCAGCGGTCGCCGAGGGCCGCATCCACTTCGGCTCCACGGACCATCTCCTCTACACCCTGAAGGCGGACGACGGGCGGCTTCGGTGGAAGCTGGCGACGGGTGGGGAGATCACCGGTGCGCCGGTGGTCAAGGACGGGGTGGTGTACGCGTGCAGCAAGGACCGGTGCGTGTACGCGCTGGACGCGGAGAAGGGGACGGGCACGGCCCGCACGACGTAGAGGTGACCGGGTCTGTTCTTCGTCTGCGGGGCGGTGGGAACTGCGCGCCAAGCCCCCACCGCCCCGCAGACGAATCACCGCACCCGGAACCCGTTCGGGCGGCGTGCGGAGAACAACTCCGTCTGTCGGGCCGGGGGCAGGTTGCCCAGGGCGATGAGGTGCGGCGCCTGGGCGAAAGCGTGGGCGCGGGCGGCCTCGTGGGCCGCCCACAGGGCGCGGACGGTGCCCTGCACCCCCTCGGAGGGGTAGCCGGCGATCACCGTGGCACAACGGACGGCGGCCTCCAACGCACCGCCGGGCGGGGTGAGTTCGGACACCCATCCGATCTCGTACGCCCGCCGCGCGGACATCCGTTCGGCGTTCCCCATGAGTGCCATCCGCGCCGCCTCCCCGTACGGCATCCGGTGCGCCGCGTACACGGACTCGTACGCGCTGACCATGCCGTACGTCGTGTGCGGGTCGAAGAAGGTGGCGGTCTCGTCGGCGACGACGAACTCCGCCTCCCCGAGGAGGTAGAAGGCCCCTCCGCACGCCATCCCGCACACGGCCGCGACGACCGGTTTCCACAGGTCGTTGGCCTTCGGGCCGATGCGCAGGAGCGGGTCGTCCACCATGTAGGGGGAGGTGGGCTGGGGGGTTTCGGTGGCGCGGTCGAGGCCGGTGGAGAAGGCCCGTTCGCCCGCGCCCGTGAGGACGACGGCCCGTACCGAGTCGTCGAAGCGCAACGCCCGCCAGACGGCGGAGAGTTCGGACGCCAGGGCCTCGTCGATGGCGTTCAGCTTCTCCGGGCGGTCCAGGGTCAGGACCGCGACGCCCGTGTCCTTGTCGGTCGCGATCCGCAGCGCGCCGCCGTTCACGACCGGCCGTCCAGAACCCACTGCGGCAGCCCCTCCCCGCCGAACACCACCCGTACCCGCGCTCCGATCCGGATCCGGTCCGGGGGGAAGGAGCCGAGCGGGGCGCCCGGCGCCGTGACCAGGTTGCCGACCAGCCGGATGTGCGGGGCCTCGGCGAGTTCGACGACGATCGCGTTGTACGGGGCCAGGGCCGCGTACGCCGGGAGCAGCGGCGGGTGCGGGACGACGTACGACCAGACGCGGCCCAGTCCGCTCATCCGCCGCCACTCGCTGCCGAAGGACCGGCAGTGGGGACAGCAGGGGCGGGGCGGGAAGCGCAGCTCGCCGCAGTCGGCGCACGCCTGGATCCGTAGCTCGCCCTGGGCGGCGTACCCCCAGAAGGGTGCGCCGTCGTCGTCGAGGACGGGGGTGAGAAGGGGCTCGGTCATCTCGGCTCCTCAGTTCCTCAGCAGGATCGCGGAGGTGGGGACGCCCTCCCCCGCCGTGACCAGGCAGGTGGCGGCCCCGGGGACCTGGGCGGTGCTCGTGCCGCGCAACTGCTTCACGCCCTCGTTGATGAGGTTGAAGCCGTGGACGTACGCCTCGCTGAGCCCGCCCCCGCCGGTGTTGAGGGGCAGCCGGCCCCCGATCTCCAGGGCGCCGCCCTCCGTGTAGGCCGCGCCCTCGCCGCGTCCGCAGAAGCCGTAGCCCTCCAGGGAGAGCGGGATCAGGGGGGTGAAGGCGTCGTAGATCTGGGCCACGTCGACGTCGTCCGGGGTGAAGTCGGCGTGTTTCCAGAGGTGCCGGGCGGCGGTCCAGGCGGGGCCTGTGAGTGGGTCGTCGTTCCAGTAGTTGACCATGCCGTGGTGCTGGGCGGGCAGGCCCTGGGCGGCGGAGTGGACGTAGACGGGGCGCTGCCGGCAGTCCCGGGCGCGCTCCGCGGACACGATCACACAGGCCAACGCGCCGTCCGTCTCCAGGCAGTTGTCGAAGAGGCAGAGGGGTTCGCTGATCCAGCGGGAGGTCATGTACATCTCGCGGGTCAGCGGGCGCTCGTACATCATCGCGGCGGGGTTCTGGTTGGCGCGGTTGCGGCAGGCGAGGGCGACGTTGAAGAGGTGGTCGCGGGTGGCGCCGTACTCGTGCATGTAGCGGCGGGCCAGCATGCCTATCTCGTCGGCCGGTCTGAGCAGCCCGAAGGGGCGGGTCCACTGGGCGGGCGTGGGGAGCTGGACGGCGGTGTTCTTCCACGGCCTGGGCCCGCTGCCGCGCTTGCGCGACCGCCAGGCCACGCCCACCGTCGCCTGTCCGGTGGCGACGGCGGCGGCGAGATGCGCGACGGTGGCGCAGGAGCCGCCGCCGCCGTAGCCCACCTTGCTGAAGAAGGTGAGATCGCCGAGGCCGACCGCCTTGGCGACCTCCACCTCGTCGGTCTCCTCCATGGTGTAGGAGGCGAGCCCGTCGACTTCGGAGGGCGCGATTCCGGCGTCGTCGAGGGCGGCGAGGATCGCTCGGCAGGCCAAGGTCCTCTCGGAATCGGGGAGTTGCTTGGCGAAGGGGGTCTGTCCGATGCCGACGACGGCGGTGGCGTCCTTGATCCCCGGCATGGGTGCACCTCCACGGAAGGGCCCGACTGCTGACAGGCCGTCAGGCTACAGCTAATCTGACGGGTAGTCAGCTAGTGGGTTCGTGGCTACGGGAGGCGTGAGATGCGCGGAGACCTGGAATGGGGCAGCATCCCGGGGCTGATGCGGTCGGCGGCGACGCGCTTCGCGGAGCGCGAGGCCGTCGTCGAGGGCCGTACGCGGATCTCCTACGCTGAGTTGGGCGCCCGCGTCGAACGTGCGGCGGCGGCCTGCCTCGCGAACGGCGTGCGGCTCGGCGACCGGGTCGCCATCTGGGCGCCGAACACCCTGGACTGGATCGTCTCCGCCCTCGGCGCGGTGTCGGCGGGCGCGGTGCTCGTCCCGCTCAACACCCGCTTCAAGGGCGCCGAGGCGGCGTACGTGCTGTCCCGGAGCCGCGCGCGGCTGCTGTTCGTGACGGGGACGTTCCTGGGGACGTCGTACGTGGCGTCGCTGCGACGGGCTGCGGGGGAGAGCGCGGAGGAGGAGGGCGTCGGAGACGGCCCCCTCCCCGGACTCCCGCACCTCGAACAGGTGGTGGTACTCGCGGACGACGCCCCCGCCGACTTCCGCACCTGGAAGGACTTCCTGGCGGACGGGGAGGGTGTCGGGGCGGCGGAGGTGCGGGATCGGGCGTCAGCCGTGCCGGGATCGGCGCCGTCGGACATCGTCTTCACCTCGGGCACGACGGGCCGGCCCAAGGGCGCGGTGATCACGCACGAGCAGAGCCTGCGGGCGTACGAGGTGTGGTGCGAGCTGGCCGGTCTGCGCCGGGAGGACCGCTACCTGATCGTGAACCCCTTCTTCCACACCTTCGGCTACAAGGCCGGGGTGCTCGCCTGTCTGATGCGGGGCGCGACGATGATCCCGCAGCCGGTGTTCGACGTGGACACGGTGCTGGCGAACATCGCGTCCGAGCGGGTCACGGTCCTGCCGGGCCCGCCGACCCTCCACCAGTCCCTCCTCGACCACCCGGCGCGGGCGTCGTACGACCTGTCGACGCTGCGTCTGGTGGTCACGGGAGCGGCCGTGGTCCCCCTCCGCCTGGTGGAACGCCTGCGCACCGAACTGGGCGTGGAGACGGTCCTGACCGCGTACGGCCTCTCGGAGGCCAGCGGATTCGTGACGATGTGCCGCCGGGGCGACCCGGCGTCGGTGATCGCGTCGACCTCGGGCCGGGCCATCCCGGGCGTGGAGGTACGCGTGGAGGCGCCCACGGGTACCCCGGGCGAGGTGCTGGTCCGCGGCTTCAACGTGATGCGGGGCTACTTCGAGGACGCCGAGGAGACCGCCCGCGTCCTCACCCCGGACGGCTGGTTGCGCACCGGCGACGTGGGCGTCCTGGACCCGGCGGGCAACCTTCGCATCACCGACCGCATCAAGGACATGTTCATCGTCGGCGGCTTCAACGCCTACCCCGCTGAGATAGAACAGCTCCTCGGCCTCCACCCCGACATCGCGGACGTGGCGGTCATCGGCGTACCGGACGACCGCCTGGGCGAGGTCGGCAAGGCGTATGTCGTACGGCGGGAGGGTTCCGTCCTCACCTCCGACGACCTCATCGCCTGGTCCCGCCGCGAGATGGCGAACTACAAGGTCCCGCGGGCGGTGGAATTCGTACGGGAGCTGCCGCGGAACGCGAGCGGGAAGGTGGTGAAGGGGGAGCTGCGGGGACGGTGAGGCTCGGGCCGCCTGCCCAGGCGTGATCCGACAGGGACGAGGGCCGCGCGGGTCATTCCCGGACGAGGGACTGCCGGGCGACGGCGTGGACGGCGTGGATCTCGTCCATGGCGGCACGCCAGACGGGGGCGTTCCGGTCGGTGGTCCGAGCCGCGTGCTCGGCAGCGCGCAATCGCGCTGCCAGCGCCGGGTTCCTGGCGATCTCCACCGCGACGGCCCACGTCTCGAGGAACTGGACGATCGGCCCGAGGCGGTCCGTGGCCGCGGCGAGCGCGATCGCCTCGTCCTTGTCGCGCTCCATCTCGGCGAGCCGGTGGGGCGCGACCTGCGCCAGAGCACACCGGAGGGCGGCCGGCGTCCGCTCGGGCCGTGTGATGCCGGGCCCGCCGGGCTGCGCGTGCTGTGCGGTCATCATGATCCTCCCCCGGTGAATCCGGCCCTGGACACACATCGGCCGCGGCGGCTCCCCCTCCGCGCCGCCGCGGCCGATCCCCGTGTGGTGTAAGTCCGCCCCCCCGGTGGGACTTAGACCGGCTCGTCCGTGGCGTGGACGTTGTCCGTGGTGGCGTCGCCGGTCTCGGCCGGGGCGATCGGGTTCTTGCCGGCGAGGGGCTCGGTGGTCGCGTGGACGTTGTCCGTGGTGGCCGTGGGCTCGTCGGTGGCGTGGACGTTGTCGGTGCTGTTGGTGTCGGTCATGACTGGCTCCCCTGCAGTTCTTCGATGCGGTAGGGCGGTAAGGCGTAAAGCGCCCGCCCGGCAACTCCCCCGAGGGCCGCCGGGCGGGCACTTCTGGGCCGGTTCACCTTAGAGGTGCGGCCGACTGTCATCCCGTCTGCCCCCCGACGCGACGGATCGACTCGTTGAGAGTGCCGGGCGGCGATAAACGAATGATGAACGCGCAGGCGCACGCTCTCAGGCGACGGCGAGAGGGTTCAGGAGAAGGCGTACGGCATCGGCTTCCGGGGAGCCCAGCGCCTCGAAGATGTCCAGGGATTCACGCCAGCAGACCTGGGCGCGGCCGTTCTGGCCGATGCCGCTCAGGGCGCGCCCCAGCACGGTGAGGACGTTTCCGCGACGCCACTCGCCGCCGATGCCGCGCAGCACGGTCAGCGCCATCTCGGCGTTCGGGGCCGCCTGCGCCGGCCGTCGGGCGGCGAGGTCGACCTCGGCGAGACGGAAGAGCGTCATGCCTTCCCACAGGCGCTGGCGGCTGTCTCTGAACACCTCCAAGGCTTCCTGGAGGCGCTCGGCGGCCTGGAGGTGCTGCCCGCTCTGGGCGAGCGCGAGCCCGAGGGCGTAGCGGCCGTTGGCGCCCTTCAGGGCGTGCCCCATGTCGTCGTACATGTCCGTGCCCTGCTGGGCCAGGGCGATCGCGCTCGCGGTGCGGTCGGTGGCCAGGTGGATGCGCGAGAGGTTGCACAGCGCGCTCGCCTCGCCGGGGCGGTCCTCGCAGGAGCGGAAGCCTTCGATGGCGCGGGTCAGTTGCTCCTCGCCGTCCTCGTGTCGATTCTGGTAGAGCGCGACGACGCCGCCGATGTTGGAGGACCAGTAGCCGGTCACGGGGTCGCCGGCGGAGGATGCCAGCTCCACCGCGCGGGCCGATTCCTGGGCGGCCAGGTCGAAGCGGCCGGCGATGTGGTGCACGTAGGCCAGCGTGGTCAGGGCCCGCGCCTCGGTGCGCGGATCACCGGCTTTCTGCGAGGCGACGCGGGCGGACCCCGCGATCGCCTCGTACTCCTTGGAGTTGGCACCGGACTCGGCGAGATCGACCGACGCCCACAGGAGGTCGACGGCGCGCCGCAGCATGTCCGTGCCGCTGGACTGACGCACGCAGGCCAGCAGCGAGATCGCCTCGGAGTACAGCCAGTCCTGGGCCGGGTGGCGGTCGCCGAACGTCAGACCGGTGTACGCGGTGGGCTCCAGATGGTCCACCAACCGGTCCCCGGGCCGTTCGATCGCGTACACCCCGGCGGCCGTGGCCAGGTAGAAGTCCAGGAGGCGGGACATCGCCGCGTCCCGCTCGCTCGGGGGCTGTTCGTCGCGTTCCGCGCAGGCGCGGGCGTAGAGGCGTACGAGGTCGTGGTAGCGGTAGCGGCCGGGGGCGGCGGATTCCAGGAGGGAGGTGTCGACGAGGGATTCGAGGAGGTCCTCGGTGTCCTCGATCGGGAGGTCGAGGACGGCGGCCGCGGCGGCCAGGGAGATGTCGGGACCGTCGGCCAGGCCCAGCAGGCGGAAGGCGCGGGCCTGGGCCGGCTCCAGCTGGCCGTAGCCGAGTTCGAAGGTGGCCTTGACCGCGAGGTCGCCGGCCTGCAGCTCGTCCAGGCGGCGGCGCTCGTCGCCGAGCTTCGCCGCCAGGACCGAGACGGTCCAGGTGCGGCGGGCGGCCAGCCGGGAGGCCGCGATGCGGATGGCGAGGGGAAGGAAGCCGCAGGCCGCGACGACGTCGAGGGCCGCCTCGCGCTCCGACGCCACCCGCTCCTCGCCGACGATCTTCGTGAAGAGCTGGAGGGCCTCCTCCGGGGACATCACGTCGAGGTCGACCAGGTGGGCGCCCGCCAGGTCCACCATCCGCACCCGGGACGTGACGAGGGCCGCGCAGCCCTCCGTGCCGGGCAGGAGCGGGCGGACCTGGGCCGCGTCACGGGCGTTGTCCAGGAGGACCAGGACCCGGCGGCCGTCCAGGACCGAACGGTAGAGCGCCGAGCGCTCCTCCAGGGAGTCGGGGATGGAGGAGTCCGCCGTGCCCAGGGCGCGCAGGAACGCGCCGAGGACCGTCTCCGGCTCCGCCGCCCGCTGGCCCGCGCCCTGGAGGTCGACGTACAGCTGCCCGTCGGGGAACGCCGCCCGCGCCTGGTGGGCCACGTGCACGGCGAGGGTCGTCTTGCCGACGCCGCCGATGCCCGCGAGCGCCGAGACGGCCATGACCTGGCCCTCACCCTCCGCGGAGGAGGCGGAGGCCAGGACGTCGCTCAGTTCCTGGACGAAGGAGGCGCGTCCGGTGAAGTCCGTCACGGTGGCCGGGAGTTGGGCCGGGCGGACCGGTGCGGCGATGGGCTCGGCCGCCGGGGCCGAGGGTTCCGCGAGGCCCGGGTCGGCCTGGAGGATCCGCTGCTGGAGCTCCTTCAAACCCGGGCGCGGGTCCACGCCGAGCTCGTCGGCGAGCAGACGGCGCGTGTCGGCGTACACGGCGAGCGCCTCGGCCTGCCGCCCGCTGCGGTACAGGGCGAGCATCAGCAGTTCGCGCAGCCGCTCGCGCAGCGGGTGCGCCGCGGTCAGGGCGGTGAGTTCGGAGACCGCCTCCGCGTGGCAGCCCTGCTCCAGGTCCATGTCGAGGCGGGATTCGAGGAGTTGGAGACGCCACTCCTCCAGTCGGGCCCGCTGGGTCTCCGCGTAGGGCCCGGGCACGCTCGCCAGCGGCTCCCCGTCCCACAGGCCCAGCGCCCGGTTCAGCAGGTCGCGGGCGGAGCACAGGTCGCCCGAGTGCTTGGCCTTCTCGGCGTCGGCGGCGAGTTCCTGGGCCTCGGCGAGATCGAGGGAACTGTCGCTCGCGGCCAGCCGGATCGCGTAGCCGCCGGACTCGCTGATCAGGACGCCGGGGTCCAGGGCCTTGCGGAGCCGGGAGGCGTACGTCCGCACGGCGGCCAGCGCCTGGGGCGGGGACTCCTCGCCCCACAGCGCGTCGATCAGCTCGCCGGACGTGGCCGTCCGGCCCTCCCGCAGCAGCAGCGCGGCCAGCAGGGCGCGTTGCTGCGGGGACCCCGTGGGCAAGGAATCCTCGCCGCGCCAGGCGCGCACCGGGCCGAGCACGCTGAAGCGCAACGCCGCCGATTCCCCGGCACGTCGCTGCTCCGGCACTCGCGGTACACCGTCCATCGCCGTCCCCCTGCCGAACCGTCAGTACTACGAGGCCAGTTTGCCTTGTTCATGGCGGATGCGTCAGCCGTGCGAGACAGCGATCACAGGCCCGCACACCGTACAGGCACGGGGAATCACAGGGCTCTCACAACCACTGCGCACATCTCCGCACAGAGCCGCCCATTCCAGAGGCGTGCAGCAGCCGGCAGAGCCGTACCAGATAGCTGACGGGTCGTCAGATCGGCGCTACCGTGAGCCGTATGGAGACCACGAGGACCACTGAGGCCGCCCAGGCGTCCACGACCCCGTTCCCGAAGATCATCTCCGTGGACGACCACACCGTGGAGCCACCCGGCGTCTGGCGCGACCGCCTCCCCGCGAAGTACCAGGACACCGGACCCCGGATCGTCCGCGCGCCGCTGAAGGAGATGACCTTCCTCGGCGGCAGGTTCGCCCCGGTGATGGGCGGGCCCGGCGACGACGGCCCCATCGGCGACTGGTGGGTCTACGAGGACCTGCATCGGCCCCTCACCCGCCTCGACACCGCCGTCGGCTACGACAGGGACGAGATACGGCTGGAGATCATCACGTACGAGCAGATGCGCCCCGGCTCGTACGACGTCCCCCAGCGTCTCGCCGACATGGACGTGAACCACGTCCAGTCCGCGCTCTGTTTCCCTACCTTCCCGCGCTTCTGCGGCCAGACCTTCACCGAGGCCAAGGACCGTGAGCTGGGCCTGCTGGGAGTGAAGGCCTACAACGACTGGATGGTGGAGGAGTGGTGCGGCCCGGCGGCCCACGGCCGGCTCGTCCCGCTCACCCTCGTACCCCTCTGGGACCCGGAACTCGCCGCAGCCGAAGTGCGCCGCAACGCCGCCCGTGGCGTCCGCGCGGTCGCCTTCTCCGAGATCCCGCCCCACCTCGGACTCCCCTCCGTCCACACCGACGACTGGGATCCCTTCCTCGCCGCCTGCGACGAGACCGGCACGGTCGTCGCCATGCACATCGGCTCCAGCAGCAGGATGCCGTCGACCTCGGCCGACGCGCCGCCCGCCGTCGGCTCCACCATCACCTTCGCCAACTGCTGCTTCTCGATGGTCGACTGGCTGATGAGCGGCAAGTTCGAACGCTTCCCGAACCTCAAGGTCATGTACGCGGAGGGCCAGATCGGCTGGATCCCCTACATCCTGGAGCGCGCCGACGTGGTCTGGGAGGAGAACCGCGGCTGGGGAGGCGTCGCCGACAAGGTCCACCGCCCGCCGTCCGAACTCTTCGCCGACCACGTCCACGGCTGTTTCTTCGACGACGCGTTCGGCCTGCGGAACCTCGACGCCATCGGGGTCCCGAACGTCCTCTACGAGACCGACTACCCCCACTCCGACTCCACCTGGCCCAAGTCCCGCGAGGTCGGCGAGGCCCAGATGGGGCACCTGGACGCGGACGTGGTGGAACGGATCGTCCGGGGCAACGCCATCGAGTTGCTGGGGCTCACGGAGGACGGGCTGTGGCCCGGACCGGGAGGTCCCCGTTGAACCAGTCCCCGCCGAACCGGCCGAACCAGTCCCCGTCGAACCCGGCGCCCTCGGACCCCTCGCCCCTGCTCTACGGGATGCAGCTCCCGATCCAGTCCCAGAGCACCCTCTACGCCGAACCCTGGGAGGCGGACGCCGGTCCCGGCGAGCTCGTCGCGGTCGCCCGCGCCGCCGACCGCGCAGGATTCGCCTACGTGGCGGGCTGCGACCACGTGGCCGTCCCGCGCCGTCTCGCGGACGCCATGAGCACGATCTGGTACGACCCCGTCGCCACCCTCGCCTACCTCGCGGGCGTGACCGAGCGCGTACGGCTGCTCAGTCATGTCGCGGTCGTCGGGCTGCGGCATCCGCTGGTCACGGCCAAGCAGTACGCGACCCTCGACCACCTCTCCGGCGGGCGGCTGATCCTTGGGGTCGGCGCCGGGCATGTGGCGGAGGAGTTCGAGGCGGTGGGCGCCGACTTCGCGCGGCGGGGGGCGGTGCTCGACGAATCCATCGACGCGCTGCGCGCCGCCCTGGGGCCCGACGAGTTCCCCGTGCACCGCGGGAAGCTGTACGACTTCGAAGGGCTCGGGCAGCGGCCCCGGCCCGCGCAGGAGCGCGTGCCCGTATGGGTGGGCGGCTCCTCGCCCGCCGCCGTGCGCCGGGCCGCGCTGCGGGGTGACGGCTGGCTGCCGCAGGGGGACCCGCGCGAGCGGCTGCCGGAGCAGATCGCCCGCCTGTACCGGATCAGGGAGGAGGCGGGGATCTCCGCGCCTCTCGTCGTCGGGGCCATCACCGAGCCCCTGTACGTCGGCACGCCCGGCTGGCACGTCGGGCGGCGCACGGTGAGCGGGGCGCCGGAGGCGGTCGCCGAGTCGCTGCGGGCGTACCGGGCGATGGGGGTGCACCAGATCCAGGTGCGGTTCCGGGCGCGGGGGCTGAGTGAACTCGTCGACCAGATCACGGCGTTCGGCGCCGACGTCGCGCCCCACCTCGACTAGATCGCACCCCACCTCAACCACATCGCGCCTCACCTCAAGCAGGGAGTCAGGGCATGGGCAAGCTGGACGGACGCGTCGTCATCGTCACCGGGGCGGCGCGCGGGCAGGGCGAGCAGGAGGCGCGGCTGTTCGCCGCGGAGGGCGCCAGGGTCGTCGTCGCGGACGTGCTCGACGACCGGGGCGAGGACGTGGCCAAGGAGCTGGACGCGCTCTACGTCCACCTCGACGTGGGCCGGGAGGACGACTGGGGGGCCGCCGTCGCCGCCGTGAAGGGCGCGTACGGGCGGATCGACGGGCTGGTCAACAACGCGGGCATCCTGCGCTTCAACGCCCTCGTCGACACCCCGTTGGACGAGTTCCTCCAGGTCGTGCAGGTCAACCAGGTCGGCTGCTTCCTCGGCATCAAGACCGTCGCGGGGGAGATCGCCGCGGCCGGCGGGGGCACGATCGTCAACACCGCCTCGTACACCGCGCTGACCGGGATGGCGGCCGTGGGCACGTACACGGCGACCAAACACGCCATCCTCGGTCTCACCCGGGTCGCCGCGCTGGAGCTGGCGCACCAGCGGATACGGGTCAACGCCATCTGCCCGGGCGCCGTCGACACCCCCATGTCGAACCCGGCCCAGCTCGACCCGACGGCCGATCCCGAGGAGATGACCAGGGCCCTGGACGAGCTGTACAGCAAACTCGTGCCGCTCGGGCGGGTGGGCAGGCCCGAGGAGGTCGCCCGGCTCGCCCTGTTCCTGACCTCCGAGGACTCCTCGTACATCACCGGGCAGCCGTTCGTGATCGACGGGGGATGGCTGGCGGGGGTCAGCGTGATCTGACGGCCAGTCAGCTATTGACGGTGCAGGCCCGTGGTGCAACAGTCGGCGGCAAGCCAATCTGACGGATAGTCAGAAATATATTGGGGACGGTGAACCTCCTTGGAATTCGGGCTCTTTGTACAGGGATACGTGGGCAAGCGCGCCGAGACCGACCCGCTCGCGGAGCACAAGGCGCTGATGGAGGAGACCGAGTACGTCATCCAGGCGGACAAGTCCGGCTTCAAGTACGCCTGGGCGTCCGAGCACCACTTCCTGGAGGAGTACTCGCACCTCTCGGCGAACGACGTCTACCTCGGCTATCTCGCCCACGCCACGGACCGCATCCACCTCGGCTCGGGCATCTTCAACCCGCTCGCCCAGGTCAACCACCCGGTGAAGGTCGCCGAGAAGGTCGCCATGCTCGACCACCTCAGCGAGAACCGCTTCGAGTTCGGCAGCGGGCGCGGCGCGGGCAGCCACGAGATCCTCGGCTTCCTGCCCGGCATCACCGACATGAACTACACCAAGGAGATCTGGGAAGAGACCATCGCCGAGTTCCCGAAGATGTGGCTCCAGGACGAGTACGTCGGGTTCCAGGGCAAGCACTGGCAGCTCCCGCCCCGCAAGGTGCTCCCCAAGCCGTACGGGAAGGCGCACCCCGCCATGTGGTACGCCGCCGGGTCGCCGCCCTCGTACGCGATGGCCGCCCGCAAGGGCCTGGGCGTGCTCGGCTTCAGCGTGCAGAAGGTCTCCGACATGGAGTGGGTGCTCCAGCAGTACAAGACCGCCATCGTGGACGCCGAGCCCGTCGGGGCCTTCGTCAACGACAACGTGATGGTGACGACCACCGCCATCTGCGCGCCGACCCACGAGGAGGCGATACGGATCGCGGTCGGCGGCGGACTGCACTACCTCCCCTCCCTCGTCTTCCGCTACCACGACACCTTCCCGCGCCCCGAGGGCTTCCCCGTCTGGCCGGAGACGCTCCCCGAGTACAACGCCGAGTTCGTCGAACTCCTCATCGAGGAGGAGCTGTTGATCTGCGGCGACCCGGACGAGGTGCTCACCCAGTGCAAGCGCTGGGAGCAGGCGGGCGCCGACCAGCTCTCCTTCGGGCTGCCGGTCGGGGTCCCCAAGGAGGAGACCCTGCAGACGATCCGGCTGATCGGGGAGCACGTGATCCCGAAGATCGACACGGATCCGGTGCACCGGACGACCCGTTTCCGCCAAGCGGTCTGAGGAGGGTGCGGCCATGCTCGACCACGTCATCAAGGGCGCGACCGTCGTGGACGGCACGGGCGCGCCCGGTTACACCGCGGACGTCGGCATCCGCGACGGCCGTATCGCCGCGATCGGCACGGTCACGGAGGCGTCCCGTACCAGCGAAGACGCCTCCGGTCTGGTCCTCGCCCCCGGGTTCGTCGACCCGCACACGCACTACGACGCCCAGCTCTTCTGGGACCCCTACGCCACCCCGTCCCTGAACCACGGGGTGACGACGGTCGCGGGCGGCAACTGCGGCTTCACCCTCGCCCCGCTGAACCCGGCACGGCCCGAGGACGCCGACTACACCCGCCGCATGATGTCCAAGGTCGAGGGGATGTCGCTGGTCGCCCTGGAGGAAGGGGCGCCCTGGAACTGGCACAGCTTCGGCGACTACCTCGACGCCCTGGAGGGGCGGATCGCCGTCAACGCGGGCTTCATGGTGGGGCACTGCGCGCTGCGGCGGTACGTGATGGGCGCGGACGCGGTGGGCGGGCAGCCGACCGGGGAGCAGCTGGAGCGGATGCTCGCCCTCTTCCACGAGGCGATGGAGGCGGGCGCCTGGGGCCTGTCGACCACCCAGTCCTCCACCCACTCCGACGGCGACGGGAAACCGGTCGCCTCCCGGCACGCGAAGCCCGCGGAGTTGCTGGCTTTGAGCAGGGCCGTCGGCGAGCACGAGGGCACCCAGATCGAGGCGATCGTCGCCGGCTGCCTCGACCAGTTCAGCGACGACGAGATCGACCTCTTCGTCGAGATGAGCGCGGCGGCGGGCCGCCCGCTCAACTGGAACGTGCTGACCATCGACGCCGCCGTCCCCGAGCGCGTACCGAGGCAACTGGTCGCGAGCGAACGGGCGCGGAAGGCGGGCGGCCGGGTGGTGGCCCTCACCATGCCGATCCTCACCCCCATGAACATGTCCCTGGGCACGTTCTGCGCGCTGAACCTGATCCCCGGGTGGGGCCCGATCCTCGCGCTGCCCGTCCCGGAGCGCATCGCACGGCTCAGGGACTCCTCCGTGCGCGCCGAGATGCTGGCCCGGGCGAACAGCAAGGAGGCGGGCGTCTTCCGCCGTCTCGCCAACTTCGGCCGGTACGTCATCGGGGACACCTACAGCCCGGCGAACGACGGCCTCACCGGGCAGGTCGTGAAGGACATCGCGGCGCGGCGCCACCAGGAGCCCTTCGAGTGCCTGGTCGAGATCTGCGCGCACGACGACCTGCGGACGGTGCTGTGGCCCATGCCCACGGACAACGACACCGACTCCTGGACGCTGCGCGCCGAGACCTGGCAGCACCCGGACGTCATGCTCGGCGGCTCGGACGCGGGCGCCCATCTCGACCGCATGTGCGGGGCCCCGTACACGACCCGCTTCCTCGGGGACTGTCTGCGCGGGCGGAAGCTGACCACGCTGGAGGCCGCCGTGAAGATGCTCACGGACGACCCGGCGCGCCTCTTCGGACTGAGGGAACGCGGGCGGATCACGGAGGGCTTCCATGCGGACCTCGTGCTGTTCGACCCGGAGCGCGTCGACGCCGGCAAGGCCACCCTGGTGCACGACCTGCCGGGAGAGAGCCCGCGACTGGACTCCAAGGCGATCGGCATCACGGCGGTCTGGGTCAACGGGGTCGAGTCGATCCGGGGGGACGTGGTGACGGGTGCCGTACCGGGGAAGGTGCTGCGCTCCGGCCGGGACACGCAGACGGTGAGTACGAGGTGACCGACGTGCGGGGGGCGGGCGACGAGCAGCGGCTGTTCATCGGCGGCTCGTGGGTGGAGCCCGACGACGGGCACTACGAGGTGATCGACCCGGCGACGGAGGGTGTCGTCGGGATGGCGCCGGAGGCCTCGCGGAAGCAGGTGCACGCGGCCGCCGCCGCGGCCCGGGAGGCCTTCGGACCGTGGTCGCGGACGCCCCCCGAGGAGCGCGCGGCGCTCCTCGGCCGGGCGGCGGACATCATCCGGCGCAACTTCCTCTCCTACGCCGATCTCGCCCAGGCCGAGAGCGGTGCGACGACCGGGACCGCGCGCGGGATGCAGGTGGGGGTGGGCGCGGCCCGTTTCCGGCGCTACGCGCGCGTGGAGCCCGTCGAGCAGCCGCTGCCGCCGCAGATCAACGAGGCCGGGCCGTTCGGGAAGGCGGCGGTCATGGGCGCCCTCGCCGTCCGCCAGCCGGTCGGCGTCGTCACCTGCGTCACTTCCTACAACAACCCCTGGGCCAATCCGGCAGGCAAGATCGCCCCCGCCCTGGCCATGGGCAACACGGTGGTCGTGAAGCCCGCCCCGCAGGACCCGCTCTCCGTGTACCGGATGGCGGAGGCTCTGGAGGCGGCGGGCCTGCCCCCGGGTGTCGTGAACGTGGTGAGCGGTTCGCGTCCGGAGGTCGGCGAGGCGGCCGTGGACTGCGCGGACGTGGACATGGTCAGCTTCACCGGCTCGACGGCGGTGGGGCAGCGGATCGCCGAGGTGTGCGGGCGCGGGATGAAACGCCAGCTGATGGAGCTGGGCGGGAAGGGCGCGGCGGTCGTCTTCGACGACGCGGACGTCGAGTCGGCGGTGCTCGGCATCGGCACGACGTTCTCCTTCTACAGCGGCCAGATCTGTACGGCGCCGACGAGGGTGATCGCGCAGAAGGGGATCTACGGCCGTCTGGTCGAGCAACTGGCCGCGTATGCGGGACGGTTGACGGTCGGGGATCCGCGGGAGGCCGGGACGGTCGTCGGGCCGGTCATCTCGGCGGCCCACCGGGACCGGGTCGAGGCCTACGTCGAACTCGGCCGCAAGGAGGGCGCGCGGATCGTCACGGGCGGCACGCGCCCCCCGTACGACCGCGGCTTCTACGTCGCCCCGACCCTCCTCGCGGACTGCGCCCCCGACATGCGGGTGGTCCGCGAGGAGATCTTCGGGCCCGTCGTCGTGGTCGTCCCCTTCGACGACGAGGAGGAAGGCATCGCCCTCGCGAACGACAGTGACTACGGGTTGATCGACTACGTCTGGTCGGGCGACGTCGCCCGCGCCTTCCGCGTCGCCCGCGGGCTGCGTGCGGGCGGGGTGGGCGTCAACACCGTCGGCCGCAACATGGAGGCACCGTTCGGCGGTTTCAAGAAGAGCGGGGTGGGGCGGGACGTGGGGTCGTACGCACTGCATGCGTACAGCGAGGTGCAGGCGATCGTGTGGCCGTCGGGTGGCTAGGGCTTGATCGGCCGGTCAGGCCCTGGGCCTGACCGGACCGGCAGGGTGGGGCATCCGAGCGGGGGTGTCGAGACCGTCCGGCATGGCGCCGGGGCCCGCGGGGCCACGCGGCGGATGCTGATGGCTCCCACCCCGCAGGAGAGTCCCGTGAACGACCCCAGCCCTCAAGGAACCCCAAGGCCCGCATCCACCGGAGCCGGATACGACTCGGCCGGCCAGGCCGGGGTCATCGGCATCGGACTCGCCGCCGTGCTGACGTTCGCACTCGCGCAGGGTTCCTGGCAGTGGTTCTCCACGTACATCGGGGTGACGCTTCTTGCCGTGATCTTCGCCTTCCAGCGGCGGCCGGCGTGGACGCCCGGCATCCGATCGGCGTACATGCGCGGCCTGGTCGCGTATGCGCTGGTCGTCGGCCTGTGCGTGGCGCTCGCACTGGCCCCCATGATGCAGCGCTGGGCCTGGTTGTTTCCGATGTCGGGCACGCGTAGCGCGTGCGAGGGGACGGGCAGGTACGAGGCCATCCGGTCGAGGGCCGCGCTGGCGAACCTGGCTGACAGCGACATCGCCGCCCTGGCGTACGCGCAAGTGGCCCAGAGCGACAAGGCCGTTGCCGACTGCCTGGCAGCCACGACGACCCTGTGGCTGCCCGTGTACGGAGCCGGGGCCGCCGTACTGGTGGGCGCGGGTGCGTGGGCCCGCGACCGGGCTCGGGCGACGAAGGGGCCTTGACCGGAGTCCTCCTCGCGTCTTGTTCTGCGTGTTGAGGGCGTCGGAGGAGATCACCAGGGCGTGCGCGGGCGTCGGCTCAGGCCTCGTCCCTGAGGTGGGCGCGCTGGATCTGGCGGGCCAGGGTGCGGCGTGCGGAGGGGGATTCGGTGGGGGTGGGGGCCGCGGGGGCGGAGGTGTCGAGGGCGCGGCTGATCTCGTCGTAGGCGTGCCGGTGGCCGTCGGGCAGAGCGGCCCGGTGCAGCCGCAGGTCCTCCTCGACCAGGCGTCGGAGTTCGTCGACGTTCCGCGGTGTGAAGTGTTTCCGGCCCCGGGCAACGGCGTTGACGTGACGCGTGCAGTGGGCGGCGTCGTGGAGGGTCTCGGAGATCTCCTCGGCGAGGCCCCAGAGGCGTCCCTCCAGCCAGGAGGTGTCGTGCTGGTCGAGCGAGAGGCGCGGCGGGGGCGACGGGTCGTCCCCCTTGTGCTTGGTGACCTGCTTGGACACGGCGGGCTGACTCATGCCGGTGAGGCGGGCGATCCTGTCCTGGGTCCAGCCGAGGTCGGCGAAGAGCCTGATCATCTCGGCGCGCAGCCTGCGCATCTCCTCGCCCGCGCGAATGACGTCGTTCATGTCGGCGAACATCCGCTCGACCTGCGCCTCGGTCAGGGGCGCGGTCGGGGGCTCGGGGGTTCGACGTGTGTCCTCTTCGACTGCCATAGCTCGGTTATATACCCAGGTCGAGTGTCCCCGCGGAGTCATAACCCGGTTGTATAACCCGGTTATGACTGTCAGGATGCGCGTCATGCCCACCTTCACCGCACCTGACGGAACCCGCCTCGCCTACCGCCTGATGGGAGGCGGGAGCGGAGCCGGCGGCGGCGATCCGGTCCTGTGCGTCCCCGGCGGCCCCACGGACTCCCGCTACCTCGGCGACCTCGGAGGCCTCTCCGCACACCGTCGGCTGGCCGTCCTGGACCTGCGCGGTACCGGCCGTTCCGCGCTCCCGCACGACACCGCCGACTACCGCTGCGACCGCCTGGTCGACGACGTCGAGGCGCTGCGCGCGCACCTCGGGCCGGCCCGGCTCGACCTGCTCGGCCACTCCGCCGGAGCGAACATCGCGACGCAGTACGCGGCCCGGTATCCGGAGCGCGTCGGCAGGCTCGCCCTGATCGGCCCCGGCGCCCGGGCCGTCGGCATCGAGGTCACGGGGGAGGCGCGGCGCGCACTCGCGCGGCTCAGGGAGCGTGAGCCGTGGTTCCCGGCGGCGTACGCCGCGCTGGAGGCGATCGGCGCGGGGACGGGCAGCGACTGGGAGGCCATCGCCCCCTTCTTCTGGGGCCGTTGGGACGCCGCGGCGCGGCAGCACCATGCGGCCGCCCGGCCGGGCAACGAGGAGGCCGTGGCCTTCTTCGGGGCCGAGGGCGCCTTCGACCCGCCCGCCACCCGCGCGGCGCTCGCCGCCCGCCGAGCCCCCGTCCTGCTGCTCACCGGGGAGTTCGACCTGAACAGCCCGCCCGGGGCGACGGCCGAGTTCGCGGGGCTGTTCCCCGACGCGCGGCTCGTCGTACAGCCGGGCGCCGGTCACTACCCCTGGCTCGACGACGCCGGGCGCTTCGTGGCGACCGTAGCGGCGTTTCTGGGCTGAGCGCGATTGACCGTAGCGCTGCTATCGCATTGGTGTTAGCGTTGCTCTCATCGGGTGGTGAACACCGCTACCCCCGCCCCATCGAGGAGCATCGTCATGACCGAGCACTCCAGCACGCCGGGAACGTCCCGCCGGGTGGCCGTCGTCACCGGCGGATCCCGCGGAATCGGCCGGGAGACCGCCGAGCGCCTCGCGGCCGACGGTTACGCCGTCGTCGTGAACTACGCGGGCAACGAGGCCGAGGCCGACAAGACCGTGGCCGCGATCACCGAGGCGGGCGGAGAGGCGATCGCCGTCCGCGCCGACGTCGCCGACGAGACCGAGGTGGCCGCCCTCTTCGACGCCACCGAATCCACGTACGGCGGGGTGGACGTCGTCGTCCACGCGGCCGGTGTCATGGCGCTCGCGCCCCTGGTCGACCTCGACCTCGACGCGCTGGACCGCATGCACCGCACCAACATCCGCGGCACGTTCGTCGTCGACCAGCAGGCGGCACGACGGCTGCGCGCGGGCGGCGCGCTCATCAACTTCTCCAGCTCCGTGATCGCGCTCGCGATCCCCGGGTACAGCGCGTACGCAGCCACCAAGGGCGCCGTCGAGGCCATGACCCTGATCGTCGCCCGTGAGCTGCGCGGCCGGGACGTCACCGTCAACGCCGTGGCCCCCGGCCCGACCGCCACCGCCCTCTTCCTGGAGGGCAAGGACGAGGAGACCATCGCGCGGATGGCGGCCCAGCCGCCGCTGGAGCGCCTCGGCACCCCCCGGGACATCGCCGAGGTGGTGTCCTTCCTCGCCGGTCCCGCAGGCCGCTGGGTCAACGGCCAGGTGCTGCGGGCCAACGGCGGCATCGCGTAACTCGCCACGTCTCAAGAGGAGCTCAGTCATGGATTCGGGCACGGTTTCGGGCACGGAATCAGTCAGGGAATCAGTCGCGAATTCGGCGAGGGACGCCGCTGCGCGCAAGACGATCGTCATCACGGGGGCCGGATCCGGCTTCGGCGCGCTGTCCGCCCGTGCCCTCGCCCGCGCCGGGCACACGGTGTACGCCGCGATGCGGGACACCGGCGGGCGCAACGCGGCACGGGTCGCGGAGGCCGAGGCGTACGCCGCCGATCACGCGGTGGACCTCCGTACGGTCGAACTCGACGTCCTCTCCCAGGAGTCGGCGGACGCGGCGATCGCCACGGTGCTGGCGGAGGCCGGCGGGCCGGACGTGCTCGTCCACAACGCCGGGCACATGGTGACCGGCCCGACGGAGGCCTTCACGCCCGCCGAACTGGCCGCGGTGTACGACACGAACGTGCTGGGCACCCAGCGGGTCAATCGGGCCGCGCTGCCGCACCTGCGGGCCCAGGGCCACGGTCTGCTGCTGTGGGTCGGCTCCACCTCCACGCGCGGCGGCACCCCGCCGTACCTGGCGCCGTACTTCGCCGCCAAGGCCGCGATGGACGCGCTCGCCGTGTCGTACGCCGCCGAACTGGCCCGCTTCGGCATCGAGACGACGATCGTGGTGCCGGGCGCGTTCACCTCGGGCACGAACCACTTCGTGAGCGGCGGCCACCCCTCCGAACAGACCGTGCTCCCCGCCTACGAGGAGCACTACGCGGGCCTGATGGGCCAGGTCGCGGGACGCCTGGCGGCCCTCACCCCGCCCGACGCGGACGTGTCGCTCGTCGCCGACGCGATCGTCGACGTGGTGGACACCCCGTACGGGAAGCGCCCCTTCCGGGTGCACGTCGACCCGGCGGACGACGGTTCGCAGGAGGTCAGCCTGGTCGCGGACCGTGTCCGCGCCGAGTTCCTGACCCGGATCGGCCTGGCGGACCTGTTGTCCCCCGTGGCGCGGAAGGGGACGGCGTGACCTCGGGCGACTCGGATAACGTCGCCACCGTGAGCACGTCCGTGAGCAGTACGAAAGCGCGCATCCTCGAAGTGGCGGCCGAGCTGGTGGCGAACTCCCCCGACGGGGACGTCTCCACCCGGGCGGTCTGCGAGGCGGCGGGGGTCGGCGCCCCGGCCCTCTACCGCCACTTCGGTGACAAGGAGGGCCTGCTGTCGGCGGTGGTCGACCACGGATACGAGAAGTACCTGACGACCAAGCGCAGCCGCAGGCCCGGCACGGACCCCATCCAGGACCTGCGCGACGGCTGGGACACCCACACCGACTTCGCCCTGCGCAACCCGAACCTGTACCGCCTCATGAACTCCCCGGCGATGCGTACGCCGCCGGCCGCCGCCCTGGAGTCCCACCGCATCCTCACCGCGGACCTCCGGCGCGCGGCCGAACAGGGCAAGCTGCGCCTGGCCCCCGAACTCGCCGCCCAGATGATCATGTCCGCCAACGTCGGCGTCTCCCTGATGCTGGTCTCCCGTCCGACGACCTTCACGGACGAGACGCTCTCCCGCCGGATACGGGACGCGGTGCACGCGGTCGTCTTCACCCCGGAGGCGATGGGGCCGGAGACGACGTCCGCCGGTGACGAGGAAACGGGAGCGGAAGACGAGGAAACGGGAGCGGAAGACGTGCTCCCCGCCACCGCCACCCACCTCGCCACCCACCTCGCCGCCCTCCTCCGCCGGACCCCGAGGCCGGACTTCACCCCGGGCGAGTCCGCCCTCCTGGGCGAATGGCTGGACCGGCTGTCCAACACGACGCCGGAGTAGCCGTACTCAGGTCACGACCTCACGGTGACCTGAGTACGACATCGGCTGCCGACCGGTCGACACCCTCCGTAACGTCGGCCGCATGGCGAACACCGACGCTATGGGCCCTCGGCCGGTGACCCGCTCGCTGGAAGGTGGTCCTCCGCCCACACGAGCAAGGCGGCCAGGGGGATGAGGAAGGCGTTGCCGTGCGGAGAGAGTGCGTAACGGGTTCGCGAGGACGGGCCGGGCTGGACGTTTCGGGCGACGAGGCCGACCACGGTCAGTTCTTGGAGGCGCTGGGCGAGCATGCGGTCGCTGATGCCGGGGACGCGCTCGCGAACCTGCGCGAAGTGGGCCGGGCCCGTGGCCAGGGCCGCGAGGATCAGGCCGTTCCAGCGTCTGCCCAGCAGGGCGAAGGCCCGAGTGGCGGCCGGAGGGGGCCCGGCCGGCTGGGGGGCGTTGCGAGGTGGTCATGGCGTGCGTCCGTTCCGGTACGGCGCGAGGCATCGCGGTCGAACGCCTCGCGCCGTAGGTCGTACTCGTGGCTGTGGCGGGAGTCGGCCCGTGTGTCGTCCGGGCCGCGCCTCCCAGGTGGTGGTGAGGCCCGGACGGAAGGGGCCGCACCCTTCGTGGGGTCGGCTCATGGGGACGGCCGTGATCACCGTCCCGCATGAAGCGTTCGGAGTCGGCCGTCATCGTCGTTGCGACGTGCGTGTGCGTGAGCGTGCGTGTGACGTCGGCCCGGCGAAGCGGCGCCGGATGTCGGCAAGGACGAGAGCGACGCTCCGGAGGCCGTCGCACCGCTCGTCGCGCCGGGTGCCCGCCCGGTGATCCGCCGGCCGAACATGACTGCCGTGAACCCGCAGACGCTCCACAGGGCGAGGACGGCGAGGTGGCCGGAACCGCCGTTGCCGTCGAAGTAGGCGGTGTCGCGCAGCAGACTGGCTCCGGCGCCGGGGGGCAGCCACTGGCCGACGTAGTCCACTCCCTTGGGGAGCAGCTCCGGAGCGGAGCCGGCGCCGGAGAAGGGGTTCCCGACGAAGACCATGAGCGCGGCGCTGAGACCGAGGCCCCCGTGCCCGAGGAGTCGGACCAGCCCGGCGGCGGTGGCGCTGATGGAGATCAGGACGAGCGACAGGACCGCCCACGTGGCCAGGTGATCGTGGGGCAGCGCCCCGAGGAAACCCTGGGCCACGAGGTAGGCGCCGAGCCCCGCGGCGGCGCATGCGAGGAGAAGTGTCAGCAATCGGTGCCATGGGCGTCGCAGACCGCGAGCCGTCGAGACGAACGCCCCGATCAGGATGGCGCAGATCGTGAGCGGGAAGACCGCCGAGCTGAACACCACTCCCCGGGGGTCCTCCGTGGCGACGGGCACCACGTCGAGCGCCGTCACATGGATCTTGGCCGAGGACTGAGGACCGGCGGCCCCCTGCTGGGCGGCCCGATCGGCCAGCTGCTGTCCGACCTCACGCAGAAGCTGGGCCACGGAGGTGCTGGCGGCAGGGGCCGTCAGCACGGTGATGTCGTGGGCCGAGATGGCGAGGGCGCCGTAGACGTCCCGGTTCTCGATCGCCGCCCGCGCGTCCTGCTGGTCGGGATAGAGGTGGAAGTCGAACGCGCCGGGCTTCTCACGGACCAGTCCCTCCACCGCGTGCTGGCTGGCCGCTCCGGTGCCCACGATTCCGACCGGGACGTGGCGCGGCGCGGTCCGTCCCGCCGGCCAGGCGAACAACAGCACCACCAGGGTGATCACCAGAGGCAACACCACGACGGCAACGGTCGCTTCCCGCCCTGCCGGGTTTCCTGACAACGGGCTCCTCACGGGGCAGCCCCTCTCATAAAAAAAGAAATGATCGTTCTATTAATTCCCCAGTCTGGCCCGCTGCACGAGCAAACGTCAACACGAATGTTCGTTTTTCTTGATACCGTGACCCCCATGCCCAAGGTCACCCAGCAGTACATGGACGCCCGCCGCGAGCAGATCCTGGACGCGGCGCGCCGCTGTTTCCTCCGCGACGGTTTCCACTCCGCGTCCATGCAGGACCTGTTCACGGAGGCGGGGCTGTCCGCGGGAGCGGTGTACCGGCACTTCACCAGCAAGGACGAGATGATCCTCGCGATCGCCGAGGAGAACATGCGCGAGGTCCTCGACATCACGCTCACCGTCGCCACGAACCGGCAGGGCCGGTCCATGGGGGCGGTCATGGCGGAACTTCTCGACGTGATCCGGGTCAAGTCCGCCGACGGGAACCTGGCCGGGCTCGCGGTTCTGGTCTGGGGAGAGGCCATGCGCAACCGCTCGGTGGCTCACAAGCTCGACCAGCTCATGGGCCGCATGCGCGCCGACCTGGTCATCATGGTCCGTGACCACCAGGACCACGGCGACTTGCCCACCACGGTGACGGCCGAGGCGATCGCTTCCGCGATGCTCTCCGTCCTCCCGGGCTACATCCTCCAACTGGCCGTGCTCGACCCGGCTGTTGTGGCCGAGGTGCCTGAGGCGGTGCGGGCGTTGTGGCCGGAGCCGGCCGGTGAGCGCTGAGCGGTCTCGCCGCTTCTCGATGAGCGGCACCGGTCGGCCGCCGGCCCCGTCGGAACGTCAGGGATCCCCGCCCGAGACCTGTGCCGCGCAGCGGCACGGCAACGGACGGGAACGCCGGAGGCCTCGGGCTTCAGCGGCCCGAGGAGCACGTCACACCGGCCGACTCAGGTCCCGAGGAAAATCGGGTTGGTGAACGCCGCCAACGCCCCCGGTACCGGTCCCGCCGCCGTCTCGTGGCGCAACTCCGCGCGTACGTAGGCCGCGTACTGCGCCGTCGTGCTCCACTCCACCGTCCCGGAACCCGAGACCGGCAAGGGGGCGCTCGTGAAGAGGACGCCCTGGTCGGTGACGAAGCGGACCGTGCAGCGGGGGGCGCCGGTGGCCTCCAGACGGACGGTGACCGGGGTGTCGCGGGCGACCCGCAGGCGTTCGCCGATGCCCGCGTGCTCACCCTTCGCGCCGGCCGCCGAAAACGTCAGGGACACGAGTTTCGACTCCGCCACGTAGGAGCGGCCCGCGCGCAGACCCTCCTGGATGGCCTCGCGGGTCAGGTCGTCGGCGAGGACGACCGTCTGCGGGGTGCCGACCGGGTCGGGGTCGCGGTGGGCGTCGCTGTTGCCCATCGCCGGGAGCCAGGAGCGGTCGGCGGTGCCCGAACGGACGGCCGCCACCAGCGTGTTGTCCCAGTCCGCGAGGGTCACCTCGTCGTCGGGGGTGTACGGGCCGTTCCACACCTCCACCGCGTCCGCCTCCCCGAAGCCGAACTTCCAGCCGCAGCCGACACAGGTGGCGTGCGGGTGGGCGGGGACGACGAGGCCGCCCGCGCGGCGGATCTGGCGGGCGAAACGGCCGAAACGGTTGTCGCGGGCCCGGTAGCGCCAGTCGACGAACGTGCCGGGGTCCGTGCCGAGGGCCACCACGTGACCGTTGCGGGTCGTGACCTCCTCGCCCAGCATGATCAGCAGGTCGTCCCCCGCCTGGTCCGCCCAGTGGGGGTGCGAGCTGTGCGTGTTGTGGTCCGAGGTGTTGATGAAGTCCAGGCCCGCGGCGCGCGCCAGCGCGGCGATCTCCGCGGGGGTGCGGCGGCCGTCCGAGTACCAGGAGTGCAGGTGGCAGTCGCCGCGGTACCAGGCGCGGCCCCGGCCCTTCGCGCGGGACGGCGGATACGTCGGGGTCGGGGTGGCGGCCTGCTCCCCGTACGTCAGCGTGATCGTGACCTCGTACGGCAGGCCCTGCGGCGCCACCGTGTAGGGGCCGAGCGCGATGTGCCAGGTGCCGGAGTGGATCCGGCCGGGGATGTAGCCAGGCGTCGCGTCGTCCGCGCGGACGAAGAACTCGGTGCGCGCGCCGCCCGACCAGCCGCGGAAGCCCTCGCCGCCCAGTGCCGTGCCGCGCTCGTCGAAGAGGCCGATGTCCAGCGCGTTGCCCGCGGTGCCGGCCGGGACCGACGGCTTCTCGTACGTGTACGCGACGTGGATCTCCCGCACCCCGCGCGGGATCTCCAGCGGGAGGTAGACGAAGTCCGGCGAACCGGTGGGCAGGGTGCCGGACACCGTACGGGTCTCGGTACGGTCGGCCGCGTCGGAGCCGCTCGCGAAGGTCACGCTTCCCAACGTAAGGGCGGCTGCCGCTCCCGTCACGAACAGCGCGCGTCTGCCGATGCCGTCGAAGCTTTCGATGCCGTGCTCGTCCTCGCACATGCTGCTGCCCCCAGGGCGTCGTGAGTGACATGGGTGGTGCACGTTGGCACGTACCACCCTGGTAGTCGGCTGTGAACTGCGGGGCAAGGGAAGGAAATCGACAGCTTTCGGGGAGGCGGCGCGCCTGCCGGGGCCCGACCCGCGCGGGGCGCCAGTGGCACCCTGTAACGATCTGTGGCCCCGGAGGAATACGGCCACGCCCTGTAACGCCTGATCACCGCGATCGTATGCTCGAAGGATGACGACCACCGCGACCTCCGGAACCGGCCCGACCGAGAACTCCATGCGTCGCGCCCTCAAACGCGCCCGTGACGGCGTCGCCCTCGACGTGACCGAGGCCGCGGTGCTGCTCCAGGCGCGCGGCGAGGCCCTCGACGACCTCGCCTCGTCCGCCGCCCGGGTGCGGGACGCGGGCCTGGAGGCGGCCGGACGCCCCGGCGTCATCACGTACTCCAAGAGTGTCTTCATCCCGTTGACCCGGCTGTGCCGGGACAAGTGCCACTACTGCACCTTCGTCACCGTGCCGGGCAAGCTGCGCCGCGCCGGGCACGGGATGTTCATGTCGCCGGACGAGGTCCTCGACGTCGCCCGGCGCGGCGCGGAACTCGGCTGCAAGGAAGCCCTCATCACGCTCGGCGACAAGCCCGAGGACCGCTGGCCCGAGGCCCGGGAGTGGCTGGACGCGCACGGGTACGACGACACGATCGCGTACGTCCGTGCCATCTCCATCCGGATCCTGGAGGAGACGGGACTGCTGCCTCACCTCAACCCGGGGGTGATGTCCTGGACCGACTTCCAGCGGCTCAAGCCCGTCGCGCCGAGCATGGGCATGATGCTGGAGACGACGGCGACGCGGCTGTGGAGCGAGCCCGGCGGTCCGCACCACGGCTCTCCGGACAAGGAGCCCGCCGTACGGCTGCGGGTCCTGGAGGACGCGGGGCGGTCGTCCGTTCCCTTCACCAGCGGGCTGCTGATCGGGATCGGGGAGACGTACGAGGAGCGCGCCGAGTCGCTGTTCGCGCTGCGGCGCGTGTCCCGGGCGTACCACGGCATCCAGGAACTGATCATCCAGAACTTCCGCGCCAAGCCGGACACGGCGATGCGCGGGATGCCGGACGCCGAACTGGACGAACTGGTCGCCACGGTGGCCGTCGCCCGGCACATCATGGGACCGGCCGCCTGCCTCCAGGCCCCGCCGAACCTCGTCGACTCCGAGTACGGGCGGCTGATCGGCGCGGGCATCGACGACTGGGGCGGGGTCTCGCCGCTCACCATCGACCACGTCAACCCCGAGCGGCCCTGGCCGCAGATCGAGCAGCTGGCCGAGCAGTCGCGCGCCGTCGGCTTCGAACTGCGCGAGCGGCTGTGCGTGTACCCCGAGTTCGTGCAGCGCGGGGAGCCCTGGCTCGACCCGCGGCTGCTGCCGCACGTACGGGCGCTGGCCGACCCGGAGACGGGGCTCGCCCGTGAGGACGCCGTCGTCGAGGGGCACCCCTGGCAGGAGCCGGAGGAGGCCTTCACGGCTTCGGGGCGCACCGATCTGCACCGCACCATCGACACGGAGGGGCGCACCGGCGACCGCCGGGACGACTTCGACCTCGTGTACGGCGACTGGGAGGCGCTGCGGGAGGCGGCGGCGCCCGGGATGCTGCCCTCCCGCATCGACACCGACGTACGGGCGGCCCTCGCGACCGCCGCCGACGACCCGACGAAGCTCACCGACGACGAGGCGCTCGCGCTGCTGCACGCGGACGGTCCGGCGCTCGACGCCCTCTGCCGGATCGCGGACGACGTGCGCAGGTCCGCCGTCGGTGACGACGTCACGTACATCGTCACCCGGAACATCAACTTCACCAACGTCTGCTACACCGGCTGCCGTTTCTGCGCCTTCGCCCAGCGCCGCACGGACGCCGACGCGTACACGCTGTCGCTGGACCAGGTGGCCGACCGCGCCCAGCAGGCCTGGGAGCTCGGGGCCGTCGAGGTCTGCATGCAGGGCGGCATTCACCCGGACCTCCCGGGTACCGCCTACTTCGACATCGCGAAGGCGGTGAAGGAGCGCGTCCCCGGCATGCACGTGCACGCCTTCTCCCCGATGGAGGTCGTCAACGGCGCGACGCGTACGGGGATGTCCATCCGCGAGTGGCTGACCGCCGCGAAGGAGGCCGGCCTCGACACCATCCCCGGCACGGCGGCGGAGATCCTCGACGACGAGGTCCGCTGGGTCCTGACGAAGGGCAAGCTGCCCACGGCGACCTGGATCGACGTCGTCACGACCGCGCACGAGCTCGGCATCCGCTCCTCGTCCACGATGATGTACGGGCATGTGGACCAGCCCCGCCACTGGCTCGGCCACTTCCGCACGCTCTCCCGCATCCAGCAGCGGACCGGCGGCTTCACCGAGTTCGTGACGCTCCCGTTCATCCACACCAACGCGCCGGTGTACCTGGCGGGCATCTCCCGCCCGGGCCCGACCACCCGCGACAACCGCGCGGTGGTGGCCATGGCCCGCCTCCTGCTCCACCCGCACATCCCCAACATCCAGACCAGCTGGGTGAAGCTGGGCGCCGAGGGCGCGGCGGAGATGCTCCGTTCCGGCGCCAACGACCTCGGCGGCACGCTGATGGAGGAGACCATCTCCCGGATGGCGGGCTCCTCGTACGGCTCGTACAAGTCGGTCAAGGACCTCGTCGCCGTCGCGGAGGCGGCCGGGCGTCCGGCGAGGCCGCGGACGACCCTGTACGGGGAGGTCTCCGAGGAGCGGCAGCGGGCGGCGGAGGTCTCGGACGGACACCTGCCGGAGCTGCTGCCGGTCCTGGAGTGACGGCCGAAGCGTGCGGTGGCCCCGGGCGCGTCGGAGTACGATGATCCGACCCTCGGTGGAGGGCCCAGAAGCCCGGTGAATCCGAGGAGTTGCGTGTCCGTGCCTGCCCGACGGCTTCCCTCCTGGATCTGGGTCACCGGACTGACCACGGCGGCGATCGTGGGCGTCACCGCCCTCGCCGCGCAGGCCGACCAAGGGGCGCACCCGACCGCCGCCCACGCCGCCGGGGCGAAGCCGTCCGCGTCGGCGAGCCCGCACCCCTCCGCCTCGCCCAAGAAGTCCGAGCCGGTCGCCGTGCCCGACGGCTCGGGCACGGGACGGCGGATCGTCTACTCGCTCGCCCAGCGGCGCGTGTGGCTCGTCGACACCGGCGAGGCCGTCCGCCGCACCTTCGCGGTGTGGCCGGGCACGGTGAGCCCGGCGCCGGGCCGGTACGCGGTGTCGAACACTGTCGCCTCCACCACGGGAACGGACGGCACGAAGGTCGAGAACATCGTCTACTTCGCCGCGGCGTCCGGCGTGTACATCGCGTTCTCCAACGCCCAGGACGGCTCCTCGCCGCAGCCCGCGGCGGGCGTGAAGACCGGCGGGATCCGTATGCACAGCGCGGACGGGGACGCGGTCTGGGCATTCGGCACCAAGGGTACGAAGGTCACCGTGACGAAGTAGTGGCCGGGGCGATGGAGGGGGCGGACGGATGGGGCGTGCGCGGCCGTCGATGCAGGAGCTGATCGCTCGGCGCAGACGGGCGGGATTCGTGGGGCGGAGTCACGAACGGGCCGTCTTCCGTCGGAATCTGGAGCTGCCGCCCGAGGACGAACACCACCGCTTCCTCTTCCATGTGCACGGCAACGCGGGCGTCGGAAAGACCTTCCTGGTGAGGGAGTTCGAGCAGATCGCCCGGGAGCGCGGCGCCTTGACGGCGTACGTCGACGAGAGCGTCGACAGCGTGCCCGAGGCCATGGGTACGATCAGTCGCCAACTCGGCCTGCAGGGATGGAGGCTGAAGGAACTGGATCGGCTGCTCGCCGTTCACCGGGAGCGGCGGCGCGAGGCCGAGGCGATCGCCGTGGTCGACGCCGAACCCGGTGAGCCCTCGACGGCCGGTCTGGTGGTGGCACGCGCCGGACTGGTCGGGCTAGGCATGCTGCCGGGCGTGGGCGCCTTCGCGGGCGCCCTGGACGCGGGCCAACTGGCCCAGGGCGCAGACAGGTTCCGGGCGAGCCTCAGTGCCCGCTTCCGCAGCCAGGAGGACGTGCAGCTGGTCCTGACACCCGAACGGGTGCTGACGCCGGTACTGCTGGGCGAGTTGTCGGAGGCGGCGTCCACGGCGCCCTGGATCGTCCTGTTCTTCGATACCTACGAACGCACCGGGCCGTTCCTCGATGGCTGGCTGCACGAGGTGATCACCACCGACCGGTACGGCACGCTGTCCGCCGACGTCGTCATCGTCACCTCCGGCCAACGGCCCTTCGACACCGCCCGCTGGGGCGGCTTCGCGGACTTCATGACGGACGTGCCGCTCGGGCCGTTCACGGAGGCGGAGGCGCGGGGTCTGCTCGCCGGCAAGGGGGTGGTGGCCGAGCCGGTTGTCGACGAGGTGCTGCGCCTCACGGGCGGGCTGCCGGTGTTGGTGTCGACCCTCGCGGAGACCCGGCCCGCCGATCCGGACGGCGTGGGAGACCCGAGCACGACGGCGGTGGAGCGGTTCCTGAAGTGGGAGCCGGACCCGGTGCGGCGCGCGGTCGCTCTGGCGTGTGCGCTGCCGCGGCGCCTGGACGCGGACGTGTTCCGGGCGGTGGTGGACGGTACGGACACCGAACTCGACGCCCTTTACGGCTGGTTGCGGGAACGACCGTTCGTCGACGAACGCGGTGACCGGATGCAGTACCACGACGTGGTACGGGCTCCGATGCTGCGCCTCCAGCGCAGGGGCTCGCCCAGGCGGTGGGCCGAACGGCACGAGCGGCTCGCGGCGGCCTTCGCCGGGTGGCGGGAGGAGACCGAGGCCAGGCTGGAGGACGGCTACGAGTGGGCCGACGAGGACTGGCGGGAGCTGCGGCTCGCGGAGTCGTACCACCTGCTGTGCGCCGCGCCCCGCTCCGCGCTTCCCGCCGTCCTCACCGACGTCGTGGATGCCTGTGGTCAGGCGGACGACCTGGTGAGGCGCTGGATGCGGCTACTGGCCGACGCGGGACAGGACGCGGACGCCCAGGCCGTGCGGGCCTGGGGAAGCGACCTGACGCGGGCCCTCGACGAGGGAGGCAAGCCCGAGGTACTCCGGTTCCTGCTGGGGCGGGCACGGGGCGACGAGCCCTGGCGGGCGCGGGCCCGGGCGGAGCTGGCCGACTTTCTCGCGCGGGACGGTGCCTACGAGCGCGCACTGGAGGAGTACGGCCGCGCCCTCGCCCTGGACCCGTACCTGGTGCGGGCCCACCGGGGGCGGGCCCTGACCCGTGGCGGCCTGGGCGACCACGAGGGCGCACTCGCCGATGTGGAGCGCGTGGTGGAGCTGGAGCCGGACAACCCCGACAACATCGTCCTGCGTGGCGAGCACCACCGCCTCCTGCGCCATGACGACGAGGCGGTCCGGGACCTGAGCGAAGGCATTCGACGCGACCCGGCCAACGCCTTCGCCTGGGCCTCCCGAGGCGCCACCCACGAGCGCGCCGGGGACCACGCCGCGGCCCTCGCCGACTTGGGCCGCGCGCTCGACCTCAAGCCGGACTACGCCTGGGCACTGGGCCGCAGAGCCCGGGCCTGGCGTGGACTGGCCGCATACGACCGCCAGTTGGCCGACCTCGACCGGGCCCTCGGCCTCTGGCCCGACTGGGGCTGGGGCCACTGCGAACGTGGCGACGCCCTCCGAGTGGCCGGCCGCCACGAGGAGGCCCTCGCCGACTACGACAGGGCGCTCACCATCGATCCCGAGTACGCCTCGGCCCACGCCAGCCGGGGCGCGGCGCTGGCCGAACTGGGCCGCCGTGAGGAGGCACTCGCCGCCCTGGACCGCGCGCTGGAGCTCCGCCCCTCCTACGAGTGGGCCGGCGCCCTGCGCGCCCGCCTCAGCGGCGGACCGAACTGACGAACTCCGTCCAGGAGACGCCGGTGAAGGCCAGTTGGGCGCGCCGCGTGTCCTTGGAGTCGCGGACGTGGACGGTGGCGGCCTGCCGCCCGACCGTCTCGAGTACCAGCTCTCCGCCACCCGGAGGGCGGCCAGCCTCGCCTGCTTGCTGACGGAACATCAACTCGCTGAGTGGGGAGTGCCGTTCGAGGCACCGGCCCACGCGAAGACGGTCCGGGCCGAACCGGCACCGGGACGCGGCCGGAACGTGCCGCCCGTCTGCGTGAACTGGAGCGCATCGTGGACGCGGGTGAGCAGGACCCGACAGAGGTCATCGTCGAAATTCGCTCGATCCGGGAGACGGCCGAGGCGGAGGCCGGGCTGTGACGGATTGGGCCTGGGACTGGATCTTGGCCCTCACCTGGGCCACATCGTCGAGGGAGCCTTCGCAACCTGACCGGGTGGGTTCACTTGACCCGCACTCCGTATTCCGATCGGGCCCCTGAACGGACCGTTCCCGGTCGATTACAGTGCTGAGCTGTCGGACGTACGGACGGTGCCTGGGGAGGTCTCGGTGGGTGCGACAGCCGGTGCCGTCTGGGGCCGTGCGGAGCAGCAGGACTTCCGTAGCCGGGTACGGGGGACCCTGCTGGGCGCGGCCGTCGGGGACGCGCTCGGGGCGCCGGTCGACGGGTTCACCCTGGAGCGGATCCGGGAGGCCCACGGCGCGGAGGGGCTGGTCGACCTCGCCTTCGGGCACGGCCGGCGCGGCTCCGTCACCCACCTCACCCAGCTGACCCTCTTCTCCCTCGACGGTCTGATACGCGCCCAGGTGCGCCGTGACACCGGCGCCTGGCATCCGCCCACCGACCTCCACCGGGCGTACCGCCGCTGGGCGGCCACCCAGAGCGACTGGGGCCCCGACGAACGCCGCAAGGACGACGGCTGGCTGGCCCGCGAGGAGTGGCTGTACGCCCGCCGGGACCCGGCCCGCGCCTGCCTGATCGGCTTCGGCGACGACATCATGGGCACGCTGGACGCGCCCAAGAGCCCCGGCGAGCTCGGGCCCGAGGCCGCCGCCCGCTCGGCGCCCTTCGGGCTGCTCGTCGGCTGGGAGCCGCAGCTCGTGATGCAGCTCGCCGTCGAGTGCGCCGCGCAGACGCACGGGCACCCCACGGCGTACCTCGCGGCGGGCGCGTACGCCGTCATCGTGCACGCGCTGGCCCGCGGCGAGAGCCTCGACGGGGCCGTGCAGAGGGCGCTCGCGATCCTCGCGGCGCGGCCGGGGCAGCAGCCCGTCGCGGACGCGCTCCAGCATGCGCTGGGGGCCGTGCGGCAGGGGATGCCGACGCCGGGGCGCGTCGAGGAACTCGCCGGGGACGGTACGGCGGAGGGGTTGCTCGCGGTCGCCGTGTACTGCGCGCTGGTGGGGGACGACATCCGGCACGGCCTGTGCCTCGCGGTGAACCAGAGTGGGCCCTCCGGTGCCGCCGGCGCGCTCACCGGGGGGCTGCTCGGCGCCCTGCACGGCGAGACGGCCCTCCCGCCTTCCTGGCTGGCCGAGCTGGAGGGCCGTCCCACGATGCTGGCCCTGGCGGACGACTTCGCCATGGAGATGACCCAGGGCCCGGCCCTGCACGGCCCGTCCGGCTCCGCACCGGGCTGGCTGGCCCGCTACCCACGGGCATAAACCTTCCCCGCGCCCCTGAGGGGCGCGGGGAACTGCGCGCCAAGCCCCCACCGGTCCGCAGCCGGACGACTCGGGACGGGCGGGGATCCGGGGCGAAGCCCCGCCCGAGGGGCGCGGGGAACTGC
>LRTP01000555.1 GCA_001550305.1 Streptomyces diastatochromogenes
CATACACGGCAACGCTCGCGATCCCGGCATCCCGGCACGCCCGGGCCACGCGGACAGCGATTTCGCCACGGTTGGCGATGAGCACCTTGCGCACGATGAACCTCCCCAGACTCCGCTCGGAGCCACAAGACTGTTCGAGTGCGCACTTCTCCTTCAATACGGTCCGTTGCAGAACTGGGTCAGAATCCGCAGACCCGGGGCAGCACTTACCGGAAGAGGAAAGAGGAAGGTCAGACCTCCGTCAAATAGCCGGACCCGGCGGACGGATCCGCCGGGTCCGGAAAGAAAAGGAATGCGCCATTCCGTAGAAATTTTCGAAGGGCGTACGAGGGGCGCTCGGAGGCGTTCCGGGACGGCGTCGGAAGGCGTTCAGGAGCGTCCACTTGGCCAGTTGATCACTTGGCCGGTCGAACACGTGGCCGGTCGAGCTCTCGGGCTCGTCCCCGGTCAACCGTCCCGCAGGGCCTTGCGGTACCAAGGCGCCGCGAGGGGGAAATCGGTGTCGAAACCGGCGCCGGGTGCGCGACGCAGGTCGGACCAGAGCGGGGTGCTGTCGAAGACGTGGTCGGTGGTGAACATGTCGAGTCCGGAGGGAGGTACGCCGTGCTCGGCCAGGACCGCCCGGGCTCGGTCGACGGTCAGTTCCCGGTCCGGCCAGTCGGCCCCGGTGCACTCGGCCACCGCGCGCAGAAGGGTGTCCACGGGGAGGGGCTCGGGGTGGGTGGCGTGGTAGACGGAGGCGGTCAGGTCGGCGGCGGGGGCGAGCGCGGTGGCCACGAGCAGCGCGGCCAGTTCGGGTACGGCGATCGCGGAGCTCCGGGCGGGCCAGCCCTCCACCGTGCCGGGCAGCACGCGCAGCATCCGGGTCAGGCCGGGCACCACCCACCTGTCGCCCTCCCCGTACACCAGGTGCGGGCGCAGGACGACACCGCCGGCCGCGAGAACGGTGTCCTCGGCCGCGGCCCGGGTGCGGGACGTGGGCGAGCCCGGGTTGCGGCTCAGTTCTTCGGGCCGGTCGCCGCGGAAGGTGCCACGGCCGTAGACGGACGCGGTGCTCAGCTGGACGATGCGCGCAACCCCCGCGCGGCGCGCTTCCTCGACGAGCGCCGCCGTGCCACGGGCGTTGACGACCTCGTTGGCCTCGACACCGCCGCCGATCTGCGAGGCGCAGTGGATCAGGACGTCGACGCCGTCGCACACCCCGCGCAAGGACGCGGGGTCGGTCAGATCGGCCCGTACGACGCGAGCACCGTCTTGGCCCGCAGGACGCTCCTGGGTCGGGGGACCCTCATGGGGCGGGGGACCGGAGCCGAGCAGGGGACTGCGATGGGACATGAGCCTCAAGTCGGCCCGGTACCGGGCCGCTTCACGGGTGACGTGTCCGCCGACGAAGCCGGCGGCGCCGGTGATCAGGATGGTGGGCACGGGTCTGTCTCCTCGGGATGGGGACGTTCTCCCAGGCGTACGGAGGATGCGCGGGCTCAGCGGCCGCGCGGGCTCAGGACGAGCTCGGCGGTGAAGACGGTCTCAGCGTGCTGCGTACCGCGCACCCGCACCAGTACGCCGCCCTCCGTACCGTGCGGTTCGGCCTGCGGCTCGATCCAGCAGGGCGCGTCGAACTCGGCGTAGCGCGCGAAGTTGCTCTTGAGACCCAGCAGGAGGGCGTCCGGCATCCCGGTCGACACGAGGGCGGCCTGCCGGGCGGCCTCCAGCAGGACCATGCCTGGTATGTGATCGACGGGGTGGTCGAAGAAGGTGGGGTGGGCGGTGTCGACGCGCAGTTCCCAGCGGTCGCCGCTGCCGGAGGCCGATCCGGGCTCGGCGAGCAGCACGTGCCGGTCGTCGGAGTGGCCCACCGCGGCCGGGTCGATCGCGGGCGGCACGACGCGGTCGCTGGTGGTGGGCCGGCCGGCGCGCAGCCTGCGGTGGACGGCGGGACTGGTGCAGCTGAACGCGGCGCCCGCGGTGGCCAGCGCCCTTCCGTCGCGCAGCACGGTGACGTCGTAGCGCATACCGCCGAGCACCCGGCCCCTGCGGACGATGTCCCGGCAGACCGTGCGCAGTTCGACCTCCGTGGGGACGGCGTCCGCGACGAGGAGTTCGGGGGAGGTGCTGAAGAACATGTCCCACATCAGGAACTGGTGCCCGAAGGGGACGCCGAACTCCGCGTGCGCGAGCAGGGAACCGATCTGGCGGACGGACTCGATCAGGAGCATCGGGTCCTGGTAGCCGCCGGACTGGGTGAAGAAGGAGTGGCTGCGCGGCCATTGGGCGCTGACCGCGAACTCGTCCGGGTCGGGTCCGGCTGGTTCGGCGGCGGCTTCCCAGCCGGTCAGCAGGACCTCCGAGACGGCGGCGCGATGGACGTACTCGCGCGGAACCGTCGTGGTCAGCCGCGGCGTCAGAGTACGCGCGGCGGTCTGGACGGAGGCTTGGGCAGAGGCCTGGGCAGAGGTCTGAACGGCGGGTTGAACGGCGCTTCGGGCAGCGGGTCGTGAGGCGGTTCGTGAGGCGCTTGTGCCCACCGTCGCGACGTCGTCTTCGACGGACACACGGGTGGAGGTGGTGTACGACATGTACGGCACTCCTGTCTGTTTCCGAGCAGGGGGCAGCAATCCGTACCGCCGGCAGCCACCCCCCGTGGCCGACGTTCTCTCGCTCACACAAGATACAGACATGTCTGTTCGGTTTTTCAAGTAAAGCTTTAGCATCCTTCAAGCGATGAGCCGCCGCTACGGGCCGGTACAGCACGATTGCGCCACCGGAGACGCCTGATCTTTCAAACCGTGCAGACCTGCATGGTTAGCGCCAAGGACACACGTAGGACAAGGGGCTTCACCCCGACCGCAACCTGCCGGAAACATGACCTTGAAGCACTGGATCTCTCCACGTCCACCCAGGTCAACGTGGGTGGATTGGAAAAGGTACGGACCGACGCGCGGGGGATTTCGAACGCGTTGACAATCAGACAAGTCTGTTTGCTATCGTCCTCATTGTGAGAGTTCAGCAGTCCGTTCCGTGATGACGAGACTGTGCCTCAGGAGGAGCAGATGAATCGGCAAGCCGTGGATCTACTCGACGCCCGATCGCAGCGCAATCTTCCGCACCGCCCCACGATTCCCCAGCCCGGGCGGGCCGTTGCCCCACAGACGGCCGCCGACCACCCCGGCCCCCCAGCCGGCGCACTGCGCGTCCTGGTCGTAGAAAACGACGTCAGGGCCGCCGACTCCCTCGTCCAGGGCCTGCTGCGGCAGGGGTACGCCGCACAGAGCGTGGCCACCGGCACCAAGGCGCTCCAGGCGCACCGCGATGCCGATCTCCTACTGCTCGACCTGGACCTGCCCGACCTGGACGGGCTCGAGGTGTGCCGGGGCATCCGGGCGGTCTGCGACACCCCGGTCATCGCCGTCACCGCGCGCGGCTCCGAGCTCGACCGGGTGCTCGGACTACAGGCAGGATCGGACGACTACCTGGTCAAGCCGTACGGCTTCCGCGAGTTACTGGCCCGGATGGAGGCGGTGATGCGCCGGGTGCGTCAACAGCCCGCCGCCGCCCAGGTCATCACCCACGGGCCGCTGCGCATCGACGTCGGCACCCGGGTGGCCACGCTGGACGGGAAGCCGGTGGACCTGACCCGCAAGGAGTTCGACCTGCTGCATCTACTGGCCTCGCAGCCCGGCACCGTCATGCCGCGACGCCAGCTCATGGCGCAGGTCTGGGACGACACCTGGTCCCACCGCGGGCGCACCATCGACACCCACGTCAGCAGCCTGCGCGGCAAGCTCGGTTCGAGCAGTTGGATCATCACCGTACGCGGTGTCGGTTTTCGGCTCGGCCACCCGTGAGCGGCACCCGCAGGCCGTACGAGGACCACGTAGAGACCGCTTGAGAGCTGCTCGAAGACCACTCGAGGTCCACTTGAGAAGCACTCGATGAATGGCCGAGGACCGACCGAAAATCGAGCCAAACCGGAAGCAAATACTCCCGCCTACTGGCGGCGTGCCGCCTTGCCGATACAATACAGACCAGTCGGTAAAATTCCAGTGGGCGAGAGCAAGGACCTGGTATGGCCACACAAGAGCGCGGGACGAGGTCGAGGCACTCGATCCTGGAGTCCGCGGCCCGCGTGTTCGACGAGCGCGGCTACGACGCGGCGAGCACCAACGACATCCTGGCCCGGACGGGCCTCACTCGAGGCGCGCTTTACCACCACTTCCCCTCCAAGGAAGCGATCGCCGTGGCCCTCGTGACCGCGCACAGCGAGGCGCTGGTGGTGCCGGACCAGGCGGTGAAGCTCCAGGCCGTCATCGACCTCACCCTGGAGTTCGCCCAGCGTCTCCAGCGCGATCCGGTGCTACGGGCCAGCGTGCGGCTCGCCGTCGAACAGACGTCGTTCTCGCGGCCGCCGCAGACGGCGTACGAGCAGTCCGGCGCCGCCATACTCGCTCTGCTGCGGCAGGCCGAGGAGCAGGGCGAGATCCTGCCGGGCGTGGACATCCAGGAGGCCACGTCGACCATCGTCGGCGCCTTCACCGGCCTGCAGTTGATGTCCCAGGTCTACAGCAACCGCGAGGATCTGCCGGAACGCATCGGTGCGTTCTGGCGCTTCATGCTGCCCGGCCTGGCCACGCCCGGCATGCTCGGCCGCCTCCGCACCATCCCGCCGCCGGCCCGCGATACGGCCTGACCCCCGCCCGACACCCCACAGCCAAGTCCCACAGCCAAGTCCCACAACCGAGCCCCGCGCCCTGCCCACACCCTGCACCGCGCCCTGCTCCGCCCGCCGAACAGCACACGGAGCCCCGAACGCGAACTCCCGGGCGGGGCCGCCCCATCCGTGACGGACCCGAGCCCGACACCTCACCCGGGCCAAGCCCCCCACCACGGGTCCCCTCGCCTGCCATGGGTCCCCTTCGCCTGCCGTCCCGTTCACGGGCAAGCCCCGCAACGGACCTCCGACGGCCGAGGGCGCCTTCTCGCGCCGCCCCGAACACGGGCACCGCCCCGCAACCGGCCTCTGGGCACCGAGGGCTCCGCTGAACACCGAGGGCTCCACCCGCACCTGGGCTCCAGCCCCTCCCGTCTCCCGAACGGGGCCGGTGTCCCCCGGGTCCCGGGCCGCGCACCCAAGCCCTGCCGAGTCCCGCACGCCGGCCTTCAGGCCAACTCCGCCCAGGAAGCGCGACCTTGAGGAGACTCCGGACGCGCGACCTTGAGGAGACCTCAGACATGCACCTTGAGGGGACCCCGGACACGCGACCTTGAGGGGACCCCAGAGGCCCGCCCTCACCCCCGCTTCGGAACTCAGACCCCTTCGGACCCGCTCCCCACCCGTCGTTCCTCCTCAGCCAGCCCCTCCCCGGCCAACGAGAACAACGGGCGCAACAACACCCACAGCCGCTTGGACGTCTTGGGGTCCCACCACTCCGCGTCCGTGTGCCCGAGCGACTCCAGCCCTGCGGCCACCACCACCGCCAGCTCGGCCAGATCCTCAGGCGCCGGCACGACGTCCCGGTGCGCGTCGACCACCCGCCTGCGTACCAACGCCAGTACGTCGTCACGCAACCGAGGCGGCCCCGCCGACCCGTCCACCGCCAGCTGTATGCCGGCCCGGACCAGTTCCTCCGTGCGCAACGCCTCGCACAGGGCGACCAGGAGGCGCTCCGGGGCATCCTCCACGGGCCCCTCGAAGGCCTCGTCCATCAGCGCGACGACCCGCTCGTGCGCCTGCTCGTAGACCGCGGCGGTCAACTCCGCGGTGGAGGAGAAGTGGTGGTAGAGAGCCCCCCGGCTCACCCCGGCCCGGCGGCAGATGTTGACCAGTCCCGCATCGGAGAGCCGGCCGTTCGCTATCAGTTCCGCCGCGGCACGGACGAGAGCCTGACGGGTCTGTTCGGACCGGGTCTGCATCAGGCTGCACCTGCCTATTCCTGCTCTTGGCATGAAGGAGCGCGCGGGTGCCCCGAAGGCGCCAGCAACAACCGGAATCATACAACCATGCCTGTTTTAGTCGACAGCCCTGTGAACGCAGACCTCCATCCAATCCCCATAAATCCTGCAGCTCTTGCCCATGTACGACCTCTTGACGGCCGGACGATCCCGTGACCACACCCCATCCGGAACGCGAGTCCACTCTTGACAATCAGACAAGTCTGTTTGTTACGTTGACGATGGCCACGTTGCCCCGGCACCCAAGCGTCACCCGAGCGTCGAGGAGTCCGATGAGCAGCACGACCGCCCCCACCGCGCCCACCGCCACGACAGCACCGACGTCATCGGCCTCACCGATCTCACCGAACTCACACACTTCGCCCACCGGCCCGATCTCCCCTGTCACCGCGGCCGTCCCCCTGGTCGGCAGTGGATTCGGCGAAGCCCTGCACGAGGGCCTGGTCCGCGCGGCGGCCCGGATGTCGTCCCGCCCGGGCCACTCCCCCCTCATGTCGTCCGCCACCACCCTGGGGTCCTGGGAGACCGGCGCCGTCCTGGACCGCTTCACCGTCCGCCTCCCCTCCGCACTCGCCCCCGCCGAGGCGGAAGTGCCCACCCTGCGCACCACGCTGACGGAGTTCGCCCGCACCGCCCTGGCCCGCGCCGCGGACACCACCCCCGCACCCACCCCCATCGCCCCG
>LRTP01000556.1 GCA_001550305.1 Streptomyces diastatochromogenes
CCGGGGCCCGGGGCCCGCCCCCACCCCGCTGCCCACGATCCCCGGCCGTGAGGTCGCCGGCACCGTCGAGTCCCTCGGCGCGGGCGTCGAAGGCCACTGGCTCGGCAGGCGCGTCGTCGCCCACCTCGGATTCGCCCCCGGGGGCTACGCCGAACTGGCCGTCACCGACGCCGGCCGCCTGCACGAGATCCCGGAGAACCTGGACTTCGCCCAGGCCGTCGCCATGATCGGCACGGGCCGTACGACGATGGGAATCCTCCAGTTCGCCGAGCTGGGCCCCGGCTCCGTGGCCCTGATCCCCGCCGCCGCGGGCGGTATCGGCACCCTGCTCGTGCAGTACGCCCGGCACACGGGTGCCACCGTGATCGGTCTCGCGGGCGGCCCGGAGAAGGTGGCCCGCGTCCACGAGAACGGCGCCGACCTGGCCGTCGACTACAAGGACGGCGGCTGGCCGGACCGGGTCCGCGCCCATCTGGACGGGAAGCCGGTCACCGTCGTCTTCGACGGCGTCGGCGGCGACGTCGCCCGCGCCGCCGTCGACCTCCTCGGCCCCGGCGGGAAACACCTCGTCTTCGGCTGGTCCGGCGAGGGCATCCAGAACGGCGGGCCACTGCTCATGGAGGGGGTGTCCGAGCAGGTCCTCGGCCCCGTGATGCTGCGCGCGGCGGGCGGTCCCGACCCCGTCCGCACGCTGGAGCTGAGGGCTCTCGCCGAAGCCGCCGCGGGCCGCCTCACCCCGGCCGTGACCCGTTTCCCACTGGCCGCGGCGGCCGGGGCCCACCGGGCCCTGGAGACCCGCGCCACCCTCGGAAAGGTGGTCCTGGAGCCGTGACCAGGATCAACTGCCCGGTAAGATGCGATACATACCAATTCATGGTCTTCTGGGCAAGTGAGCGCCACCCGATCAGGTGAACGCGGCGCCCCTGGAACCTCCGAAGGCGCCGACTCCCGCCGCTGGTGGGGCCTGGTGATCATCGCCCTCGCGCAGCTGATGGTCGTCCTCGACGCGACCATAGTGAACATCGCGCTTCCCTCCGCACAGCGCGCCCTGGGCATGTCCGACGGCAACCGGCAGTGGGTCATCACCGCGTACACGCTGGCCTTCGGTGGTCTCCTGCTGCTCGGCGGCCGGATCGCGGACCTCGTCGGCCGCAGACGCACCTTCGTCTTCGGCCTCATCGGCTTCGCGACCGCCTCCGCGATCGGCGGCGCGGCCGGCAACTCCGCCATGCTCTACGGCGCCCGCGCTCTCCAAGGCGCCTTCGCCGCCGTCCTGGCCCCCTCCGCGCTCAGCCTGCTGACCACCACCTTCACCCAACCCAAGGAGCGCGGAAAGGCCTTCGGCGTCTACAGCGCCCTCGCGGGCAGCGGCTCGGCGATCGGACTCATCATGGGCGGGCTGCTGACCGAGTACCTGAACTGGCGCTGGTGCCTCTACGTCAACATCCCCATCGCCGTCATCGGGGTCTTCGGCGCGTTCGCGCTGCTGCCCGACCCCCCGGGCAACGCCCGCGCCCGGCTCGACATCCCCGGTGTGGTGCTCGGCTGCGGCGGACTGGTCACGATCGTCTACGGAGTCAGCGAGGCGGAGGCGCGCGGCTGGACGGACCCGCTGGTGCTGGCCCTCCTCGCGGGCGGAATCGTGCTGCTGACCGCGTTCGTGTACTGGCAGACGAGGGCCCCGAGCCCGCTGCTCCCGCTCCACATCATCAAGGACCGCACGCGCGCGGGCTGCTTCCTGACGATGGCCCTCGCCGTCATCGGCATGTTCGGCATTTTCCTGTTCATGACCTACTACCTGCAGGTCGTCCTCGGATACTCGCCCGTGTGGGCGGGCCTGGCCTTCCTGCCCATGACGGCCGCGATCGTCATCTGTACGACGCAGATCTCGGCGCGGCTGCTGCGCCGCGTGGCACCGCGCGTGCTGATGGTCCCCGGAGCGCTCCTCGCGGCCTCCGGGATGCTGTTCTTCACCCGCCTCACGGTCGACGCCGACTACGCGGGCCGGCTGCTGCCCGGTCTGATCCTGATGGGCCTCGGCATGGGCCTGATCTTCATGCCGGTCTTCGCCACCGCCACCGCCGGGGTCGCCCCACAGGATTCCGGCGTGACCTCCGCGACCGTCAACACCTCACAGCAGGTGGGCGGTTCGATCGGTACGGCCCTGCTGAACACCATCGCCACCACCAGCGGCGCGGCGTACATCGCCGCGCACCTCACCGACCCCGCCCGGAAGGCCCTGATCGTCCGCGAGGGCGTCGTGCACGGCTACACGGTCGCCATCTGGTGGGCCGCCGGAATCATGCTCCTGGCCGGTCTGGTCGCGGGCCTCATGGTCTCCGCGAGGACCCCCAGACACGCGACCAGACCGGCCCCCGTGCCCGAGTCAGTCCCCTGAACCCGGCTTCCCCAGCTCCCGCAGCGCCCCGTCCGTCAGCCGGTACACCGTCCACTCGTCCTGCGGACGCGCGCCCAACGCCTCGTAGAACTCGATGGAAGGCCGGTTCCAGTTCAGGACCGACCACTCCAGACGCTCGTAGCCGCGCTCGACGCAGATCCGTGCCAGCTCGGTGAGCAGCGCCTTGCCGTGCCCGCCGCCGCGCGCCTCGGGCCGGACGTACAGGTCCTCCAGGTAAATCCCGTGCACCCCGCGCCAGGTCGAGAAGTTCAGGAACCACAGCGCGAAGCCGACCGGTTCCCCCGCCGCCTCCGCGATGTGCGCGAACGCGGCCGGCCGCTCCCCGAACAGCGCCTCGTGCAGCTGCTCCCGGGAGGCCTTCGCCTCGTCCGGCGCCTTCTCGTACTCGGCGAGTTCACGGACCATCGCGTGGATGACGGGGATGTCGTCGGGGGTCGCGGTGCGAATCATGGGCGCAGTTTCACACACACGTGAAGGACCCCTCGCGGAGGGACAGAGGTCCGCCCGGTGGTCAGTGCCGGCCCGCGACGCGGTCCGCCATCCGTGCGAGCCGCGACGACTGCGCACTGTGTGTGGTCAGTTCGCGGCGGTCGGCCGTGCGGTAGGTGGCGTACATGCCCTGCACGCCCAGCCAGCGAAACGGCTCCGGCTCCCACTTGCGGACCTTGTGGTCGACCCACGGGAGGGCGGTCAGGTCGGTCGGGCCCGCCTGGCCCGAGTCCTGCTGGATCAGGTCCCGCAGGGTGCGCGCGGCGAGATTCGTCGTCGCGACGCCTGATCCGACGTAGCCGCCCGCCCAGCCGAGGCCGGTGGAGCGGTCCAGGGTGACGGTGGCGCACCAGTCGCGGGGGACGCCGAGGACGCCCGACCAGGCGTGCGCCACCCCTACGCCGGCCAGGGAGGGGAAGAAGCGGACCAGGATCTCGTGGAGGGCGTCGATGGTCGCCTGCTGGGTGCGGCCGTCGTTGTCGGTGCGCGAGCCGAAGCGGTACGGGACGCCCCGGCCGCCGAGCGCGATGCGGTCGTCGGCGGTGCGCTGGGCGTACATGTAGGCGTGCGCCATGTCGCCGAGCGTCTCGCGGCCCTCCCAGCCGATCGTCGCCCACTGCTCGGGGGTCAGCCGCTCGGTCGCGATCATGGAGGAGTTCATGGGCAGCCAGGTGCGCTTCTGGCCCTTCAGGGAAGCCGTGAAGCCCTCCGTGCAGCGCAGGACGTAGGGGGCGCGCACAGTGCCGTACGGCGTGACCGCGTGCTTGGGGCGGATCTCCGTGACCGGCGTCTTCTCGTGGATCGTGACGCCGAGTGCCTCGGCCGCCGCCGCCAGCCCCTTGATGAGCTTCACCGGGTGCAGACGCGCCCCGTGCGGGGTCCAGGTCGAGCCGACCGCGTCCGCGACCCGGACGCGCTCGACGGTCTCCCGGGCGCCGTAGAGCTCGCGGTCCTTCTCGCCGTAGGAGAGCTCGTGCTCGTGGAAGGCCTTCAGGCGGGCCAGCTGGGCGGGCGTGTAGGCCACTTCGAGGACGCCGCCCTGATGGACGTCCGCCTCGATGCCCTCCTCGGCGGCGACCCGGACGACCTCGTCGACCGTCTCGTTCATCGCCTTCTGGAGACGGACCGCCGCTTCGTGGCCGTGCAGCTTGGCGTACCGGTCGCGGCCCGCGATGCCGTTGTAGAGCCAGCCGCCGTTGCGCCCGGAGGCGCCGTAGCCGCAGAACTTCTGCTCCAGGACGGTGACGCGCAGGAAGGGGGCCGCCTTCTTGAGGTAGTACGCGGTCCACAGGCCCGTGTAGCCGCCGCCGACGATCACGACGTCGGCGGTCGCGTCGCCCCCCAGGGGCTCGCGGGGCTCGGGCAGACCGTCGTCCGCGTACCAGAAGGAGATGCCGCCGTTGACCGTGCCGCTTCCTGCGCTGCTCATGGGCGGGACGTTAACCCCTGAGGGTGGCCAGTGTCTCCTTCGGATTCCATGCTTTTCCGCGGCCTCTGACCAGCGGATAGCAGCAGAGACCTATCAGGATCGATATGAAATGCCCGAAATCGGTGAAGGTGCGGCCGGTGAGCAGCGGCAGGCCGTAGACCGCGAGGATCACCACCAGATAGAGGTACCGCCACGGCACCGCGACGCGGTACGTGAGGACCCCTACGACGCCCGCCAGCGCGTAACTCACCCCGATGTCCAGGGTGTCGACCGCCGAGTGCGGCGCCGCCCCGCGCTTGATCGCGCCCAGCAGCGCCCCCTCGCTGATCAGCGTCGCCAGGACGTGCGCGGCCACCGCGACCGCCAGCCAGCGCAGGGTGCCCAGCCAGCGTTCCGCCTGGGCGTGGAAAGCGGTGAACAGGACGGCGTACGGCAGCCAGAGACCGCCGTCGATCCACATCGCACTGGTGATCAGCACCCGTACGGGGTTGTCCGACAGCTCGTGGATGTTCGTGGACCGCTGGCGCAGGAAGTCCTCTTCGAAATCCGGAGACATGTGGTGCAGAGCCACTGTGCTGACGAAGAGGACCGCCAGCCACACGTAGGTGCCGGGGGCACTGCGTAGGTAGCTCCCGGCGCGGTGCAGGGCCCCGTCAATGCGCATGAGCCGCCTCACCGCCGCACGTAGGCTCGGCTCCGTGATCGATGTTCCGGTGGGTCTGGCCGCCTCGCAGGACAAGTACAACGGAGCGGCGGGGCGCGCCTTCGTCGCCGGGCTGCCCGAGCGGGCCGCGCACTTCCTGGAGCGCTGGGAGCTGCGCCTCGACGGCCCCTCCCTGCACGGCGTCACGGCGCTGGTCCTGCCGGTGCTGCGGGCCGACGGCAGCCCGGCCGTGCTCAAGCTCCAGCTCTTGGACGAGGAGAGCGCGGGTGAGCCGGCCGCCCTGCGTGTCTGGGACGGTGGCGCGGCCGTACGCCTCCTCGCCCACGACGAGGCCACCTGCACCCTGCTGCTCGAACGGCTCGACCACACCCGCATGTTGACGCACCTCCCCGACACACGCGAGGCCGCCCTGGTCGTCGCGCGGCTGCTGGCCCGGCTGACGGCCGTGCCGGCGCCGGAGGGGACGCGGCGGCTCGGTGACATCGCGGAGGCCATGCTGGAGCGGGTGCCGGGGGCCCTGAAACGGATCGCGGACCCGGCCGAGCGTCGTCTCGTCGAGGACTGCGCGGCGGCGGTGCGCGAGGTGGCGACCGAGCCGGGTGACCGTCTCCTCCACTGGGACCTCCATTACGACAACGTCCTCCGGGACCTCCGTGACCTCCAGGACCTCCAGGACCTCCAGGACCCCGACGGTCTCCAGGTCCCCGACCGCCTCCAGGACGGGGGCGCCCGCTCCGTCGGACGCGGGTCCTGGGTCGCCATTGACCCCAAGCCGCTCGCGGGCGACCCCGGCTTCGACCTCTGCCCGGCGCTCGGCAACCGCTTCGAGCCCGCCGAGATCCGCTGGCGCTTCGACGCGATGACCGACGTCATGGGCCTGGATCGCGAGCGGGCCCGAGCCTGGACCCTCGGTCGTGTCCTACAGAACACTTTGTGGGAAATCGAGGACGGCCGCCCGCTGGAGGCGGTCCAGCTGGAGATCGCGCGTCGGCTGCGGGGCACCCCGCGCGTGGCCTAAGCGGGGCCTAAGCGGGGCCTGAAAGCGGACCAAAAGCGACCTAAACGGGTCGCCCTTCGGCTCGGGCCCCGTTCGCGAGGGCGCGCCCCAGGGCCAGCGGATCGGCCTGTCCGTCCAGTTCGCCGTGCAGGGCCATCGCCAGTTCCGGACGGGCCAGCAGACCGTCTCCCGCCGGGTCTCCGGCGGCCCGTGCCGCGAGGCCGAGCCCCACCCAGGTCTCGGGGTCGCCGTCGCCGCGGCCGATGCGCGCACGGAACGCGCTCAGGGCCTCGGCGGTGCGGCCTTCCACCAGGGCGATGTCCTCAAGGCGCGCTCCGGCGACCACCGCGCCGGGGTCGTCCCGCAGCGCCGCGAAGCCCGCGGGGTCCGCCAGCAGCCATCGCAGCAGCACAGCCCGGGTGTCGATGCCCCGCGCCGGACTGCCCGGGACGGGCGCGGACTCGGGCTCGTCCGTCGTCCTGGGCAGCGGGTTTCCGGCGGCCCAGGCTGTCGCGTGGGCGCGGAGGGTCCCCGGCTCGGGCCGCAGATGGCAGGCGCGCCAGGTGGCACGGTGGTCGGCGACCGCCAGGCCGCGGCGAAGAAGCTGCCGTGCTGCTGGGCGAGGCCCTCGAC
>LRTP01000557.1 GCA_001550305.1 Streptomyces diastatochromogenes
ACGTCCCTTGCCGTTAGTTCGGGGCAGCTGCTGTCTGAGAAGCAGAAAGCTCAACCCGCGAGGGAAGAATCCCCCTGCTTCAGCTGGGGGAGAAGTCAACGAGGCCGACAACTGCACCGAGGAAGCCGTCCTCATCGCCAGGAAGTTCGACAAGTACATGAGGTTCTTCCAGCGGAAGGAGAAGGACACCGACGGCATCGAGAAGCCGATGTGGCGCACCCGCTGGTCCGCACCCGGGGCCAAGGGATACGAGCGGGTGCACCCGCCGGTGCTGCTGGTCTTCCACCAGGTCGGCAAGCGCTCCGCCAAGAGCCAGATGGGACACGTCGCCGACCTCACCCGCCCGCACTGGCAGGGGCGATGGGATGGCGAGGACGGCTTCCACTCCTACGACGGCCGTATCCCGATCGTGGCGACCACGCTGGAGCTGCTGCGCGAGCACGGTCCGGCCGGGCCCGCGTTCTGGCGCTTCGGCCGCGACCACCGCGAGCCGCTGCTGGACTCGATCGGCAACCCCCGCCGGGACGCCGACTTCGCCCGCCGCCGCCAAGCAACCCGGGAAAACCAACAGCGCCGCGAGGCGCAGGAAGCGGCGGAACGGGAAGCCCGGCGCCCCGTGTGCGCGGACTGCGGGAACAGGTTCAGCGACGACCGATGGACGGCGGTCGACCTACGGGACTGGGGCCAGCCGCGCGAGTCGCACCCGCATCTGTGAGAGGACTGCCAGAGCCGGGCTGTCGCAGCCAGGCGCCAGGCCGAAGCCGACGAACGCGAGCGCCAGGAGCAGGAGCACCTGCGCCAGGAGGCGGAGGAACAGGCCGCCGCGCAGAAGGCCGGCGGCTGGCTCGGGCGCTGGCGCACCTGACCCGACCACCTTGCTGGCCGGAGGCCTTCTTGTCCGCCGTCACCGCCGGACGGAAAGATCGGGCACAGACCCAGGGACGTCAACGAGGGGGAAGAACACGGTGAGCAACACGCTTCTGCATCCGGACGGTTGGCTCGTGCTGGGGCTGCCCTGGCCGGAGCAGACCCGAGACGGCTGGGGAGAGTGCGCGCTCGCCATCGCCCCGCAGACGATCCCCCGCAGCCTCGTCAGCAAGGAGGCCGGTACTGCCCTCGATCTCGCGGGCGCCCTCGCCCGCGAGATCGGCGACGGGCCGGGCAAGGCAGTCTTCTTCTCCGACGTCACCCTCTGGCTCGACAAGCAGGGCAAGGACTGGGGCGACCTCGGGATCGACTACGAGGCCGTCATCGACGAACTCGTGGGGGCCCCGGTCCCGCAGCTCTACATGACGCTCATGCAGAAGGCCCACGCCATCCTGTGCGACGCGAGCCGCGAGGGCCTGCGCCTGTACTACCGGGGCGGCGACGTCGAACATGTCACCCCGCAGGTCCGCGCCGACGTCCACGCCGCCATCACCACGAGCCTGGAGCGGGACTGGCCGCCCTACATCCAGGGACTCATCGACCGCGGCGCCATCCGAACCCAGTAGCCCCGCCGTACCGTCACGGGCCCTGCCTCCACTCAGGCTGGGCCCGTCGCCGTCTCCACGCCCTCGATGTCGGTGGCGGCTGGAAGGCTTGGTCGGATGAACGGCGATGAGCAGCTGCTGAACGGCCGCGTCTACGGCTCGTTGACTGAACTAAGATGGATGTTTTCGCAGGTCAGGAGCCTTGTCTGCTAGCTTCCCGGGGTGCCTGAAATAAGAGGTCCCGGGAGGGATCTGTCGACGTTCGTACTGCCTGAGATCGGCAAGCTGTACGAGACGGGTGATCCGTGGGAGCCGTACCGACTCCTAGACCCCGCCGGCGGTCCAGTCCAGCCTGTCGCGCTGTACTTCAAGGATCTGCTCGCGAGCCACACCCCCGCCACGACTCTGCGGTCGTACGGGAACGATCTGCTGCGGTGGTGGCGGTTCCTGTGGGTCCTCGGCATCGAGTGGGACAGGGCGACCCGGACGGATGCCCGCGACTTCATGCTGTGGATGCAACTGGCGGACAAGCCGGTTCGGGTGCACTGGCGTCACCGCGGAATACCGGACGCGAACCCGCCGGCTCGCCCGGCAGGCAAGCCCGCACCCGGGACACCGAACCCGGTGACCGGCAAGCCGACCGTCGGGAAGAAGTACGCCAAGAGCACACAGGCCCACTGCGAGACCGTGCTGCGGACGTTCTACGACTTCCACCTGGAAGCCAACTCCGGTTCACTGCTGATCAATCCCTTCCCGCTGGACCGCTCGCGCCGCAAGGGCCGGGCGAACGCCCACCACAACCCGATGGACGAGTTCAAAAACGAGCGGAAGGGTCGCTACCGCCCCACCGTTCCGGAACGGATCCCGCGCCGAATACCGGACGGCAAGTACACCGAGGTCTTCGCAGGCCTGCGCTCGCACCGTGACCGGGCTCTGCTGGCCTTCTGGGTTTCCACCGGCGCCCGCGCCAGCGAGCTCCTGACCTCGCACGAGCGCGACGCGCTTCCCGGACAGCAGCTCATCGGCGTCATCCGCAAGGGCACCAAGAACTACCAGCAGCTGCCCGCATCACCGGACGCGTTCGTCTGGCTTCGGCTCTATCAGGAGGACTCCTGGAGAAAGGGCGTCCCTCGAGGTCGCGGCGAGCCGCTGTGGTGGACGCTGCGGCGCCCTTGGCGACCGCTGAACTACCACGCGGCACGAGCCATGTTCGTCCGAGCCAACGAGCTTCTGGGATCGAACTGGACTCTCCACGACCTACGGCACACCGCGACATTCCGGATGACCGAGGACCCGGAGATGTCGCTGGTCTACGTCCAACACATCCTCGCCCACAAGTACCAGACGACCTTGCAGAAGTACCTCAACCCCAGCAAGGACGAGGTCATCACCGCCGGTCTCGCCCACTTCGCCCGCCTGGAGCTCAGGCGCAAGAACCCGCCCCCGGTCCCTTCGGCTCCGGCCTACAACCCGGAATCCCTCAACGTGCTGTTCGGAGGACCTCGCTGATGCTGACGACCCTCGCGGACGCGAGCCCCGCCGCGACGGCCAGCCACGAGGCACATTCTCTTGTCGGTGCCGAGGCAGCTGATCTGTTCCGACGGTTCCCCGCACGGCCGCGCCCCACGGCCTGGCCCGAGACGTCCTTGAGTCGTGACGCCCTTGCTGACCGGCTTCGGCATCTGGAGCTTGCACTGCCCGGCCCCGAACTCACCCGCAGGAGACGGCGAAGAGGTGCCCGCGTCCTGTTGAGCTGGCTGGAAACCCAACCAGAGGACACCTGGCAGCAGCGATGGTTGGCAACGCCAGCCGCGACTACGCCGGAAAAGTGGTACGCATTTGCCCAGGAGTGGGCCCGGACCAGCGGTGCAGGGAAGCCCAAGACACCCGAAATCCAAGCTGGTATGCAACTGCTGATCTGCGCAGATGCCATCCGCCCCGATCTGGCGTGGCTTCTCGGCACCGTTTCACGCACCCTTCGGCCGGCCATCCGGGCATGCCGCGACCCTGAAGGATTTGCCCGCCTCGAAGCGGCTGGGATTCCGATGGACAGCGGCGCGAGAGCCACGGCCGAGGCCCTCAAGGCGATCGTGCGCATCATGGTGGCCTACGGAGGCACCATCGAGGACATCACCGTCGGTGACCTCCTCGCGATGCAGGCAGCAGCGAGCGGGACCAACGAAACCCGTGGTGTTCGACTGGCCTATCACTGGCTCCGAGAGCAGGGGCGGTTCCCCTCCGATGCACCAGAAACGCTGATCAGCTTCGCCCGGCGATCCGGCCAAGTCACCCCAGGGATGCTGGTCGACCGCTACCACCTGAAATGCCAGCCGGTCCGTGACCTCCTCGTCGACTACATCACCGAACGTCAGCCCACGCTCGACTACACCTCGCTCCGCCACCTGTCAGCCGTCCTCGCAGGTCTGTTCTGGGCCGACCTCGAAAAGCACCACCCGGGCATCGACTCACTGCGGCTGAGCGCCGAAGTGAGCACGGCCTGGAAGGCCCGCATCGCGACGAAGACCGTCCTGCGTCGACAGCCAGACGGCACCCGTGTCGAGGTCACCGAGCCCAGAGTGACTGCCCCGGCGATCAAACAAGTCGTCAGGGCGTTCTACCTGGACATCGGGCAATGGGCACTCGAAGAGCCGGAACGCTGGGGCCCGTGGGCCTCGTCGGCCCCCATCAGCGAAGCCGAATGTTCAGTCAAGAAGCTGGAACAGCGGCAGAAGTCTCGCTCCGACCAACGCACCCGCGAACGCCTCCCGGTCCTGCCCGTTCTGATCCGCGTCGCCGAACGCAGACTGAACGAGGCGAGGGCACGGCTCGACGCTCTGAACGCTGCCCCGCTGGGCTCCACGTTCACAGTGCTTGGCGAGAGCTTCACCGTCCCCCGCAAGTCACAACGGCTCGATGGCAGACCTGTTTCTGTCCGAGATGACCAGGGCCGACGTCGCGAACTGGGCAGCGAAGAGAAGCGGGCCTTCTGGGCCTGGGCGACGATCGAGATCTTGCGGCACACCGGAATCCGGATCGAAGAACTCCGGGAACTCGGCCACCACAGCATCATCAGCTACAAACTGCCCACCACCGGAGAGGTCATCCCGCTCCTGCAGATTGCCCCATCGAAGACCGATCAAGAGCGGCTGCTGCTGGTCACTCCCGAACTTGCCGATGTCCTCAGCACCGTCATCTCACGAGTCCACGGAGCTGACGGCACCGTCCCGGTCATCGCCAACTACGACTCTCACGAACGGACCTGGAACCCACCAATGCCGCTGCTCTACCAGTGGAACATGAGCGGCGAGGACCGCAGGATCTCCGACAACACGATCCGCGACGGGCTCAACGAGACACTCGCAGCCTCCGGGCTCACTGACGCCGCAGGCACCCCCCTCACGTTCGAGCCCCATGACTTCCGGCGAATCTTCATCACCGATGCCATCCTCAACGGCTTGCCACCGCACATCGCCCAAGTCATTGCAGGTCACGGCAACATCAACACCACCATGGGCTATGCGGCGATCTATCCCAAGGACGCTATCGAAGCGCACCAGGCGTTCATCGCCCGCCGTCGATCGCTTCGGCCGCCCGAGGAATACCGGGCAGTCACGCCGGAAGAGTGGGACGAGTTCGTCGGACACTTCGAGCGACGCAAACTTGCTCTTGGAGACTGCGGACGCGCATACGGAACCGACTGCGTCCACGAGCACGCATGCGTACGATGTCCCGTCCTCATCGTCTCTCCAGCAGAGCGGTCCCGACTTGTCGAGATTCGTGGCAACCTGACCGCCCGGATCGCGGAAGCTGAACGCGAGGGCTGGCTCGGCGAAATCGAAGGGCTCTCCGTCAGCCTCGCTGCCGCAGAGGAGAAGCTCAACCAACTCGACGCACAACAAGAACGTAGGGATTCCCCGGTCTTCATGGGAATCCCTACGTTCAATCAGATCGTCGCCCGCACCAGCGACACAGAGCCTGAATCGGCGGAGCGGTGACCAGCCAGGCGAGGCTTACTTCAAAGAGTTCAGCGCCGTCAGTAGTGCGATGCCGATGACCAGCACCCCACCCAGCGACGCTCCTCCCCGAAGCACCGAGTTCGCAAGGTTCGCTCCGCCTGCCCAGCTCAAAATCCCCGTGATCAAACCGCAGATGATCCCGATCGCCACGATGAGAGCGAGGGCGAAGACAACGATCCAAGACTGATACGACATGATTCCGACTCTCTGCCGAGGGCCGGAGTCACAACCTGGGCACGCCAAATCCCGACTCGCGGCCCGGTGAAACAGGCCAAGGTCGGGATCGGTGCTCTGCAGTATCCAGTCGGCTTACCTCGTCTTATTGATGCTGCGAGTGCGCTGGAACCAGCTTGCCGTCCTACCAAGCGACTTGCGCTCAGAGGATTAACCCTCAGTGGCGACCTCGGATGTTGGGTCCTCATCGATCGTCACCTAGTCACAGGATGCCACACGGCACCGGCTGCTTGGTAGTTCAGAGAAGGCCACGACCACGACGACCCCAACCCCGGCCCGCTCCCGCACCGGACCTACGCCGAACTGGTCGGCGGGCCGCTGGACGGGCTGCTGCTGGACATCCACGGATGGCGGACCGTGGAAGTCGACGACGGGGTGGCCCTGGCCACCGAGCTCGGGCAGTTCCCCGGCGGGCGGTCGCTGTACGACCCGCGCCCTGGCGAGGCGCGTACGCCGGGCCCGGGGGTGAGCTGCCGCTTCTACTACTCCGGCGACACACCCTGATCACAGACCCGACCATGACCCCGACCACGGCAGGTCAGCGCGCTGTTCACCTGCCACCGGCTTGCTACGGCCTGCCCTCGGTCAGCTGACTGGCGGTGTTCTCGATCCACAGCAGCGTCCACTCGACTCCGGCCTGCCATCCGGGTTCCGCGCCGGCGTACCGGCCTTCGGCGTCGGCGCGGATGTTGGCCGCGAGGGTGCGCAGGTCCTTCTGCAGTCCCTGCCGCCGTGCCGTGTCCATGGCTTGGCGCATCTCGTCAGTAATGTCACCGGGTCGGAGCTCGCTCATCGGGATTCCTCCGTGGATACCCCCGCCTTCAGGCGGGGGAGGAATCGGACTCCTGCGGAGCAGGGCAGGGAAAGCCGATTCGCCGCCAGGGC
>LRTP01000558.1 GCA_001550305.1 Streptomyces diastatochromogenes
CTGCCCCCACGATGACCAGCGTCAGTGCTATGCCAGCCTTCATGGAGCGAAACGGTAGCCCAGTCCGGGCATGCTGGTCAGCCCGGGATGGGGCAGAGGGGCTGACAGGTCCCCGACCCTACTCAGGTCGGCCACCGAGCGGGCGCACCCGGCAGCGGTACTGATTCGACAGAGGCGCTGGCCCGTCGCCTCCGAGCGGCCATCCAGGACGTGGTTCGGCCGAACCACTTCGTAGACGTGCTGCCGCGCCTCGAACAGACGTCCCGGAAGCGTTTCGGTCGAAACACTTCCGACGTCCTACGTGCCTAACTTGCCTGAAGCCGGAGCACCCCATCTGATCTGCATGGACCACCCCGAACCATAAATAATCCTCGCGGACGGGGCATCCGGCCGATGAACTTCCCGGCCGCCACCGGTGCGGCGCACAGGCCACGGAACGAGTCCGCTGCGGCCGGTTTGGTGTGGATCGGCGCGCGGACACCGCAAGGCTCGACTGGCTCCGGAGTCACTTGCGCAGCGTAGGAGTTGGGTCGTAGGTGATCAGCGGTGGTGTGACGGCTGGCCGATGCCAGCGTTGCCCTGCGGGTGGTAGAGCTCTTGGGCGCGGGCCAGGTTGATAGGCCCGTCCTGCTGCAGGTGCAGGAAGAAGCCCAGCTGCCACGCTTGAGCACTGCTGGCCTGGCGGTTGGCAGGGCTTACCCAGGGCGGGTAGACGCGAAAGGCTCGTTTTCCCCCGGAACCATTTGCTGATACGACGCCATGCTGGCGGAGCGCGTCCATGGGAAAGACGCACTGGCCGAAGTGGTGATCGTCGCGGGTGCTGATGACAAAGAGGTCGACGGGGTCCGTAGCATCGAAGGGCTGGATAGGCCCGGCCGGGGACCTCTTCCAGACGGTGACGAACTGGCCAGCCTTGATGGGGGTCGTCTTGGCCGCGCGAAACCGTATGGCGAGGCCGTCGAGGGTGAACTCGTAGGCAGCGTACTCGGCACTCTCGGCTTCGGGGACTGGCTGCGAGCAGGCAAACCCGCAGCGGTCGTAGACGAGCACCTTCGCCGCGATGAGATCTCCGTGGGCCGGGGAGGAGCCCAACCAGGGTTCGGGGCGGAGATCGGCTGAGTGCTCGCGGTCCGTGGCCATTTGCCCACTCTGTCACGGGCAGTTGGACGCAGCCGACTTGACCGGGGGGGTGATCGCTGTGTGGTCCGCTCCGGGAGCCGATTCTGGGTCAAGAACCGGCAGTGGACGACACCCATCTCCTGCGCCGTCTACATGGCCGAGCCCGCTGCGAATTGGGTGCTGTGGCCGATGGACGCCTGTCGCTTGAGCGACAAGGGTGGAGCCATGAAGCATCCACTGACCCCATTGTCGCAGCCGCTGGCGCCTCTGGCACGGCGGCACATGGACCCGCGTTCAAGTGCAGCCATGAAGGGGCTCGGCTGTATGGAGGCATGAGGAAGTGAACAACCAGGTCAGCGCCACCGAGAGTGCGGTCATGTGCCCCGAGCACCTCGCCGCGTCGCGTGAAACGTTGCATGAGCAGCGCCTGTTCCGCCAGGCGCAACTGCGGCAGATCGCAGCGCCCTCCCAGCCAGGAGCCGACCACATGCGCTGGCAGCCGGCCGCTTCGCAGATCGAGATCCACGTCAGGCTCGTCGCTGCGGCCCGGATGGTCCATGCCCACGTGGAAGCGGCACTCGATCGGATGGACCAGGGCCGCTATGGCAGGTGCCACCTGTGCGCGAAGCCCATCGCACTGGACCGTCTCAAGATCGTGCCGTACGTCCGCGACTGTGCACGCTGTCAGCAACTTCGGGAAGCAGGGCAGTGACGGGCACCGGGCTAGGGAGTCGTCCGTGACGTTCCCGCTGTCGCCTTCGTTCAAGCCGAGTGGCAGGGTGGCGCAGGTCCTCTGCCCGCGGGAGGCGGGTCGGCTGCAGTGAGGGGCGGGCTATGGCTCGATGAGCCCGGCGCGGACGGCGCAGCGGGTGAGTTCGAGGCGGTCTTTGAGGCCGAGCTTCTGCCGGGGTCGTATGCGTCTGACAATACGTTCGGCCTCTGCGCGGCGACCCATGGGTCCAAGCGGTAGCAACTGGACCCATGGGTCCAAGCGGTAACAACTGTTTGAAGCGGTCATGAGCAGTCGAGGCAGCTGCCCCGGCCGCCAGCCGGTCGGCCCCGCTCCGGTGTTGTCTGATGGCACCGTCGGTCTGAGCCACCTCACCAGTCACGGCCTGCCCCGCTCGGTCAACAACATCGCCTTGTAGGCGCTGATCGCTGCGTTCGCTGACGAGAAGAGCATCGTGGAGGCTCCTCCACCCGCCTCGCCATCATCAAGACGTACGCGACGGCGCGGACCACGAAAGCGGCACCGGGGCCACGAAGACTGCGGCGGCCTGGCGGCCAGCGTGGCCTTCTCGTCCTGTCGGGACGGAGACCGAGGCCGGATACGCTGGCGGGGTGATCGAGAATCTTCCTCCCTGTCCGAAGTGCTCGTGTGAGTACACCTACGAGATGAACGCCCTGGTGGTGTGCCCGGAGTGCGGCCATGAATGGGCGGCCGCCGAGGGCGTTACTGATTCCGGCGCCCCCGCGGAGCGGGTCGTCAAGGATGCCGTCGGCAATGTGCTGCAGGACGGCGACTCTGTGGTCGTGGTGAAGGCGCTCAAGGTCAAGGGCAGCCCCTCGGGGATCAAGGCCGGCACGAAGGTGCGCAACATCCGACTGGTCGACGGAGTCGACGGGCACGACATCGACTGCAAGATCGACGGATTTGGGGCGATGCAGCTGAAGTCGAGCGTGGTCAAGAAGGGCTGACCAGCCCGCCCCAGTCGCCGGGGCGGCCCGGCAGCAGTCTGATGCTGAATTGCAAAATTTCGCAATTGGTTAGATGCTGTCATCGCTATGCCTGCAGGTAGTCGCGGGCGCAGCCTTCGCTTGCCCCGGGTGGGGCGCTGTCGGGGAAGTCGAGGAGTCGTGTCCGTTCCGCTGTACCAGGCCAAGGCCGAGTTCTTCCGGATGCTGGGGCATCCCGTACGGATACGGGTGCTGGAGCTGCTGCAGGACGGGCCTATGCCGGTACGTGCGCTGCTCGCCGAGATCGAGGTGGAGCCCGCCAGCCTGTCGCAGCAACTGGCGGTGTTGCGCCGCTCGGGCATCGTCACCTCCCGACGCGAAGGCTCGACGGTGGTCTACGAACTGGCCAGCGGGGATGTCGCCGACCTGATGGGGGCCGCGCGCCGCATTCTGACCGAGCTGCTGGCAGGGAAGAACGAGCTGCTGGCAGAACTGCGGGAAACCCAGGTCGCCGGGCGATGAGACTCTCGTTCGGCCGGATCGGGGCCCGGCTCACTGCGCTGCTGCCGGGCCGTACGGACCTGGCGGAGATGCGCCGCGACCCGCGCCGGGACCTGCTGGCCGGCCTCACGGTGGCGATCGTCGCGCTGCCGCTCGCGCTCGGTTTCGGCGTCTCCTCCGGGCTGGGCGCGGAGGCGGGTCTGGCGACCGCGGTCATCGCCGGCGCGCTGGCCGCGGTGTTCGGTGGTTCGAATCTGCAGGTGTCCGGACCAACGGGCGCGATGACGGTCGTGCTGGTGCCGATCGTTGCCGAGCACGGGCCGTCCGGGGTGCTCACCGTCGGGCTGATGGCGGGCGTGATGCTCGTCGCGCTCGCCCTGCTTCGGGCCGGGAAGTACATGCAATACGTGCCCGCGCCCGTGGTGGAGGGCTTCACGCTGGGCATCGCCTGCGTGATTGGTCTGCAGCAGATCCCGAATGCCCTCGGGGTGCCCAAGCCGGAGGGCGACCGTGTCCTCGTGGTGACCTGGCACGCCCTGGAGGCGTTCACAAGGAGCCCGAACTGGACCGCCGTAGCTTTCGCCCTGGCGGTCGCTGCCGTCATGCTTGTCGGGGCTCGCTGGCGGCCCAAGGTGCCTTTCTCCATCCTCGCGGTGATCGCGGCCACCGTCGTCGCCCAGGTAGCCGGTCTGGACGCGGCGAAGCCGATCGGTGACCTGCCGTCCGGCCTGCCCGCCCCCTCGCTGGCCTTCCTCGACGTCGGCGCAGTCGGTTCACTGCTCGCTCCAGCGGCCGCTGTGGCGGCGCTGGCCGCGCTGGAGTCGCTGCTCTCGGCCTCGGTCGCCGATGGCATGACGGTCGGCCAGAAGCACGATGCGGACCGCGAGCTGTTCGGCCAGGGCCTGGCCAACATCGCCGCCCCGCTCCTCGGCGGGGTGCCTGCGACCGGCGCGATCGCCCGTACCGCGGTCAACGTCCGGACCGGGGCGGGGTCCCGGCTGGCGGCCCTCACCCACGCCGCGATCCTCGCCGTGATCGTCTTTGCTGCCGCGCCCCTCGTCTCCAGGATCCCGCTCGCCGCGCTCGCCGGCGTGCTGCTGGCTACCGCTGTCCGGATGGTCGAGGTCGGCTCGCTGCGGGCCATGGCCAGGGCCACCCGCTCGGACGCGCTGATCCTCGTCCTCACCGCCGTCGCGACCCTCGCACTCGACCTCGTCTACGCCGTGATCCTCGGCCTGATGGTCGCGGGCACGCTCGCCCTGCGCGCCGTGGCCAAACAGGCGCGCCTGGACCAGGTTCCCCTCGACCGCGGGGACCACAGCGCGGAGGAGCACGCGCTGCTCGCCGAGCACATCGTCGCGTACCGGATCGACGGGCCGCTGTTCTTCGCCGCCGCCCACCGCTTCCTGCTGGAGCTGGCCGAGGTCGCCGACGTGCGCGTCGTCATCCTGCGCATGTCCCGCGTGACCACCATCGACGCCACCGGCGCCCTGGTCCTCAAGGACGCAGTGGAGAAGCTCAACCGGCGCGGCATCGCTGTTTTGACCTCCGGAATACGCCCCAGCCAGCGCCAGGTCCTGGACTCCGTGGGCGCATTGGAGCTGCTGCGTCGGGAGGGACGCGAGTACGCCACCACGCCGGAGGCGATCCAGGGCGCGCGCAACTACCTGGAATGCGCCGGTGTCATACCGACCCACCCCGCCCAGATGTCCCGGCCCATCCGTGAGGAAATAGAGGAAACCGTCGGATGAGCACTCCCCCCGCATCCCTGCGCATGGTCGAGGTCTCGGGTGCCGAGGCCCTGTGGCTGCTGGAGGGCAGTGCGCTGGGACGGCTGGTGTACGCGCAGCGGGACCTGACCGTGCTGCGCCCGGGCCGGCACACCTGGGAGTACGGCCGCCTGGTGGTGCGCACCCCGGCACCTGCCGCTGCGGTCCCCGCCACGGCGACCTATTACGTGGACGAGGTCCGCGCGGCGACCGGTACCGGCTGGAGCGTCACGGTCGCCGGGCCGGTCGACGTGATCACCGAGCCTGACGAGGCCGCCCACTACCAGTGCACCCTCGCCGGCTGGAGCCACGGCCCGCACGACACCCTGCTGCGCCTGAACCCCAAGACGGTGACCGGTTTCCGTCTCGCCCGCGCGGAGGCGTGATGAGCACTCGGCTCGAAACCCTGCCCTACCGGCATGTCCTCACGCTGCCGACGATGCCGTCCGCGGTCCGCATGGCCCGGGAAACCGCCGAGCAGGCGCTGGCCGAGTGGGGTATCAGCCTGCGTCACCCCAGCGTCGATCCGGCCCTGCTGATCCTCGGTGAACTGGTCACCAACACCGTCCGGCATGCCGCCGACCTCTCCCCGCAGCTGACCGTCATCTACGCGGCGGGCAAGGACCGTCTGGCCTTCGCCGTCCATGACCGTCACCCCTACCAGCCGGCGTTGTACGGCGGGGTCACCCAAACCGGTGGCGGCGGTCTGGGCACGGTCATGGAGCTCACCCTGGGCCTGGGCGGCACGGCCGTCGTACGGAGTGATGCCGACGGCCAGGGCAAAAGCATCTGGATCACCCTCCCCCTCTGAATCGCCAGGCTGACCGCGCAAGGAAGTTGACGCACGTGACCATCGAGTGGCGCTACACCGCCGAGCAGGACTTCGGCATCCTGTCCGTCTCCGGATACCTGGGCCCGGACGCCGTCCACCGCTTCTCCGGTGCCGTTGGCTGGGCGCTGGCCCGGGGCACCGGTCCGGTCATCGTCGACCTCACCGGACTGCGCGGCTGGTCGGCCGAGGGGCAGCTGGCGATCACCGAGGCCGGGCGCCGTCTCGCCGCATCGGGCCGCAGCCTGGAACTGGCCGCGATCCCCGCCGACGGATCCCTCGTCCCCGGCGGAGACTGCCCGCTCATCCCCGTGCACGCCGACCTGGCCGGCGCGCTCGCCGCACACAGCACACGGCACGACGAGCCGCCGCAGGGCCGCCCCGAGTGGCGGACGACAGTGCGGCCGACCGGAGACCAGTAGCGGGCCTGATCCCGCCGGGCTCAGCCGGGGGAGAAAGCTCCGTCCCTGTCTCGTACGGGCACGGCAGCGCAGATGTCCCCTTCCGTGGCGATGGCCACGTCCTGGACGAAGCCCCTTGCTGCCAGCTCCCGCCCGGAGACACCGGCGGCGACCGCGCGGGTGAGGTCGGCGGTGCCCTCGTAGGCCGCTCTCGCGGCGGCTGCCTCGGCGGACAGCGGTCCCGCGCCCTGGGCGTGCAGGTCGGAGACGAGGCCGCC
>LRTP01000559.1 GCA_001550305.1 Streptomyces diastatochromogenes
GCCCCGGGCGTCAGCCCGACACCGGGCGCCTCCGCGAGCGCCACCGACCCGGGCGCGTCCGCGGACCCGAAGCCCTCGACGTCCGCCACCACCAGGCCGAAACCGAGCACCAGCACCACCAAGGACCCCGTCACCCCGCCGTCCCTCCCGGTGTCCGGCTCGCCCGACCCCAGCCCCTCCGAGGACGGCGCCGCCTCGCCGAGCCCCTCGGAGAGCACGGTCGGCGTCGGCGGCATCGGCACGGTCGCCGACCGTCCCGTAGAACCGGGCCCCATCGCCTCCGAGCCCGGCATCACCAGCTCCTCGTCCCCGGAGAACCCGGTGAGCCCGGCGACCCCGCAGAACCTGGAGAACATCCTCTGATGGCATCCCGCACCCACGCGCACGGGCCCGCTCCCCGTGCGCGGCGTCCGGCACCCGATGTCCGGCGCCGACGGCTGCCCATGCGCTGGCTGCTGCCCTCGCTGCTCCTCGTCGCCATGCTGGCGATGCTGATGCTGCGCGGCTATGTGCACAGCGAGATCCTCGCCGACCACCGCATCCAGTCCGAGGCCGCCACCGACAAGGTGCCGGACAAGATCCTCGACGGCGGCCCGGTCATCGACACCCGCGGTGGCCGCACGAACAGCCTGACCGTCCCCGACCACCGGCTCGTCCTCACCTTCGACGACGGCCCGGACCCCACGTGGACACCCAAGGTCCTCGACGTGCTGAAGAAGCACCACGCCCACGCCGTCTTCTTCGTCACCGGCACCATGACCTCGCGCTATCCGGAACTGGTGAAGCGCATGGTCGAGGAGGGCCACGAGGTCGGCCTGCACACCTTCAACCACCCCGACCTCTCCTTCCAGTCCACGAAGCGCATCGACTGGGAGCTCTCCCAGAACCAGCTGGCGCTGGCCGGCGCGGCGGGCATCCGCACCTCGCTCTTCCGGCCCCCGTACTCGTCCTTCGCGGACGCCATGGACAACAAGTCCTGGCCGGTGACGGAGTACATCGGTACGCGCGGTTACATCACCGTCGTCAACAACACCGACAGCGAGGACTGGCAGAAGCCGGGCGTCGACCGGATCATCCGCAACGCCACGCCCAAGGGCGGCAAGGGCGCGATCGTCCTGATGCACGACTCCGGCGGCGACCGCCACCAGACCGTGCAGGCGTTGGACAAGTTCGTGCCGGAGCTTCAGGAGCGCGGGTACCGGTTCCAGAACCTCACCGAGGCCCTCGACGCGCCCAGCGCGCACACCGAGGTCACCGGCCTCGAACTGTGGAAGGGCAAGGCCTGGGTCTACCTGGTGCGGGCCTCCGACGACGTCACCGACGTCCTGGTCGTCGGCATCGCGATCATCGGCGTGCTCGTCTTCACCCGCTTCGGCATGATGCTCCTGCTCTCCGCCCTGCACGCCCGCCGGGTGCGGCGCAAGGACTTCCGCTGGGGTCCGGCGCCGGTCACCGAACCGGTGTCGGTGCTCGTGCCGGCGTACAACGAGGCCAAGTGCATAGAGAACACGGTCCGTTCCCTGATGGCGAGCGAACACCCCGTCGAAGTGCTCGTCGTCGACGACGGTTCGAGCGACGGCACGGCGCGGATCGTCGAGGACCTGCTGCTGCCGAACGTCCGCGTCGTGCGCCAGCACAACGCGGGCAAGCCCGCGGCCCTCAACCGGGGCCTGGCCAACGCCCGTCACGACATCGTCGTGATGATGGACGGCGACACGGTCTTCGAACCGGCCACCGTCCGTGAACTCGTCCAGCCGTTCGCCGACCCGAGCGTCGGCGCGGTCGCGGGCAACGCCAAGGTCGGCAACCGCGACTCCCTCATCGGGGCCTGGCAGCACATCGAGTACGTGATGGGCTTCAACCTCGACCGCCGGATGTACGACATCCTCGGCTGCATGCCGACCATCCCCGGCGCGGTCGGCGCCTTCCGCCGCTCCGCGCTGGAGCGGGTCGGCGGCATGAGCGACGACACGCTCGCCGAGGACACCGACATCACGATGGCCCTGCACCGCGACGGCTGGCGGGTCGTCTACGCGGAGAAGGCACGCGCGTGGACGGAGGCGCCGGAGTCCGTCCAGCAGCTCTGGTCCCAGCGCTACCGCTGGTCGTACGGCACGATGCAGGCGATCTGGAAGCACCGCAGAGCGCTCGTCGAACGGGGCCCGTCGGGCCGCTTCGGCCGGGTGGGCCTGCCGCTGGTCTCGCTGTTCATGGTCCTGGCCCCGCTGCTGGCCCCGCTGATCGACGTCTTCCTGCTGTACGGGCTCGTCTTCGGCCCGACGCAGAAGACGGTCCTCGCGTGGCTGGGCGTCCTCGCCATCCAGGCGGCCTGCGCGGCGTACGCGTTCCGGCTGGACCGTGAGCGCATGAGGTACCTGATCTCGCTCCCGCTCCAGCAGATCCTCTACAGGCAGTTGATGTACATGGTCCTCCTCCAGTCCTGGATCACCGCGCTCACCGGCGGCCGGCTGCGCTGGCAGAAGCTGCGGCGCACAGGCGTCGTGGAGGCACCGGGATCGATCCCGCGGCAGCGGACGGCACAGAGCGGGAACGATCGGAGGCCGGTCGCGTGACCACGCACGAGTACACGACGGGTGCGACACCGCCGCTGGGATCGGCCCGGATCCACCCCGAACCGGCACCATCGCCGACATCCGCACCCACACCCGCGCCGACACCCACCCCGGGGTCAGCCCCGGGATCGGCCGCGCGGTCCGCTCCCGCGCCCAAGAAGCCCGGCCGTGACCGCTACCTGGACCTGCTGCGCTCGATCGCCCTGGTCCGTGTGGTCGTCTACCACCTCTTCGGCTGGGCATGGCTGACGGTCGTCTTCCCCTCCATGGGCGTGATGTTCGCGCTGGCGGGCTCGCTGATGGCCCGCTCGCTCAGCCGCCCGGCCCTCGGTGTGATCCGCGGCCGCGTCCGCCGTCTCCTGCCGCCCCTGTGGGCGTTCAGCGCGGTGGCCCTCGCGCTGATGTTCGCGGGTGGCTGGAACGTGGTGAAGGATCCCGACAACGGCGGCACCTGGGGCCTCGTCAAGCTGATCGACTACGTCATTCCGATCGGCGCCCCGCCCTTCCCCTGGCACGTCGGTTCCAAGTCCGGCCTGCTGGAGGACACCTGGGCGGTCCAGGCGGCCGGCCCGCTCTGGTACCTGCGCGCCTATCTGTGGTTCGTGATCGCCTCGCCCCTGCTGCTGTGGGCCTTCCGCAGGGTGCCCTGGGCGACGCTGCTGGCCCCCCTCGCCCTGACGGCGGTCCTCGGCACCGGCCTGGTCACCATCCCCGGCGAGACGGGCAACGCGATCTCCGACTTCACGGTCTACGGCGGCTGCTGGGTCCTGGGCTTCGCCCACCACGAGGGCGTCCTGCAACGCGTCCCCCGCTATCTGGCGATCTCCTGCTCGGCCCTGCTCATGGCCTTCGGCCTGTGGTGGGCCTCGGGACACCTGGGCCCCGACGGCTGGGACCTGAACGACATCCCCCTCGCCCAGGCGGCCTGGTCCTTCGGCTTCGTCGTCATCCTGCTCCAGTACTCCCCGTCCTGGCAGGAACTCCCCGGCCGGCTGGCCCGCTGGGACAAGCTGATCACCCTGTCCAACAACCGGGCCGTCACGATCTACCTCTGGCACAACATGCTGATCATGGCCACGGTCCCGATCATCGACCAGGCCTACAACCTCCCGTTCATGCAGAGCGACAGCGCGGTGGCCGCGCTCGACTCCTCGTACATGGTGTGGATGTTCCTCCTGGTCTGGCCCCTCATCGGCCTGACGATCCTGGCCTTCGGCTGGATCGAGGATATCGCCGCCAAACGCAGCCCGAGGCTGTGGCCCAACGGCGCGAAGAGGAAGAAGAGCGGCTCGCGGGGGAGTCACCGGGTCTAGAGGCAGGCAGGGGGCGACGGCACCCCGGACGTCCTCACCCGGTCTTCACCGGGGCGTCCTCACCCGGAAGTCCTCACCGTCGCCCCCTCGCTCCCGTGAGAGCAACGTTCCTTTCCGGTCACTCACAGCCACAGCCTCGAAACGCGTCCTCCCTACCTTCGGGACTCAGTCAGTCGTTGTACGACACCTGGGCACCGCACCGGAGAACCGTGGAGGCGTCATGACAGCCCCTAATACAGCCCCCGCACCGAGCAGGGGAGGCCGCTGGATCCAGGAGTGGGACCCGGAGGACGAGACCTTCTGGAAAGAGACGGGTGAGAAGGTCGCCCGGCGGAACCTGCTCTTCTCCGTGCTCTCCGAGCACATCGGGTTCTCGATCTGGACCATGTGGTCGGTGATGGTGCTCTTCATGGGCCCCGAGTACGGGCTCACCCCGGCCGACAAGTTCATGCTCACCTCGATGGTGACGCTGGTCGGAGCCGTGGGGCGGGTGCCGTACACCTTCGCGGTGGCGATCTTCGGCGGCCGGAACTGGACCATCGTCTCGGCGAGCCTTCTGCTCGTCCCGAGCGTCGCCGCGTTCGCGGTGATGAAGCCGGGGACCTCGTTCGACACCTTCCTGCTCGTCGGTCTGCTCGCCGGCATCGGTGGCGGCAACTTCGCCTCCAGCATGACCAACATCAACGCCTTCTTCCCGCTGAGGAAGAAGGGCTGGGCGCTCGGTCTCAACGCGGGCGGCGGAAACATCGGCGTGCCCGTCATCCAGCTCGTGGCGCTCGCGATCATCGGCGCGAACGGGGGACCGAGGGTCCTGCTGGGGATCTACATTCCGCTGATCGTCGTCGCCGCCGTGCTCGCCGCCGTCTACATGGACAACATCGCGTCCGTGAAGAACGACACCGGCGCCGCCCGGGACGCCGCGAAGGACGCCCACACCTGGATCATGTCCTTCCTCTACATCGGCACCTTCGGGTCGTTCATCGGCTACAGCTTCGCCTTCGGGCAGGTGCTCCAGAACCAGTTCGGCCGCACTCCGCTGCAGGCGGCCTACGTCACCTTCATCGGCCCGCTGCTCGGCTCGCTGATCCGCCCCGTGGGCGGCTGGCTCGCCGACCGCTACGGCGGCGCGCGCATCACGCTGTGGAACTTCGTCGCCATGGCCGGCGCGACCGGTGTCATCGTCGTCGCCTCCACCCAGAAGTCGCTTCCCCTGTTCACGATCGCGTTCATCGCGCTGTTCGTGCTCACCGGGCTCGGCAACGGCTCGACGTACAAGATGATCCCGGGCATCTTCCAGGCCAAGGCCGTCGCCAAGGGACTGGAAGGGGAGGCGGCGGCCTCCTACGGGCGGCGGCTGTCCGGCGCCTCCATGGGCCTCATCGGCGCGGTGGGCGCGCTCGGCGGCGTCGGCATCAACCTCGCCTTCCGGCAGTCCTTCCTGTCCTACGGCTCCGGCACCGGCGCCTTCGTGGCCTTCCTCGCCTTCTACGCGCTGTGCTTCCTGGTGACCTGGGCCGTATACCTTCGCGGCCCCGCCACCCAGGCCCGTACGGCCACTGCCGCAGAGGCGAAGCCGCAGCTCAGCTACGTCGAGGTCTGACGTAACACGGGTGACATCAAGGGGAACCGAGCCTGTCACGGGGCGTTGACAGGCTCGGTCGGCCGTGACCGTACGTAGACCCCCAGCGCGAGACGAGAGCCATGGACGACGAACAGCAGCGACCGGCCGGGCAGGACTGCGGCCCCCTCGCGGGGTTCACCGTGGGTGTGACGGCCGCGCGTCGGGCCGACGAACTCGGGGCTTTGCTCCAGCGACGTGGCGCCGTCGTCCAGCACGCGCCCGCCCTGCGCATCGTGCCGCTCGCCGACGACAGCGAACTCCTCGCCGCCACCAAGGAGCTGATCGACCAGGCGCCCGACATCGTGGTCGCCACCACCGCGATCGGCTTCCGCGGCTGGATCGAGGCCGCCGACGGGTGGGGGCTCGGCGAGGCCCTGCTCGGTCGGCTGCGCGGGGTCGAACTGCTGGCGCGCGGCCCCAAGGTGAAGGGCGCCGTACGGGCCCAGGGGCTGACCGAGGAGTGGTCGCCCTCCTCCGAGTCCATGGCCGAGGTGCTCGACCGGCTCCTGGAGGAGGGCGTCGAGGGCCGCCGTATCGCCGTACAGCTGCACGGCGAGCCGCTGCCCGGGTTCGTGGAGTCGCTGCGGGCCGCCGGAGCCGAGGTCGTGGGGGTCCCCGTCTACCGGTGGATGCCGCCGGAGGACATCGGGCCCGTCGACCGGCTCCTCGACGCCGCCGTCACCCGCGGTCTGGACGCGCTCACCTTCACCAGCGCGCCCGCCGCCGCCTCCCTGCTGTCCAGGGCCGAGGTCCGCGGTCTGCTGTCCGAACTCCTCGCGGCCCTCCATCACGACGTCCTGCCCGCCTGCGTCGGCCCCGTCACCGCGCTCCCTCTGCAGGCGCACGGCATCGACACCGTCCAGCCCGAGCGCTTCCGGCTCGGCCCCCTCGTCCAGCTGCTCTGCCGGGAACTCCCCGGCCGGGCCCGCACGTTGCCCATCGCCGGCCACCGGGTCGAGATCCGCGGCCACGCCGTGATGGTCGACGGGGCGCTGCGGCCCGTACCGCCCGCCGGGATGTCGCTGCTGCGGGCCCTGT
>LRTP01000056.1 GCA_001550305.1 Streptomyces diastatochromogenes
CCGCGCCCCGGCGACGGGCCGGGCTGATGCGGGGCGCGAGCGGGCCCGCGCTGTTCCTCCTCCGGTGGTACGAGGAGACCGGCGAGCGTGCGCTGCTGGAGGCGGCCGGCGTGGCGCTGCGGCGGGACCTGGAGTGCTGTGCCGAGCGTGAGGGGGGCGCGGTCGAGGTCGACGAGGGGTGGCGGACCATGCCGTATCTCGGGGACGGGAGCGTGGGCGTGGGGCTCATGCTCGACGACTATGCGGCGCACGTTCCGGACGCCGGCGCGGAGTTCGCGCGGGCCCGTGCCGGCATCCTCACCGCGGCCACCTCCCGTTTCTACGCGCAGCCCGGCCTCTTCCAGGGACGTGCCGGGATGATCCTGCACCTCGCCCGCACCACCGCGCCTGGGGCGACGCGGGCGCGGCTCGACGAGCAGATCGCCGGGCTGGGCTGGTCGGCGATGCCGTACCAGGGCCAACTCGCCTTCCCCGGGCACCAGATGATGCGCCTTTCCATGGACCTCGCCACCGGAACGGCGGGCGCGCTGCTCGCCCTCGCCGCAGCCTTCGGCCCGGGCGACGAGGGCGTTGCCGCGCACCTGCCGTTCCTTCCGCCGCCGCATCGGCGGCCCCTATGACATGGCTCTGCCATCCGGCGGAGTCGTGACGCAACCCTGTCCCCACGGGACGAACAACTGACACCGACGAAAGGACACACCATGGCCCTGCTCGACCTGCAGACGATGGAATCCGACGAGCACACCGGCGGCGGCGGCAACAGCACCGTCAGCCTCCTGTCGTGCATCAGCGCGGCCAGCGTTCTGCTCTGTCTCTGACGAAGTGGTGCCGAACGCTCTGACGAACGGCTCACGCTGAACACTCCGGGCGGTCCGCTCCCGCGAGGGATGGGGCCGCCCGGGGTCGTCCGCCCGATCGGGCGGAAACGCAGAAACCCAGAAACGCAGAAACGCAGAAACGCAGAAACGCAGAAACGCAGCGGCGCGGAAGCTCCGAGGGGGTGCGCGATGTCGATGGACCCGACGACCGGTGGACTGCTCACCGCGGCGAGCCGGCACAGCGGGCCCCGCTGGGCGGCGCTCTGCCTGGTGAGCGTGGCGACGACAGGCGCGGGACTGCTGTTGCCCGCCGCCCTCGGCCGGGCCCTGGACCTCCTGCTCGCCCACGCCCCGGCGACCCGCTGGGTGCTGATCTGCGCGACTCTCGTCCTGTTGCTGACCGGGCTCGACGCGTGCGAGACCGTGCTCGCCGGCACCCTCGACGCCCGCACCACCGCTTTCCTGCGCCGCCGGGTGACCGGTCACGTCCTGGCCCTGGGGCCGAGTGCGACGCTCCGCTTCGGCCCCGGTGACCTCGTCGCGCGACTCGTGGGAAACGCCGCCCAGGCCGGCACGGCGCCCAGCGCCC
>LRTP01000560.1 GCA_001550305.1 Streptomyces diastatochromogenes
CCGGCCGCCAGCGGCACGAGGGACGGCCTCCTCGCCGCAGCGGACGGCCTCATCTGGCACGCCCTGTCCGCGGCAGGCCGGAAGCTGGAGCGCACCCCCCTGTGCCCGCGCGCCGAACGCTCCCGCGCCCGCCAGGTCGAGACCGCCCAGCTGCACACCCTGTTCCCCGTCAAGGCCCACGAGGTCGACGAGTGGAAGCTCCTCGACGGCGTATGGGCCCGCGTCCCCGAGATCGCCAACCGCTACAGCCTGGACGCGGGCTGCCTCACCAACGCCCTGGACACCTACTGCCGGGAGCTGATCGCCGCCGGGATCTGCCACTCCTACGACGTCGTCCCGGCCGCCCTGTCGTCCTGCTCCGACTACGCGGCGGCCGCATGACCAGCCGACTGCCCACCCCGCCCCCGCTGGACGTCCAGGTCGCCGGCGACGTGTCCAACGTGACCGCCGAGTGGTGCCCGGAGTGCAAGGCGTACACGCTCCTCACCGGCGAGACCGTCCTCCTCACCCCGGGCGGGGTCGTCCCGGTCGGCTACTGGGCGTGGTGCGAGACCTGCGACATGGCCGAGGAGGAACCGCGCCGTGTGTAACCCCGCCCCGCCCGTCGAGCGCCCGTCCGCTCCGCTGGGACACAGCGAGAGCGCACACCGGGCGTTCGGCTGGTGCTGCCACTGCAAGGAACACGGCCCGGCCGAGGAGGTCGCCGCCTGGCGTGGCCTGGAGTACGACCGGCACGCCGCCGAACAGGCCGCCCTCGCCGCGTCGGCCGCGCAAGCCTCCCGGGTCGACCTCGTGGCCCACCAGGACCGCCCCTGTCCTGCCTGCGGACGCGAGGCCCTGACCGTCGTCACCGTGACCCTCGTCGAGGGCCGTACCCGAGGGGAGGTCGGCGGCTGGGCGTACTGCAACGAGTGCGACCACGTCCCGGCCGCCTGCTACTGCCAGCCCGGCGACGCCCCACACCTCGCCGTGCCCGCACCCACGACCGAGGAGGAGCACCGTGGCTGACCCGCAGTTCGTATCGGCGCCGGCCTCGCCGGAGAGCGCCGAGTACATCGTCGCCCTGATCGGCGAGGTCGGCGCCCTCGCCGAAGCCCACTTCGAGCAGTTGCCCGAGGGCGAGGAGGCCACGGTCTACGTGACGCTGAACACGCCTACCGGATACGGCGTGATCACCCTCGGCATGTGGGCATTCGCCCGCGACGCCGAGGGCGCCGTGACCCTCGTCGGCTCGACCCCGGAGGCGAGTAATGGCTGACTGGGAGACCGCCCTCGCCGCGGCCGAGGACGACGCGGCCGAGGAGGTCGCGGCCGTCCTGGACGACGTCGCCGAGGAGTTCGCGGCCGGCCTGGAGAACGCGACCGAGATCGTCGCCGCCCGCTTCAGCGTCGCCCGCATCGCTGGCATGTGGTCCCAGCGCGTGCCGCGCCTGGTGCGCCGCTTCCTCGGGATCGCCGAGACCGCCGCCACGGACGCCGCCGACAGCGTGGGGGAGGATCTGCCCGAAGGCTGGGACGACCTCCCCGCCCGGTACGACGACGGCACCCTCCCTCCCTCGCTGGGGGACTACGTCGACAGCACGGAGCACCTGCTCCGCGCGGTCGGTGACGACCTGTCCGCGAAAGCCGTCAAGGCGCTCGCCGAGGGCCTGGACGCCGGGGAGGACGTCGACGCACTCCGCGCCCGGCTGCGCGCCATGTTCAGCCGCGAAGAGGGCGCGCAGCTCGGCCCCGGCCGGGAGGAACGCATCGCCCGGACCGAGGCGTCGAGGGCCTGGAACTCAGCGACCCTCGCCGCCGCGCAGGCCATGTCCGGCGAGGACCGTCCCCTCGTCAAGCAGTGGCGCACCCGAGGCGACACCCTCGTCCGCGACAGCCACGACAAGGTGGACGGTCAACTCCGGTTCCTCGACGAGCCGTTCCGGGTCGGCGGCCGGGACATGATGCAGCCCGGCGACCCGACGGCCCCGGCCGAGGAGGTCGTCAACTGCCGCTGCGTGCTGCGCCTGGAGCACGCCCCGTCCCGCGCCTCCGCCCTGCCTTTCCAAGACGCCAGCCCGGCGGGCGCTTACGAAGCGAAGGACTGGACGGTCGAATTCCAGCTCAAGGCAGGCCCGGACTCCGACCTCATCCGCACGATGTACGGCATCACGGACGACTTGACCGAGAGCCACCTCCGGCCGGCACTCCAGGCGTCCGGCATCCCCAACCCGGAGGAGTACGCGCTGGCGTGGGACGACCGGACGCTCCCGCTCCTCGCCGGGAACCGGTTCCCGTACGGCGCCGAGGTCACCCGTCCGGAGAGCGTCACCGCGGCGGCCGACGACGAGCCCGAGCACACGGGCGCGATGATCGCGCTCGTCCCCTCCGACGAGGACGCCGAGCGCCTGGCCCTCGACGGCGGCGAGCCCGTCGACGAGCTCCACCTGACGCTCTGGTACCTCGGCGAGGGCGCAGCGTGGACCGAGGACCAGCGCAACGAGCTGATCGGCCTCGTCCGCTCCCGCGCCGCTGCACTGTCCGGCCCGGTCGTCGGCCGGGCCTTCGGCGTCAACCACTGGAACCCGCAGGGCGACGAGCCGGTGTGGGTGTGGGCCGTCAGCGACGAACGCGACCACGACGGCCCCACCCTGGAGGACGCCCACCGGCTCGCCGTCGACGCCCTCGAATCGACCCACGAACGCCCCGAGACCCCGGCGCAGCACACGCCTTGGGTCCCCCATGCGACCGGCACGTACACCGCCGAGACGTGGCCGCTGGACGCCATGGCCGACCGGCTCGGCCCGATCACGTTCGACCGGATCCGGCTCGCGTTCGCGGGCGAGACCACGGACATCCCACTCGGCCCCGAGGAGGAGCCACCGATGGAACCCACAGCAGCAGCAGCGGAGACGGCCGCCGAAGAGCCGTACGTCCCGCCCGTCCGCGCCTGGTCCACCCCCGGCAATGCGGCGCTCGCGTTCGAGAACCAGCAGACCGGAGACGGGAGGATCTTCGCCCCCAAAGCCCTCTACTGGGACGGCTCCGGCCCCTGGCCGATGCAGTACGCCGACGAGATGCTGATGGGCCACCAGGGCGCGGAACTCGCTGGGGCGATCAACAGCCTCGACCGCGACGGCGACCGCATCCCCGGCTCAGGTGTGCTCTACCTGACGCAGCGCGCCGGGTGGGAGGCCGTGACCCTGCTGGAGCAGGAGGCCCCCCTCGGCGTCTCGGTCGACCTCGATGACGTCGACGTCGAGTTCGTCGACAAGACCCTCACCGAGGACGAGGACGGGTTCCTCGTCCTCGCCGCCTCCATCCCCGCCCTGTCGGTCCTCCAGCTCGCCGACGGCGCATGGTGCCTGACCGCCAGCAACACCAGCGCCATGACCGCGGCCTCGCACACCAGCGACGACAGCGCCTCGTTCCTGCGGCAGCAGCGCACGAGCCAGCTCATCACCGGCCCCGGCGGCACCGTCGCGGCCGAAGCCCTCCGCGAGTTCGCCGCCTCCCGGGTCCTCACCGCAGCGGCCGGCGACGCCGACGCCCCGGACGAGGGCGTCGTCATCCACTCCGAAAGCTCCGGGGACTTCCTCGTCCGCATCACCCGCGCCCGGGTGCGCGGGGCGACCCTCGTCTCGATGCCCGCGTACGCCAACGCCCGGATCATCCTGGACCCCGAGAACCAGGAGACCGCCGCCGCGGTGACAGCCGCGACCGGCCCGACCGACGCACACCGCGCCGTCGTGCACTACGTGGCCACCTCCCCGATCCCGGTCGGCCCCCGCGAGGTGTCCAAGGCTCTCGGTATGGGCCTGGAGACCGCGCGCGGACACCTGAACCGGGCAGTGGAGGCCGGGCGGCTCGTACGGCTCGCCATGGGCCTCTACACCGGCGCCTCGACCATCCCCGAAGGCCCGCACACCGTGACGGCGGCCGGGGCCGACCCGTCCGGGTTCCATCTGTTCGCCGAGTCCGAGCTGTTGGCGTCGGCCTGGACCGCGATGCGGGAGCTTCCCCCGATGCCCTCCGCCTGGTTCGCCGAGCCGACCGAGGACGAACTCCCCACCGACTCGGGCGGCGTGCACTTCCAGGGCGGCCGGATCTTCGGATGGGTGGCCCGCTCCGGGGAACCCCACGCGGGCTACCCAGGGAAGAACCTGACGATCGACAAGCTCGCCCGCCAGGGCCTCGACACCACGCACTTCCTGCGGGCCCGCTTCAAGCTCGACGACGGCTCGTTCGTCCGCGCCGGCGCCTTCACCATGAACACCCCCCACCGGCGCGACGGGGCCGAGTGCGAGGACGAGGTCTGCCAGTTCGACGACACCCGCACCGTCGCCGGGATCGTGACCGTCGGCTACAACGCGCGCGGCATGTGGTTCGCCGGCGCCATGGCTCCCTGGCTGTCCGACTGGGACCGCACGGTATTCATGGGGTGCCAGCCGTCCTATCACCTGAAGCAGGAGGGCGGCCGGTGGCAGCTGCGCGCCGTCCTGTCGGTCCCCGTCCCCGGGCACTCGACGCCCCTGGTCGCCGCGGCGATCGAGCGCTCGAACCTCGCCCTGTGCGCCTCGTACGCTGCTGCGGACGTGTCGTCCGCCCCGTCCGTCCGCACCCCGGACGACCCGTCCGCCCCTGTGGACGATCCGTCCGCCCCTGTGGACAACAAGGGCGCTGACCAGCACGGACGCCGTCCGTCCGCCCCTGTGGACGCTACGTCCGCGGACGGCCTCGCCGAGGTGCTGGCGTCCGTCCTCGTCCGCCCCGACGTCATCGACACCCTCGCGGCCGCGCTCCAGCAGCGCGAGGCCGCCGAGGCGCAGCACCGCGCCGAGATCGACGCGCTGACCGCTGACCTCTCACTCACCGAACCCGTGACCGCGTCGGCGGCCGGGGCACCGAAGGGACAGAGCTGATGCCGTGCTCCTGCCAGAAGAACCGCAATCAGTTCGAGGTCGTCCGCGAGGGCGGCACCGGGCGGACCGTGTTCCGCTCGTCCGTCCAGTCGACGGCCGAGACCGTGGGCGCGCGCTACCCGGGCAGCGTCGTCCGCAACGAGAAGTCCGGCGAGGTCGTCGCGGCCGGTAAGGGCTCCATCGAACTCGTCGCCAGCGGGGGAAGCGTGCTGCTGCGCACCGACGACACGGACCTCCTCGCGAAGGTCGCCGAGGCCAACCCGGGCAGCACCGCCCGGGATACGGCCACGGGCGCCCCGGTCGAACTCGCCCCGGCCGGATAACGCCGAGGGCCGCAGGGAGCGTCGCGCCCCCTGCGGCCCTCCGCCTGCCAGCTAGGCGGCCTGGCGCCGCAGCAGGTAGCGAACGCCGGCCACGGTGGCCAGAACCACCGCCACTACGGCATGCGTTACGTCCGGCTCAACGGCGCCGGTCACGAGGCCGAAGGTGACGCCGATCCCCCCGGTGGCGAGGACGGCAGAAGCGATCACGTTGACCTTGCGCCTGCGCTGGCCCATCGTGACCTGCGTCTCCTCGACCTGACGCGACGGGGATCCGTCGTTAGTGTGGGCCATGGGTAAGCCCCTTTCTTAGGTGCACGCAACTACCCGGCGGCCCTCTGTTGACGCAGAGGGCCGCAGCCATCCCCGAGGGTCTGACCGCGACCAAAGGCCTGTGGGAACACCCGTGGTGGGTGCTGATCCAAGGGGTACACAGAGCGCAGCCCCCGTTCAAGAAATGTGTGCTGCACCACAGTTGTTCACGTGAGGCACTTTTCACCCTCGGTGACGCCCTTATTGACGCCCTAACGGTCATTGCGGACAAGCAGCGAGTACGGGTTCACGTGCGACTTTGCAGAGTGTGTCCCAATTGCCCGCGACCTAGCAGGGGTTGAGACCCCGGCGCAACCAACGAATTCCGGGCCTGCGCAAGATGTGACGCAGATCTCCATTTGGTAACACCGTGGCAGGTCAGAACGGGGGTCCTGCGCGCCCTATGGGGGCCCCTGACGCCGTCAGGGTCATCGCTCAGTGAGGTTGCACTAACAATTGTGATAAAGGCGGTTGTGGTCTGTGTCACACGACGCCCGGGGGTAGGGCCCGACAACGTCACATCCCCGGCGTGCCGCCGACCGACCTGCCCGCTTGACAGATCTGCCCGCCGCGACCTGCGGGGGGCTAAGATCGTGAACGTCTGACCGCTGGTGATAGGCCGGGTCCGCCTGAACGCCGCTGGTTTTGGGCCGGGTTTCCAAGCTCTCTCTTGGAGATCCGCACCATGGACCCGTTCGAGCTTCCCGAAGACCTCAACACCTTCGCGACGTACGACGACGACGCCCTCGCCGCAGCCCTGGAGGGCGCGGTCGAGGCGTTCAAGGCCAAGTCCGGCGCCTCGTCCATCACGGGCAAGGACATGGAGACCATCCGGTCCCTCGGCTCGGCAGTGAAGAAGATCAAGGAAATCCAGGCCGAGCGGGTCGCCGCGGCCGAGGCCGCCGCCGCCGAGATCGACGCGCTCGCCGTCGACGTCCTCGGCCTGGAGCCCCCGGCCGAGGAGACCGCCGCCGCCGAGGGTGGGGAAGGCGG
>LRTP01000561.1 GCA_001550305.1 Streptomyces diastatochromogenes
CCCATGTCCGCACGCACCGCCCGCACCCGTCTCCTCGCCGCCCGCCGGGTCGCCGCGAGCTGGGGGCGCGCCGGGGCCCGTACCGGATCCGACGTGGGCTTCGACACCGCCGTACTCGTCGACGCCGTCGACCGGCAGGTCGGCATCGAGGCGCTCGCCGGTCCCGGGACGCCGCTTCTGACCGTCACGGAGCCCACCGAGACCGCGACCGCCGCCGCCTTCGCGCACACGGCCGTCCTGGCCGGGCGGCCGGGCAACGCCGAGCCGCTCGCCGAGGCCGGCCGGCTCTTCGGGCGGCTCGCGCATCTGCTGGACGCCGTGGAGGACCGGGAAACTGACGCCGCGTCGGGAGCCTGGAACCCGCTCACGGCCACCGGCACCCCGCTCGTGGAGGCGCGCAGGCTCGCCGATGACGCTCTGCACGGAATACGGCTCGCGCTGCGCGAGGTGGAGTTCACGGACGGCAAGCTGGCGCATCTGCTCCTCGCGCACGAGCTGGGGCGATCGGTGGACCGCGCGTTCGGGACCTCGGGGTGCGGGCACCAGGACCACGAGAACGGTGCGCGGGGGGCTTTCGGGCCGCCGCAACACGGTGGGCCGTACAACCCGCAGAGCCCGCAGAGCCCGTACGACGGGCAGAATCCCTACGCCGGTGGCGGCAACCCCTTCGGCGGTGCTCCCTCCTTCCCGCCGCCCGGGCCCGGCAGGCGAGGCTTCTGGGCCGGGTGCGCGGCCGCGATCGGGCTGTGCTGCACCTGCAAGGTGTGCTGTGCCGACGAGTTCGAGGGCCCGTGGTCGCGAAGGAGGCGCGAGGGCTGCCTCGGCAACTGCGACTGCGACTGCAGCTGCTGCGAGACCTGTGAGATCTGCGAGTGCTGTGAATGCTGCTCGTGCTGCGACTGCGGACTGTGACGAACTTCGTATACGGCGGCGTGGGCGATCACGCGGCCGCAGCGGTTCGGGTCTGCTCATTCGGGGGGCTGCTGTCTCCGCCCCGCGCCCTTTCGGGCGCGGGGGCGGGCGTGCCTAGTTCTTCAGTTCCCGCGGCGAGATCTGCGACTTCCCTATCGCGGAACCCGTCGTCCCCCACTTCTTGAGGATCCTGTGGTACGTGCCGTCCGCGATCAGCTTGTTCACCGCCGCCTGGAAGGCCGGTGCCAGCTTCGTGTCCTTCTTGAAGGCGAAGCCGACGTCGAGGCGGTGGTACTCGTTGAGGAACTTGACGCCCTGTTGGTGGGCGACGGCGTAGCGCAGGCCGTTGATGGTGCTCATCACGAGGTCGCTGCGGCCCTGTTGGAGTGAGGACCAGATCGCGCCCTGCTCGCTGTAGGTCTGCACCTTGTACGCCTTCTTGCCGGCGTCGGTGCAGACCTTCTTGTTCTCCTCCAGCGTCGCCTCGAAGGTGGTGCCCGCTCCGGTCGCGACGTTCAGGCCGCACAGCTGCTCGAGATCGGTGATCTTGGCCAACTTGCTGTCGGAGCGCGTGGCGAAGCCCTGGCCGTCGTTGATGTAGGTGACGAAGTCGATCGTCTTGCGCCGCTCGTCGGTGACGCCGAAGTTGCTGGCCCCGAAGTCGTACTTGCCGCTGTCCAGGGCCGGCAGGATCGCCTCGAAACCGGCCTGTTCCGTCTTGAGTTCGATGCCGAGCACCTTGGCCACGGCGTCCGCGAAGTCGACGTCCTGGCCCGTCAGCGTCTTGCCGTCGTCCAGGTACGTCGTGCCGGGGGGCGTACCGCCGACGGCGACCGCCACGGTGAGGCTGGTGACGCCGGACGGGAGCAGCTTGGCGGCGGCCTCGTCCTTCGGGACGGCCGAGACGACGTCCGTGGTGGGGATCTTGTCGGCCTTGGCCGCCGCATTCGCCGCGGTGCCGGTCGTGTCGTCCGAGCCGGAGCCGCATGCCGTGAGGAGCAGGGCCGTCGAGGTGATGAGGGCAAAAGGCGCAAAATGCCTATAACGGGTACGCGTGGACGTACGCATGGTGTGCGGTCTCCTGAGAGCAAGAGTGAGCAGAACCCGAGGGGAGGGGTGCGCGTGTGAAGGCGAGAGGGAGGGAGAACGCGAAGGGCGCCCGGTCGACCGAGGGATCGGGCGATCGGATTGATCAGAGGATCAAGCGATCGGGGCGCGCAGTGGGTCGGCTCAACAGGAAGAGGACCACACTCGACCGAAGTCGATGTGGGAGCGCTTGACCAGCCACTGCTGTGGATGCATGGGCCAAGTGGAACAGGCATCCGGTTGTGCGTCAACCGACTTGAGACGTACGGCTCACAGTATGGACAGCCTTGACAGCGGGGGGAAACGGGCCCGTACTCTCGGTGGACGGCCACGCTGAGGGGCTCGGCCGTACTGCGCCGCGAGGCGCTTCGTGTGAAGGCATCCACCCGTGTTCGACTACGTCACGGAGTCTTCGCATGTCTTCCGACACCCTCGCCAAACCATCCGCCGCACCGGACATACCGGAGCAGGCCGACTCCCTGCGGATCGTTCCGCAGCGCCGACTGGGCCAGTGGACGGCAGCCGTCGCCGTACTCGTCCTGCTCGGGCTCGCCGTCACCTCCGTGGTCCGCAACAAGGCGTTCCAGTGGGGAGTGGTCGGTGACTACTTCACCTCGGACTCCGTGCTGCGCGGCCTGTGGCTCACCCTGTGGCTGACCGCTGTGGTGATGGTGCTCGGCTTCGCGCTGGGGACGCTGCTCGCGGCGGCCCGGTTGTCCGCCAATCCCGTGCTGCGCAGCGTCAGTTGGGGATATGTGTGGTTGTTCCGGTCGATTCCGATCCTGGTGCAGCTGCTGCTGTGGTTCAACATCGGGGCGCTGTATCCCGAGCTCCTCGGCGTGAAGACGGTCAATCTGTTCACCCCGATCGCGGTCGCGATCATCGGGCTCACCCTGCACGAGGCCGCGTACGCCGCCGAGGTGGTGCGCGGTGGCATCCTCTCCGTCGACCGCGGGCAGATCGAGGCCGCGCAGGCGCTCGGTCTGAGCCGGTGGCGCCGCTGGTGGCGGATCGTGCTGCCGCAGGCGATGCGCTCCATCGTGCCGCCCGCCGGGAACATGCTGATCGGCACCCTCAAGGGCACCTCGATCATCAGCGTCATCGCCGTGCAGGACCTGCTCTTCTCGGTGCAGCTGGTCTACCACCGCACCTACCAGGTCATCCCGCTGCTGATGGTCGCCACCGTCTGGTACACGGTCGTCACCTCCGTCCTCGGCCTCGGCCAGTACTACGTCGAGAAGCACTACGCGCGCGGCTCGGAGCGCACCCGGTGAAGGCCTCTCTCGTGATCGTCGGGGCCGGGCCGCGGGGGACCGGTCTCATCGAACGCATCGCCGCCAACGCGCCCGAGCTGTACGCCGGTTCGGGACTCGACATCCATCTCGTCGACCCCCATCCGCCGGGCGCCGGACGCATCTGGCGCGAGGCGCAGTCGCCGCTGCTGTGGATGAACTCGCACGCCGAGGACGTCACCATGTTCACCGACGAGACGGTGGTCATGGACGGGCCCGTGCTCCCCGGTCCCACGCTGCACGAATGGGCGGCCATCGACGGCCGTACCTTCGCCGACCGGCAGCTGCAAGGGGCATACCTGAGCTGGGTGCACGAGCAGGCCGTGGCCGCCCTGCCGCCGGACGTCACCGTCCACCATCACCCGCGCAGGGCCCTGCGTGTCAGCGGTCCGCGCGAGGGGCGCCAGCAGGTGTGGCTGGAGGGCCGTCCGCGTCCTCTCCTCGCCGACCTCGTCGTTCTCGCGCTCGGCCACCTCGACGCCGAACTCGACCAGGAGCAGGGCGAGTTGGCGACATACGCCCATGCCCACGACCTGGTCCATCTGCCGCCCGACTTCACCGCCGACAGCGACCTGTCCTCGCTCGCGCCCGGCGAACCCGTCCTCGTGCGCGGCTTCGGGCTCGCCTTCGTCGACCTGATGGTGCTGCTCACGGAGGGGCGGGGCGGGCGGTACGACGGTGACACCTACCTTCCGTCGGGGCGGGAACCGGTGCTGTACGTCGGATCGCGGCGCGGAGTGCCGTACCACTCGAAGATCGGTTACGACTGGACCGGTGAACGGCCGCCGCTGCCACGGTTCTTCGGGCCCGCCGAGGTCGACGCGCTGCTGGCGCGGCCGGAGGGCTTCGACTTCCGGCGGGACGTGTGGCCGTCGATCGAGAAGGAGCTGGGGTTCGCGCACTACCACCGGCTGTTCACCGTCCACCCCGAGCGGACGGCGATCGCCTGGACCGACTTCGAGGAGAAGTACGCGGCCGGGGAGGCGGCGGAGCGCGAGGCGCTCGTGACGTCCGCCGTGCCCGACCCCGCCGACCGGCTCGACCTCGCGGCGCTCGACCGTCCGCTGGACGGGGTGCGGTACGCGTCGCACGAGGAGTTCCAGGACGGGCTCCGGGCGTACGTCGAGGGAGATCTGCGGCGCCGCCATGATCCCGGAAACAGCCCTGACCTGGCCGTCTTTCTCGGACTCCTCTCCGTCTACGGGCAGTTGATCCGGCTCGGAGACGTCGGCCCCTGGTGGCACGGCTTCTTCAGCCACCTCGCCTCAGGGCCGCCCGGACCCCGGCTGCGGCAGATGCTCGCGCTGTCCCGGGCGGGCGTCGTGCGGTTCGTGGGCGCGGACATGGCCGTGGTCGCCGAGGACGGCGTGTTCCGGGCGTCGAGCGCGACCGTGCCGGGCGAGACGATCGAGGCGCGGGCGCTCGTCGAGGCGCGGCTGCCCGAGCCCACCGTCGGGCGCGCCCTCGACCCGCTGCTGCGTGAACTGCACGCCGACGGTGCCGTCGAGACCCCGGAGGGGCTGCTGCGGGTGGACCGCTCCGACGGGCGGATCCTCGACCGGGGCGGCCGGCCGCATCCGCGGCGCTTCGCACTCGGGCCCTACACCGACGTACGTACCCCTGGCGCCTTCACCCGGCCGCGCACCGGCGGTCCGGCGTTCCGGCAGAACGACGCCACCGCGCGAGCCGCGCTGGCGTTCCTGCGCGATCTTGCGTGTCGGGCCGTCGCGTAACCCGTCCCGACCGTCAACTCCACTGCCAGCACAAGGGATTCACACGATGACCTTCATGGTCGACATCAGGTCCGTCCACAAGAGCTTCGGCCCGCTGGACGTGCTCAAGGGCATCGACCTCGCGGTGCGCACCGGCGAGGTCACCGTGATCCTCGGCCCGTCCGGCTCCGGCAAGTCCACGCTGCTGCGCACCATCAACCACCTGGAGAAGGTGGACCGGGGCCGCATCAGCGTCGACGGCTCGCTGGTCGGCTACCGGCGCTCCGGCGACAAGCTGTACGAGCTGCGCGAGCGCGAGATCCTGAGGCAGCGCACCCGCATCGGGTTCGTCTTCCAGAACTTCAACCTCTTCCCGCACCTCACCGTGCTGGACAACATCGTCGAGGCCCCGGTCTCCGCGCTGAAGCGTCCGCGCAAGGACGCCGTCGAGGCGGCGCGGGCGCTGCTCGACCGGGTGGGGCTCGCCGACAAGGCCGACTCCTACCCGAAGCAGCTCTCCGGCGGCCAGCAGCAACGCGTCGCCATCGCCCGCGCGCTCGCCCTGGAGCCGAAGCTGCTGCTCTTCGACGAGCCGACCTCGGCGCTCGACCCCGAGCTGGTCGGCGAAGTCCTCGACGTCATCAAGGACCTGGCCCACCAGGGCACCACGATGATCGTCGTCACGCACGAGATCGGGTTCGCCCGGGAGGTCGCCGACACCGTCGTCTTCATGGACGACGGGCGGATCGTCGAACAGGGCGCCCCCGGTGACGTACTCGACCGGCCGCGGCACGAACGGACTCGGTCGTTCCTGTCCAAGGTTCTTTGATCCCTCACCAGGGGGCTCTGATCGGATTACCGGAGAAAGGTTTCACCCGATATGACCGCACCGCACGGCCGGGGGCTGCTGCACCTGGCCGCCGCCCTCGATCAACAGGCGGCCTTCGACGCCGCCTCGTACGTCGGGCCGGCGCAGCTCGCGGAGCGTGGCGGGCTCGACTTCGTGACGCTCGGCGACACCTTCGCGCGCCCCGGGCCCGACGCGCTCGCCGTACTCTCCCGTGTCGCGCCCGCCACCCGCCGGATCGGTCTGGTGCCGACCGTGACCACCACCCACACCGAGCCCTTCCACGTCCAGGCGGCGGTGGCGACCCTCGACTGGGTCAGCCGCGGCCGGGCCGGCTGGCAGCTCGACGTGTCGACGACCGAGGGCGAGGCCCGCCTCTTCGGCCGCAGGCACGCGGCACCCGCCGACGCGCTGTGGCGGGAGGCCGGCGAGATCGCCGAGGTGGCCGCCCGGCTCTGGGACAGCTGGGAGGACGACGCCGAGATACGCGACGAGGCCACCGGCCGGTTCGTCGACCGGGACAAGCTGCACCACGTCGACTTCCGGGGCGCCACCTTCTTCGTGAAGGGCCCCTCGATCGTGCCGCGGCCCCCGCAGGGCCACCCCGTCCGGGTCGTCGACGCCACCGAGGGGCCCGCCCGGCGGGTC
>LRTP01000562.1 GCA_001550305.1 Streptomyces diastatochromogenes
GGCCCCGGCGGAACAGAATCCGCCGGGGCCCGCCGCTCGGGGACGTACGACCGGTGACCCGCGTCAGTCCGTGCCGGACTCCATCGCGGCGCGGTCCAGCATCGTCTCCTCGTCCGTGGCCTCGCCCCGCGAGGCGATCACCTCGGCGCCGCCCTCGTCCATGGCGCCGATCAGACCGGTCGAGGCCGCCTGCGCTGCGCCGATCGGCGTCGGGTGGTCGCTGCCGACCAGGCCCAGGCCCGCGTACTGCTCGAGACGGGCACGGGAGTCGGCGATGTCCAGGTTGCGCATGGTGAGCTGGCCGATGCGGTCCACCGGGCCGAACGCCGAGTCCTCGGTCCGCTCCATGGAGAGCTTGTCCGGGTGGTAACTGAGCGCCGGGCCCCGGGTGTCGAGGACCGAGTAGTCCTCGCCGCGGCGCAGCCGCAGGGTCACCTCGCCGGTGATCGCCGTGCCGACCCAGCGCTGCAGCGACTCACGCACCATCAGCGCCTGCGGGTCCAGCCAGCGGCCCTCGTAGAGCAGCCTGCCCAGCCGGCGACCCTCATTGTGGTACGCGGCCACGGTGTCCTCGTTGTGGACCGCGTTGACCAGACGCTCGTAGGCGATGTGCAGCAGCGCCATGCCCGGGGCCTCGTAGATGCCGCGGCTCTTGGCCTCGATGATCCGGTTCTCGATCTGGTCGGACATGCCGAGGCCGTGCCGGCCACCGATCGCGTTGACCTCCATGACGAGGTCGACCGGGGAGCCGAACTCCTTGCCGTTGACGGTGACCGGACGGCCCTGGTCGAAGCCGACCGTCACGTCCTCCGTGGCGATCTCCACCGACGGGTCCCAGAACCGCACGCCCATGATCGGGTCGACCGTCTCGATACCGGTGTCGAGGTGCTCCAAGGTCTTGGCCTCGTGCGTGGCGCCCCAGATGTTGGCGTCCGTGGAGTACGCCTTCTCCGTCGAGTCCCGGTACGGCAGCCCGTGCGCCAGCAGCCACTCCGACATCTCCTTGCGGCCGCCGAGCTCCGTGACGAAGTCCGCGTCCAGCCAGGGCTTGTAGATCCGCAGGTGCGGGTTGGCGAGCAGCCCGTACCGGTAGAACCGCTCGATGTCATTGCCCTTGAACGTGGAGCCGTCGCCCCAGATCTGCACCCCGTCCTCGAGCATGGCCCGCACGAGCAGCGTGCCGGTCACGGCACGCCCCAGCGGCGTGGTGTTGAAGTACGGGCGCCCGCCCGACCTGATGTGGAACGCGCCGCAGGCGAGCGCGGCCAGCCCCTCCTCGACCAGCGCGGCACGGCAGTCGACGAGCCGGGTGATCTCGGCGCCGTACGCGGTGGCACGGCCGGGCACGGACGCGATGTCGGGCTCGTCGTACTGACCGATGTCGGCGGTGTACGTGCACGGGACGGCGCCCTTGTCGCGCATCCAGGCGACGGCGACCGAAGTGTCGAGCCCGCCGGAGAAGGCAATGCCGACGCGCTCGCCGGTGGGGAGGGAAGTGAGGACCTTGGACATGGCAAAATTATGCAACATCTCGCATGGTCATGCAAGGCCACCCTGCCGACGGTCAGCCGCCCCGCCGATGAGGAAGTGACCGAGACCACAAAGAAAACGATGCCGTTTCGATAGCGTCGGAGCTACGCTGACGATACCGAAGTGAACGAAACCGTTTCGTTCACAGGGAGTGCGGTGGCGGACACCCGACCCACGTCGGCGGGCGCCCCCACCCTCACGAAGGGCGCCCGTCATGACCTCCGTACTCGTCATGCACAGCCAGTCCCTGCACCGGCTCGGTCTGCACATGCTGCTGACGGCCGAGCCCGACCTGACCGTCGTCGGCGAGGCGACGAGTGGCACCGAGGCGGTCCGCGTGAGCGCCGCGCTCGGTCCCGACGTCGTCGTGATGGGCGACCACGCAGCCGATCCGAACGGCGTCGAGGCCATCCGCCGCATCACCCGGTCCCTCACCCCGCTTCCGGCGCCCGAGCCCGTCAGAGCCGGCGGGCGCCCTCCGCGCGTACTGGTCCTGACTCCCAGCGGCCACGAGGGGTACGCCTACGCGGCACTGCGCGCCGGAGCCGGTGGGTTCCTCCCCCAGGACGCCACCCCCGACGAACTGACCGCGGCCGTCCGTATCGTGGCCGCCGGTGACGCCGTCACCACTCCCGGCGTCACCCGTGCGCTCATCGACGCCGTCCGCCAGGAGCGCCCGGCCCGCACCACCGAGCGGGAAACAGGGCTCGACATGCTCACCGAGCGAGAACGCGACGTCCTCACCGCCGTCGCCTCCGGCTGGTCCAACGCCGAGATCGCCACGCGGCTGTCCATCGCGCCGACCACCGTCAAGTCACACGTCAGCCACATCCTCGCCAAGATCGGCGCCCGCGCCCGCGTACAGGCGGTGGCCTTCGCCTACGAGTCGGGCCTGGTGCGACCGGCCGCCTGACGCCGACCCCCACCGCACGGCCGCCGACTCCGCGAGCAGGTCCGCGTCGCGGTACCACTCTCCATAGGCCACGCCTCCCCCTCGCGCCGCGCCCGCGTGCAGGCGGTGGCCCCAAAACGCCTGTCAGACGCGCTCCGCGGTGGTGCCACGCAGGACGAGCCGTGGGGTCAGTACGACCTCGCGGGACTCGGTGCGGCCCTGGTCCAGGCGCTCGACGGCGGCGATCACCGCATGCCGGGCCTGCTCACGGGCGCTCTGGCTGACCGTGGTCAGATTGAAACAGCTCAGGCGGGAGAGGGCGTCGTCGTCGTAGCCGACCACGGACACCTCGCCCGGAACGGCGACCCCGGCACGGGACAGAGCGGCCAGGACGCCGATGGCGGACTGGTCGTTGAACGCGACGATGGCGGTGGGGAGTTCGGCGCCGTCGAGCAGCTGGCGGGCGGCACGTTCGCCGGCCGCCTCGGTGTTGTCGCCGCGCAGAACCCCGATGTGCGCGTCCAGGCCGTGACGGCGCATGGCGGCGCGGTAGCCGCGGCGACGGTCGGTGGCGATGACCCCCTTGCCGCCGTCGACGTAGGTGATCGCACGGTGGCCGAGCTCCACCAGGTGGTCGACCACCTGGCCGACCCCGTCGTCGTCGGCCGAGCGGACGACATCGAGGTCGGCGTCGGCGATCCGGCGGCCGACAGCGATGACCGGAGCCTTGCGGTCCAGCGCCGCGAGTGCGTCCCCCGAGGCGGTCGGGCCGAGCAGGATCAGAGCCTCGCTGCGGAAGGCCAGCAGCGTCTCGACGGCGGTGTGTTCGTCGCGGGTGCGGGTCTGGGTGCTGAGGACGAGGTCGTAGCCGACCTCCTCGGCGGCCGTGTGGAGGTGCTCGACCAGGTCCGCGTGGAAGGGGCTGTGGATGTCGACCATGACGCCGAGCAGCCGGGTGCGTCTGCTGGCCAGCAGACTGGCGGTGCGGTCCACCTGGTAACCGAGCTCGGCGGCGGCTTTCAGGACGCGTTGCCGGGTGCGTTCGCTGGGGCCGGGCACACCACGCAGCACCAGGGAGACGGACGCGGTGGACACGCCCACGCGGGCGGCCACGTCCTCCAGCCGGGGGCGTTTGCTCGCGCCGTCCCTGCGACTCGCGGAAGCGTCGTCGTCCACTCGCACCTCCCGGCAGTTCTCCTCGGGCAACACCCTTGACACGTTCACGAAACGAGCCGATAGTACCAGGACTTAAAGCGCTTTAAATTGTCCTGACGTTCCAACGAAGTCAGCTCGGACTGCTCCGGCTCCCGGCATTCCGAGCCCGGCCACATCACCGTCCCGCAGACCGAGTTCCCCGAGCCACCGCACCGTCTCGACCCCGGGACGGTCATCGCCCCCGAGGCCACCGACTCCACCGGGTCCAGGGCCTGTATCCGGCTTCCAACAGCTTCCGGGCACCCCACCGCTTCTGAGCCCCGCCGCACCCGATGCGGCAGGTCTCTGCCGCGCACCGCGCCCCGACCGAGGCCGCCGCGGCCTCCCCGGCCCCATCCAGCAGTCGCGAATCCACAGCCCACTGCCCGTCACTCCCTCTCACTTGCACAGCGAGGTGCACGCGCCATGAGCCACACATCCCTTCCCCGGTCTCCCCGACTCCGCAGAATCGCCCCCGTCCTGGCGGTGACCGCCGCGGCCGCTCTCACCCTCGCCGGCTGTTCCAGCAGCTCCGGCGGGAAGAAGGCCGCGGAGAGCGGGGCCGCGGTGTCGGCCGGCAAGGCCGACACCCCCCGCATGACGATCGCCATGGTCACCCACGCACCCTCCGGCGACACCTTCTGGGACACCATCCGCAAGGGCGCCGAGGCCGCCGCCGCCAAGGACAACGTCAAGCTCATCTACTCCAACGACGAGACCGCCGCCGACCAGGCCAACCTCGTGCAGAACGCGATCGACCAGAAGGTCGACGGCATCGCGGTCACCCTCGCCAAGCCCGACGCCATGAAGGCCGTGGTCGCCAAGGCCGAGGCGGCCGGCATCCCGGTCGTCGGCTTCAACGCCGGCCTGTCCGAATGGAAGAAGCAGGGGCTGCTGTCGTTCTTCGGTCAGGACGAGTCCGTCTCCGGCCAGGCTCTCGGCACCAAGCTGAACGACACCGGCGCCAAGCACGCCCTGTGCGTCGTGCAGGCCCAGGGGGACGTCAACCTGGAACAGCGGTGCGCCGGTGTGAAGAAGACCTTCAGCGGCACGACCGACAACCTCTACGTCAACGGCACCGACATGCCGTCCGTGAAGTCGACGATCACCGCCAAGCTCGCGCAGGACAAGTCCATCGACGAGGTCGTCACGCTCGGCGCCCCGTTCGCGCTGACGGCCGCGCAGGCGACGTCCGAGTCCGGCAGCAAGGCGAAGGTCGCGACCTTCGACCTCAACAAGGACCTCATCTCCGCCATCGAGAAGGGCAGCATCCAGTTCGCGGTCGACCAGCAGCCCTACCTCCAGGGCTACCTGGCCGTCGACTCGCTGTGGCTCTACAAGACGAACGGCAACTACAGCGGCGGCGGCGAACAGCCGATCCTGACCGGCCCGGCCTTCGTCGACAAGTCCAACGTCGACACCGTCGCCCAGTTCGCCGCCAAGGGCACCCGGTGAGGACCAGGACCCAGCAGGCCGAGCCGGCGGTGACCACACCGCCGGCCCCCGGCCCCAAGGAGACCGACGGGCCGACCGCGCGGCGCTCCCTGACGCGCGTCCTTCCCCGGGCATCAAGAGCGAGATCTCGCTCGGGCACGTAAAGGCCCCCACGCGCAGGGCGGACATGACGTGGCGGCATCCCGGCGCACAAGGCGGTCCACCAGCCTCCGCCCGTCTCCACCCGCCTCCCGCACGCGGCGGCGGCCCATCTCCGCCCACCGCCGGGCACCGCCGGGCACCGCCGCTGGACCGAGGACGTCCTGCCCCGACGCTCCACCGTCTCCCCGTGACCGGAAGGCACACTCTCGTGAAGATCGCCCTCGACCCCTACATGATCCGCAACGTTCCGCTCCTCGAACTGCCCGCTGTGGTCGCCGAGTTGGGCTACGAATGGATCGAACTCTCCCCCCGGGAGGACTTCATCCCCTTCTTCCGGCACCCGCGCGTCGACGACGCGACCGTACGGAAGTTCCGCAAGGCGCTGGACTCGGCGGGCGTCGGCGTCTCCTCCGTTCTGCCCCTGTTCCGCTGGTCGGGACCGGACGAGGAGGCCCGGCAGGCCGCCGTCCGCTACTGGAAGCGCGCCATCCGGATCACCGCCGATCTCGGCGTGGACAGCATGATCTCCGAGCTCAACGGCCGGCCCGAGGATCCGGACCGCAGCGAGGCCCAGTTCTGGAAGTCGATGGACGAGCTGCTGCCGCTCCTGGAGCAGGAGGGCATCCGCCTCACCCTGGAGCCGCACCCCGACGACTTCATCGAGAACGGCCACGACGCGATCAACCTGATCCGCGGCATCAACCACCCGAACGTCAGCTTCCTGTACTGCGCTCCGCACACCTTCCACATCGGCAACGACGCTCCCGGCATCATCAAGCACGCGGGCGACCTGCTCACCCACGTCCACCTCGCCGACGCCCTGGACCACACCGCGTCCTCCGGCAACCGCTACATCCTCAACCCGCCCGGCACGTCGGCCCGGATCCATCAGCACCTCGACATCGGCCAGGGCGAGGTCGACTTCGACGAACTCTTCCGCGAGCTGCGCGCGCACGGATTCGACGGCACCCTCACGGCCTGTGTCTTCGCCTGGGAAGAACGCGCCAAGGAGTCCTCCGTCTTCATGCGGAAGAAGATCGACGAGTACCTGGCCACCTGGTCCTGACGGACCACGACCGCCCCGGCACGGACGTCCCGGGTGCGGGCCGACATTCCTTCCTTGTGAACCTTCCTTGAGAGAGGCACCCCCATGACCACGTCCGCCAAACCCCTCTCCGTCGCGGTGATCGGCGCCGGTATGGCAGGCCGCAGCCACGCCGCCGGCTACCGCAACGTCAACACGGTCTTCGGCGCCGGTCTGCCGCCGGTCCGGCTGGCCGCGATCGCCGATGCCAACGTCGAACTCGGTGCGGACGCCGCCCGCCGTTACGGCTTCGAGATGGCACTCCCGAGCTGGGAGGCCGTAGCCGAGGACCCGACGATCGACGCCGTCAGCATCGTCGTCGGCAACGCGCTGCACCGACCGATCGCCGAGGCACTGGTCGCCGCGGGCAAGCACGTGCTGTGCGAGAAGCCGCTTGCCGGTTCGTTGGAAGACGCCCGCGCCATGGCCGAGTTGGAGCGCTCCGCCGATGTCGTGACCGCCGTCGGGTACACCTTCCGCCGCTCCCCCGCCATCGCCGCGATCCGTGAGCACGTCCGGCGTGGCGAGCTGGGTGACCCGACCCTGTTCAGCGGCCGCTACTGGTGCGACTACGCGACCGACCCGAACGGGCCGCTGAGCTGGCGGTTCAAGGGCGGCCTCGGTTCCGGGGCGCTCGGCGACATCGGCTCACACGTCATCGACGCCGCCGAGTACGTCGCGGGGCCCGTCGCGTCGGTCTCCGGTGCCTCGCTGTCGACGCAGATCCCCAAGCGGCCCCTGCCGCTGGGCGCGGTCGTGGGGCACAACGCGGCTCCCGTCTCGGACGAGTTCGGTGAGGTCGAGAACGAGGACACCGCGTCCTTCACCGCCCGCTTCGAGTCCGGTCTCGTCGGCACCTTCTCGGTGACACGCACCGGCTTCGGCCTGCCCAACGGACTGTCCTTCGACATCCTGGGCGTCGGTGGCCGGGCCGCGTTCGACCAGCACCGGCCCGCCGAGTACCTCTTCGACGACGCCCAGCCCGAGGCTCGTACCCGAGGCGCGCGTCGGATCATCGCCGGCCCGCAGCTCCCGTACTTCGCGGGCGGGGTCCCGATGGAGGCGCCGGGTGTGGGCGCCAGCAACGCCGACAACTTCACCTACCAGGCCCGGGCCTTCCTCGACCAGGTCGCGGGCGTCGCCGAGCCGCTGCCGGCCTGCGCCACATTCGCCGACGCGCTGCGGACCATGGAGATCATCCGGGCCGTCGTCGAGTCCTCCCTGGGCGGTGGCGCCGCCGTCACGGTTCCGCCCGCCGTCTGACCGCCTGCCCCCACCCGCGTCCAAGGAGCACACACATGGCCCTCAAGCTCGGCGCCTACACCGCCTGTCTGCACGACCGGCCCCTCACCGAGGCCCTCGACATCCTCAAGGAGAACGGCCTGACCTCCGTGGAGGTCAACACCGGCGGCTTCATTCCGTCGCCGCACTGCCCGGTCGACCTGCTGCTGGCCTCGGCCACCGCGCGCGAGGAGTATCTGGCGACCTTCGCCGACCGCGGGATGGAACTGACCGGCCTCAACTGCAACGGCAATCCGCTCAACCCGCTCCCCGGCGTCGGCCCGAAGCACGCCGACGACCTGCGACGCACCATCCGCCTCGCCGGCCTGCTCGGTGTGCGGCACGTGGTGACCATGTCCGGCACACCGGGCTCCGACCCCGACGCCACGTACCCGTCCTGGGTCGTCAACCCCTGGGACGGCGTCTACATGGACGTCCTGGACTACCAGTGGGGCGTGGCCGTCGAGTTCTGGAAGGAGATCGACGCGCTGGCCCGGGAGAACGACGTCCGGGTCGCCATCGAGATGCACCCGCACAACCTGGTCTTCTCCCCGGTCACCCTGAAGCGGCTCGTCGACGAGACCGGCGCGACGAACGTGGGCGCGGAGATGGACCCCTCACACCTGATGTGGCAGGGCATGGACGTCGTCGCCTGCATCAAGTGGCTGGGCCCGCTGGTGTTCCACGCCGCCGCCAAGGACGCGACGCTCTGCCCCGGCGCCGACATCCGTGGCGTGCTGGACACCTCGTTCACCCGCGTGCCCGCGGACGCGCCCGACAAGGTCCTCACCGGCTACGGCTTCTGGTGCAACGCCTGGCCGCAGAACCCCGCGTGGAAGTTCGTGGCAGTCGGCGTCGGACACGACGTGCCCTACTGGACGGAGTTCCTGCGCGCCCTCGCCGAGATCGACCCGGACATGGCCGTGAACATAGAACACGAGGACGCCGCCTACTCCCAGACCGAGGGACTGGCCCTGGCCGCCAAAAACCTCCAGAGCGCCGCGACCGCCCTGTAGCTCCCCCCACCGCACAGCCCCGTGCCCACCGACGGGCACGGGGCCATCGGCTGCCCCAGGTCACCCGGTCACACGACCGGGAGACAGCCCCGGCCAACCTGTGGCTGGTTGGAAGGGCAACTTGTCACCGTCCGCCGAGCGTCACCTTGGCGGCCTTCGTGCGTCCCAGGTCGACCAGCCGCACGTTTCCGCCCGTGCAACGGCCGCGGGTCGAGCGTTCGTACGTGGAGCCGTATCGGTAGGTGCCGTTGCCCTGTGCGTTCGCCGCGGGCTGGGTGAAGTAGGCGACCGACTGGGGCACCTTGGCGCAGGCGACGGCGGTGCCGAAGTACTCGCTGAAGTTGGACGGGACGCCGAGCAGGGTCTGGTTGCGCGGCACCCGGAGACTTCCGATGGCGGTGTCGACGCCTGTCTTCATGTTCCGGATCCACGCGCCCCACCACTGCCCTCCCGCGTCCGCGTTCAGGCGCCACACCCGGAGCCGGTAGTCGGTCTGCCGGTCGATGGCATAAGCGAGCCGGCAGCTGAGTCCCGTTCCCTCGCCGCCGAACGGCCCGCAGCTCCCCCTGCCGGCGTTGGCGTTCCACAGCGAGAAGATCGCCGTGTCACCGGTCGTGTGGTTGAAGCGCGTCCCGTCGGTCTGCAGGCCCATGTACCCGCCGTTGCCCGGTGTGGCCGTGAAGTCCCACATCATGGCCCAGTACGAGTGGTTCGCCTTCTGTGTGATCTGCACCCGCTGGTCGATGTTCCAGAACCCGTTGGCGCCGTGGAAGTTCCATATCGCGTACTCGTTGGCGTCCTGGTGTTGTGCGGCCTGTGCCGGCGCGGTGCTCAGCATGAGCACCGCGCAGACGGCCGTGACGAATCCCAGAACCCCGCGCGTCCGAGAGCGCCGACCCCGTGGGCGTGCCATTCCGTTGTTGATCGTCCCCACCCCCCTGTTCACGCCGACCACCCCCGCGTCGGCGGTCCGGACCCGGCGGTGGTCGTGCGCCACCACGCTAGGCGAACGGGCATAGAAGGCATAAGGGGCGTGAGGGGAAGTAAGGGCACGCTGCCCGAGTGCTCCGTCACGCCCCCTCTACGAGGTCCACGCGCCGCACCTGCGCGTATTCGTCCACGTCCTTCCCGTGCGGTCGCGTCAGTCCTGCCGCTGGTAGGGAAGCTCTTCGCGTACGTTTCCGGAGTGGTCCCGGGCGACCAGGACGGCCGTGACGGGGCCGCGTTCCGGCAGGTCGGTGAGGTCGGGCCCGGCGATGAGGAACGTCCCTCCGGTGATGAGTGCCGCCAGGTCGGGCATGCCGTCGCGGCGCAGCACGACCGAGGCGATGTGGGCGTCTTCCACCAGGCCCACAACCGCGATGGTGCCGCTGGCGCCGTCCGCGAAGTCGTAGTACATCCGGGTGGCCGCGATGTTCCGGCCGACCGCGGCGAAGTCCCGAACCGGGCCCTGTTGAGGAGTGAAGTCGAACACGAACGGGTCCTCGGCACTCGCCCGGTCACTGGTGGTGTGCCAGACGAGCAGTTTGCCGTAGCGGCCGAGCCGGACTCGCTCGTGCGGTGTGAGATCGGCGTGAGCACCGGGTCGCCACTGCTCCGGATCGACGATCGGAGGTGCGTCGGCCGCCGCGAGAACCGCGGTCAGATCCTCGGTGGCGAGCGCGGGGTCCTCGACGGCCGGCACGGGCCGGTCCACAACGGCGGTCGCGCGCGCCGGCAGTGCCGCGACGGGCACGATCTCGCCCTTCGGGCTGCCGTTGGTCCGCAGCACGAGGCCGGTGGCGTCGACGAGGAACGCGTTGGGAGCCACGAACACACCGTCGGCGACCAACGTCCATCCCAGCGGGCGCCGGTCCGCGGGCCGTTCCACGACCAGGCTGCCGACCTCGGGTGCGGCAACACCCGCGATGGTGCCGAACTCGGTGTGGAACGTCACCGACGCTCCTTCGCCGGCCGACGCGCCGACGGCCGGCCGGGACAACGTGACCCGCTTCGGAGTGAGTTCCGCGAACACCACTCCGTCCGGCGAGCCGAATGCGATCACCCTGACGCCGTTGCGGCCCGCGGTGAGCAACGGCTGCCAGTCGGCCGGATCGGGATGCGCGCGCGTCGCGGCCGCGGCGCAGCGGCGTACGTCCGCCGTGGAGGCCCACCCGGTCCGCAGACGATAGAAGTCCTCCACCTTACGAATGCCGGAGCGTGGCTGGTCATCGGACGCCCCGGGATGCGCGGCGAGGTGCTGCCGCAGGCGCGGCCAACTCGGGAATCCATGCAGGCGGGCGATCACCAACTGCGCGGTGTCGAGGCTGAATTCGGCCAGTGGATCCCGACTCTCGGGTGCGTGCCGCGCGACGAGCGCCAAGGCGGTGGGCTGCTGGGAGAGCACGGCCCGCCGCAAGTCCTTCGCCCGCTTCTTGAGCTGTTCCAGACTGGCGCGCTCGGGCAGGGGCACGGTCTTTGGTGTGGTCGGCACGGAGCCTCCTTCGGTGAACCGGTGGTCCGCCGAACCGGCCGAAGGGACGGTAGGCCATCATGACGCGCTCGTGTACACCAGGTGGGCTCTGCCCTTCCCGCGGACCCGGAGGCGCCCCGCGCGCCCGTTCGACCACTCTACTGCGTCCCTTGCTCCGTCCGTCGACGATGCCACCGTCGAGGTCGCCGCCGAGGTCGGTAGGGTGCGGGCGTGCGCGCACGGGCGGCTGGGCCCGCTCGGTGCGCCACTCGCGCCGGAGGTCGTCGCGTTGCTCAACGACCCACGGGGGTACGGCCGTTCGCAGGCCGCCGACGCCTACTGGCGCATCACCGGCAACCCACGGCCCGTGCTCCCCCTCCTCCTCACACGGGCCGCACCCACCACCACCTACGGCTCGAACGACACCGCCTGGTACGGCCGACGTGATGCCCTGCGCGTCCTTGCCGGCATGCGGACAGCCGGCGCCCTCGCGACCACCCCGCCGGAGCTGCGGCCCCTGCTGGAACTCTGTGCCACCTCTCCGCGCCGCGTCACGTGGAAGGACGACGACGAGCTGCGCCGCCTCGCCCGCACCCTCCTCGACGAGCCGATGCCATCCTGAAGCAACCCACAACCCACCGCCGCCCGCCGGCTTTCACACCCGTGCCGGCTTGCGGGCCAGTTCGTAGGCGAAGCCGACCGTCTCGGTGAGGCGGTCGTCGGCCGTGTGGCGGCCGAGTTCGGCGGTGAGGTCGGCGTCGAAGGCGGCGGCGTGGTCCGCGAGCACCGGCGGCGGCAGGAACGAAGTCGACCGGATGTGTCCGGCGAGTTCACGGATCGTCCAGTGGTGCTCGACCGAGAACTCGTGGCATCCGGCGGGCTCGAACCCGGCACGGGACAGCACGTCGTGGTCAGGGTCCCGCTGCCTCGGCCGGTCCCAGCCGGGCGGAACGCGTCCGGCCGCGCCGAGGGCGTTCTGCCATGTGCGCAGCACGCCGGCGAGCGCCCGCTGCCAGTCCCGGGAACCCGCCCAGGGCGAGGTCGACCAGCACAGTGCGAGGCAGCCACCTGGCCTGAGCCAGGTGTGGGCGAGTCCGGCGACCGCGGCGCGGCGGAGCCGGTGGAAGGCATTGCCGATGACGATCGACTCGAAGCTGTCCGGCCCGGCGGGCAGATCCTCGGCGCCGACGGTGATCGCGCGCATGTGTGTCGCGCCGACGGCGGTCGCCTTGGCCCGGACCACTTCGGTCATATCGGGTTCGGCGTCCACGCACCACACCTCCGCGAACGAGCCGCGCAGCGGGAAGGCGAGTTGGCCGGTGCCGCATGCCAGGTCGAGCAGCCGCCCACGCCCCGAGGGGGCTGCCTGGCGTACGAGATCGGCGATCATCGCGTCGGGGTAGGGAAGCCGGAACCGGTCGTAGTAGTCGGCCGTACCGCGGTACAGATCGGGCTCGAACCTCACGTCACCTGCCATGCGAGCACCCGTCAGGTAGTGGCCAGCAACAGATCTTCTCCGCTCGACGGGCGAAGGCCGTCGGTCCGATCGGCGAAGTAGCGTGCGGCGAGGACGGTGCCCGACACGTGGTGGACGTCCTTGAAGCCGGCGTCGCGGGCCAGCGTCAGCATCTCCTGCGGGGCGTAGAAGCTGATGAACGGCGTTCCGGCCGCTCGCGCCTGTGGCTCGGTCGCATCGAGCGCGGGGCGGTCGGAGTCATCGACGAGTGCGGCCGGCAGCATGAAGGTCATGGCGAGCGTCGAGCCGGGGGCGAGCAGGGCGAGTCGCCGCAGGGTCGCCGCGGTGGCGTCTTTGGTGAGGTACATGGTGACGCCGGTGCAGGCGACGACCGTCGGCCGGCCGGGATCGAAGCCGGCGTCGGACAGTTGCTCCCACCAGTCCGCGCCCGCCTCGAAGTCGACCGGCACGAGTCGCAGCCAGTCGGGGATCCCGTAGCCGAGTTCGATCAGGCGTCGGCGCTTCCAGGCCTGGGTGCCCGGCTGGTCGATCTCGAACACCCTCAGGCGGGCGGCGATCTCGGGTCTGCGCTGGGCGAAGGTGTCCAGACCGGCGCCCAGCACGACGTACTGGGCGACGCCGTGGCCGGCCTGCTCGGCCACCAGGTCCTCGACGAACCGGGCTCGGGCCACGATGGCCGCCCGGAACCCGCTGGTGCCCCGCGGGTCCATGTCCGGGCGGCGCTGCCATCCCTCATCAGGTGCCGCCAGTCGCAGCCCGATCTCGTCCTCGATCACGTGGGGCGGCGAGTCGACCCGCATGTGCATCGCCCGCCAGAGGGCGACGCGCACCGCGGTGCTGTCCGGCACCTCGCTCTGCTCGTCCGCCACGATGCCCCTCTCCTTGCGGTCAGTCTCCGCGTCGGCCGTGGACCACCGCGACCTGGGTTCCGGGAGCACCGGGCGGCAGTGTCGCGATCAGTCGGGGCCACGACCATCCCACACGCCGCGGCCTCAGTAGCCGAAGCTCGTCGTGTAGGCGCACTCGGTGTAGATGTAGCCGGACCGCAGCTCGGCCGTGTCCGAGGCGGGGGACTTCCCGGTTCCGCTCCGAGCTTTGTGCACGAAGTACGTGGTGCCCGCGGGCAGTCGGATGGTCCGTTGCGGATAGTTCTTCCCGCTGTCGTTGCACGGTGTGAAGCCTCGCACGAGCGTGCTGGCGAGGGAGTAGGACGTGCATCTCCCGCAGGCCTTGAGAGGGAAGCTTCCCGTCACCGGCCCGGTGTACATCACGGTGATGTCGTCGGGGCTGTCGTTCTTGACGGTGACGGAGATACTGCCGCCGGATGCCGTCGTGGGCAGCCTCTTGCCCGCGGCGGGCACCGTCTGGGCGATTTCCGCCGCGATGGCGATCTTCTGGGCGCGGGCTCGGTTCGTGTGGTGCGGATGGTTCTTGACGAAGTCGTTCATCGTGGTGACGGCCTCGTCGAAGCGCCCGTTCTTGTACTGGTCCACTCCGCAGGCGTACGTACCCGAGTCCGCGGTCCTGTCGGCCCGGTCGGCGTCCTTGCCGAGGTCCGCGGCCACACCCGCCTCTTCTCCCGGCAGCGCGCGGACCTGGGTACCCAGGCTGTTGAGGTGCTGGACGGCCGTGCAGGGATCGCCGCCGGCCACCTGTTTCACGGCCTTGTCGACCGCGGTCTTGACCGCCGGCTCCACCTTCGCGGCCGACGCGGACCGCGGGAACGTCGTCAGGAGATCGCTGAAGTGCGTGGTCCAGTCCGCCTCGCCCCCGCTCAGCGACCGCGACGCGCACTCGTAGAGCGAGGTCGCCAGCCGGTCGTCGGGCCACGTGGACAGTGCTCCGAGGTCCCGCTTGCCCATGGTCCTCGGTACCGTGCGCAGGTACTTCAAGGGCGCTATGGCGTCGCAGTAGTTCTTCTGGTCGAAGGGCGCACCGACTGTGGCGTAGTACGTCTTGAGCCGGTCGGGGACGCGGGCGGCCGCGCGTGAGCCGGGATGGTCGCCGCGCAGGCCCCGATAGACCGCCAGTGCCCGGCGGTAGTCGGCCTCCGCCGTCGCGAACGGCTGCTTGCCGGCGGTCTGGACGAGCTTGTCCGCCCGCTCCAACCGGTCCATGAGCATCGCCTCGGTGGCCTCGTCACGCGCGCCGTCGTAGAGGACGACGCCTCCGGTCGGCACGGCCAGAAGGACGACCCCGAGCGCGATCGCGAGCCAGGCGCGCGGCGGCCACACCAGACGGGTCCGCAGACCCACGACCGCAGCGTGAACGGCCGTGAGACCGAGGAAGACCAGGTAGGCGACGACGGTTGCGCCCGGGACGCCGTCCGGGTCCGCGGGAAGGGCCACCAAGAGCAGCAGCGCGGTCGCGACCCAGCACAGCGCCATGAGTCCCCGACGGCGCACCAGCGCATAACCCAGGCCCAGTCCGCACAGGTTCAGCAGTGCCACCGCGGCCGCTCGCAGCCCGTCAGCCGGAGCGGGCGGCGGTGCGCTCGGCATCGGTGGTACGACGAATCCGGCGCGCGGGCCGTTGTTGTCCCAGGACATGACGGCTCCCCCAGTCAATCACGCCCGAAGTTCTATGACTTGTCAGAGTACGTTCAATCTTTCGGGCGCGACAGAGGGTGCGCCGCGGCGGTGCGGACACACGCGAAGCGGAGTGTCGTCGTCGGGGATCACCCTGTCGTCGCCGGAGATCACCCGCTCGTCATTACTAACATTTGATTGGCCAGTCCAGACTGATAAACCTATTGTTAGTACTTGTGCAGGTGGATATAGAAGCAGGTACCGATCACACCCACGGACCGCACGACACCGTCCGGCTCGCCTCCGACCTGCGCCTCGCCGTGGGCCGCATGACCAGGCGACTGCGCCAGGCCCACGCCGTGGGGGACGTGTCACTCTCCGGCGTTTCGGTGCTCGCGCGGCTCGCCGCCGACGGCCCCGGCTCCCCGGGATCCCTCGCCGACCTGGAACGCGTACGGCCACAGGCGATGGCCAGCACGCTCGCCGTACTCGAACAGCGCGGGCTCGTCGGTCGTGGCCCCGACCCGGCGGACGGGCGACGGATCATCGTGGCGATCACCGAGGAGGGACGGGCCATGCTGGCGGAGCGGCGCTCCGAGTCCGTACACCGGCTCTCGGCCGTCCTCGACGAGTTCACCCCGGAGGAGCGCGGGACACTCGCGTCGGCCCTGCCCCTCCTCGACCGACTGGCGGAACGGCTGTGACCGCGCGCACCTCACGCTGGACGCGCCGGAAGGACACCCCCGCGGGCCCCGGCTACAAGTGGGTCGCCCTGTCCAACACCACGCTCGGTGTACTGATCGCCACGATGGACGCCTCCATCGTGATCATCTCGCTGCCCGCGATCTTCCGCGGGATCGGGCTCGACCCGCTCGCGCCCGGCAACATCGGCTATCTGCTCTGGATGATCCTGGGTTATCTCCTGGTGTCGGCCGTACTCGTCGTCGTCCTCGGCCGACTCGGCGACATGTACGGCCGGGTCAAGATCTACAACCTCGGTTTCCTCATCTTCGCCTGTGCCTCCGTCGCGCTGTCCCTCGACCCCTTCCGGGCCGGCGCCGGCGCGATGTGGCTGATTCTCTGGCGCATCGTGCAGGCCTTCGGCGGCTCCATGCTCACCGCCAACTCGGCCGCGATACTCACCGACGCCTTCCCCACCCGGCAGCGCGGCATGGCCCTCGGCATCAACCAGATCACCGCGCTCGCCGGCCAGTTCCTCGGCCTCCTCGCCGGTGGCCTCCTCGCCGCCGTCGACTGGCGCGCGGTGTTCTGGGTGAGCGTGCCGATCAGCATCACCGGCACCATCTGGTCGTACCTGAGCCTGCGCGAGACCGCGGCGGGACGCCCCGGCCGCATCGACTGGTTGGGCAACATCACCTTCGCCGCGGGCGCCGGAATCCTGCTGGCCGGCATCACCTACGGCATCCAGCCCTACGGCTCCGACGCCACCGGCTGGGGAAATCCGTGGGTGCTCAGCGGCCTGATCGGCGGCGTCGTACTGCTGCTGCTCTTCTGCTACGTCGAGTCGCGTGTCGCCGACCCCATGTTCACCCTGTCCCTGTTCAAGATACGGGCGTTCGCCGCGGGCAACCTGGCGGCACTGCTGACCGCGATCGCACGCGGCGGGCTGCAGTTCATGCTCATCATCTGGCTGCAGGGCATCTGGCTGCCCCTGCACGGCTACGCGTTCGAGGACACCCCGCTGTGGGCGGGCATCTTCATGCTGCCGCTGACCCTCGGCTTCCTGATCGCGGGTCCGGTGTCGGGTTACCTGTCGGACCGGTTCGGCGCCCGGATGTTCTCCACGACCGGCCTGGTCGTGGTCGCGGTCTCCTTCCTCGGGCTGCTCGCGCTGCCCATCGACTTCGACTACGGGCTCTTCGCGGCGCTGCTCCTGCTCAACGGGCTGGGCCAGGGCATGTTCTCCGCGCCGAACACGTCCTCGATCATGGGCAGCGTGCCGCCCGAGTACCGGGGCGTCGCCTCGGGCATGCGCTCCACGTTCCAGAACTCGGGCACCGCTCTGTCCATCGGTGTGTTCTTCTCCCTGATGGTCTCCGGACTGGCCTCATCCCTGCCCGGGGCACTCAGCAGCGGACTCCAGGCGCACGGCGTACCGGCCGGCACCGCCGAGCATGCCGCGTCGCTGCCGCCGGTGAGCACGTTGTTCGCCACGTTCCTCGGCAACAACCCCATCGAGCACCTGCTCGGATCCGGTGGAACCCTCACCCACCTCACCGCGGCCCAGCGCGCCACCCTGACCGGTCACACCTTCTTCCCGCGACTGGTCTCCGGTCCGTTCCACCACGGCCTGGCCATCGTCTTCGGCGTCGCCGCGGGCATGGCGCTGGTCTCCGCCCTCGCCTCGGCCCTACGCGGCGGGCCGCGTACCGCTCTGGACAACCCGCCGCGGAGCCGACCGCCCACTGTGGCCGACCCGGCACCGACGGAACAGCGCCGGAACAACGCACCCTCGTAGGCGCGGGTCGTCGCCCAGGCCGGCGATGCGACGCCGGTACGGGCGGCGCGAGAACGGCCGTCGACCGCTTCCGGGCGACCTCAACCGGCGATATCAACGCTGAGTTGGGAGCCCAGTTCCTCGAAACCCAGTACGGCGGCAACACGCCGGGAGGCGGGAGGCCGCGCGCGCCATTGCGGCAGGAGTCCCGCAGCGAGGGCATGCGCGACCGTCGCCGAGCCGGTCACCCGGGCCAGCCCGCGTCCTCGCGCTCCTGGCGCCGTCAGCACGCCGATGTGTGCGGTCCGACTCGGCCAGGCCCGGTACCCGGCAGCGGCAACCACCTGACCATGCTCTCGGACCACGAACACGGGCGACGTGATCTCGTCCAGTGCGGCCTCGCCGGCGTCCTCACGACCTGCCGCCCGCTCCAGGAGCCGCAGTTCCGGGTGACTGGCCGGCAGTCGCTCCACCGTCGACGCACCTGCTTCCACCGGACGGAAAGCCTCCGGGGACACGTACGCCAGCGCTGCCGGCCCCAGCACCCGGGCCACGGGCAGCACCTCCCGGACCGCAACGCCATCCACGACGTCGTCCACCGACAGGCCCGCCACCGCGTCGCGAACGATCACGGCGGCACGCTCGCTCGGCACGGTCACGATCGCCGATCCGCCCAGGGCGACCACGCCGACCCAGCCGACCGGGCACATCCCGGACTCCGGGGAGACCACCACGCTCACACCGCCCGTCGGCGCGAACGACACCGGCACCCGGGCCAGGCCCTCCCACAGCCCACGAGCTCTGACCACCAGCGGATCTCTCGACATGTCCCCCATCCTGTCAGCACGCCCCAGCTCCCACGATCGCCCGGCCGAAGACGGCCGACCATGACGGTCCGGCCCGGGTCGGGTGGGCCAGGGAGCGGTCGTTCGACCAAGGGTGGCTCTTCTTCCACGGCGACACGAGCGACGCCGCGACGCCGTCCTTCGACGACGGTTCCTGGCGGGCGCTCGACCTTCCGCACGACTGGAGCATCGAGGACCTCCCGTACGCCGACTCCACCGACGGCCGAGCACCAGCGACCCGTCCCTCCTCGTACTCAAGGAACCCGACCCGCCAGCGCCCGAACCTCCCCGGGCGACAGGCCCGTTCGACACGAAGAACGACGGCGTTCACCTACGACCTGACCCCGCACCTCCGGCATACGTGGCTGGTCCGCTCGGACCGAGGGCAGCCGTAGCTCGGCCCCGTACCGGAGAAGGGCGTCGGGGGCACCAACACCGGGCTCACCGACGCTCGTTCGGAGGACTTTCCCTGCGTGGTGTCGCCGCTCTGTCTCCGAATCCCCGCGGAATTGTCCGTGATCGGTAACGGACGCATCCCCCGGCGGCCCATCGCCGTCCTCACGGATGCACGAGATCCACAAGCACGACGAGGAGTGGGGCGGACATGTCGCGGCATGGGGGACGGGGTTGGCACGGTCGGGTTCTCGCGGCGGCGCTCGGGGTGACGGCGGCGGCTGCCGCCACCTCGATGTGGACCGCGCAGGCCAATCCCGTCGAGGCACGGCACACGCCGGCCGCCGGCTCGGCGCACTCCGGCGCGCCGAACGCCGGGTCCAAGGCTCCGGGCGGGACGCCGGTGTCGGTGGACATCGCCCATTCCTCGGACCGCGGGGCCCGCGGTGTCAACATCACCATCGACGACGGACCGGACCCGACGTGGACGCCGCAGGTCCTCCAGGTGCTGCGGGACAACGGTGTGAAGGCCACCTTCTGCATGGTGGGCACCCAGGCCCAGGCCCACCCGGACCTGGTCAAGGCGGTGGTGGCCGCCGGGCACCGGCTGTGCGACCACACCGTCTCGCACGACACCACCATGGACACCAAGTCCCAGGCCTACCAGTCCCAGCAGATCCTGGACGCCGAACGCATGATCACCCAGGCCTCCGGAGGCGTCCGGCCGGAGTACTACCGCGCCCCGGGCGGCGCCTTCACCCCCTACAGCCGCCACCTCGCCGCCTCCCGCGGCATGCGACCGCTCGGCTGGAACGTCGACTCCAAGGACTTCGAACACCCCGGCACGGGCGCCATCGTCGCCACCGTCAAGAGCGAGATCTCCAACGGCCCGACCATCCTCTTCCACGACGCCGGCGGGGACCGCTCCCAGACCGTGGCCGCCCTGCGTGAGGTCCTGCCCTGGCTGAAGCAGCAGGGCTACTCCTTCGGCTTTCCCGTGCGCTGAGTACCCGCCACTCGTCCTCTCAGCGGGTGCGTCCGACCCTTCAGCGGGTGAGTCCGTCCTTTTCGCAGGCGGGCCGGAGCTCGGCGGTGCAGATCTCGTCGATCCTGTACATGCCGTCCTTGAGGAGCGTCGGCTTGATCTTGTCCACCGTCACCGCCCTCGGCGTGAGCAGGACGGAGGGGATGTGCCTGGTGGTGGGGCTGTCGGTCGTCGTCGTGGCGATCTTGCGCAGGCTCTCTCCGCGTCCCAGGGCGACGGCCATGGCGACGGCCGCGTCGGCCTCCGCCTTGAAGGGTTTGTAGACCGTCATGTACTGCTCGCCCTTGACGATGCGCTGCACGGCGTCGATGTCGGCGTCCTGGCCGGTGACGGGAGGAAGGTCCTTGACCCGGGCGCTCTTGAGAGCGGCGATGACGCCCGCGGCGATGGTGTCGTTGGCCGCCAGGACGCCGTCGATCCGGTCCGGGCCCAGGGCCGCCATCGCGGCGGACATGTTGGCGTGGGCGCTGTCCATGCTCCAGCCCTGGGTGTCGTACGCCCTTCCGATCTTCACCTTGCCGGAGACGACGGACAGTGCGCCGCGACGGAACCAATCCGCGTTGGGGCTGCTGGGATCGCCGTTCATCATGACGACGTTTCCGCCGTTCGCCTTGTCGCCCATCGCCTCCAGGAGCGCCTCGCCCTGGAGCCTGCCGACCTGCGCGCCGTCGAAACTGACGTAGCCCGAGATCGGGCCTTCGGCGAGCCGGTCGTAGGCGACGACCGGGACACCCGACTCGTGCGCCTCCTGGATCGAGGAGCGCAGCGCCCTGGTGTCGGTGGCGTCCAGGATCAGGACCCTGACCCCTTTGGTGATCATGGAGCTCATCTGTTGCCGCTGCCTCATCGCGTCGTTCTGGGCGTTGGCGTACTCCAAGGTGCAGTGGGGGCACAGTTGCTTCAGCCGCTTCTCGATGAGCGGCTTGTCGGACCGCTCCCAGCGGGGGACGGTTCGGCTCGGGAGCAGCAGGCCGACGGTGAAGCCGTCCTTGCCCCTCTCCTCTTCCAGTTCTTCGCAGGCGGCCAGGGACGTCGTCATGAATCCCGCGACGAGCACCGCGGCGACGTGCCATGTACGGGTCCTCATGGCAGCCCCCTTCGCTGCGTCCGGGGCCCCGAGTCCACGTGGGCCTGATCGCAGTGCGGCACGACGAGCTCGCTCCACACCTGCTTGCCGCCGGCCACCGGCACGGAGCCGAAGGACTCCGACATCGCTTCGACGAGCAGCAGACCTCGGCCGCCGGTCGCGTCCCAGTCCACGATCACCGGCTTGGCCGGGGAACGCGGCGAGCAGTCGCTCACGCTGACCCGCACTCGGTCTCCGCGGAGCATCAGGTCGACGCGGACCGGGCCCTGAGTGTGCACGAGGCCGTTGGTGACCAGTTCCGACACCACCAGCAACGCCGCGTCGGTCACTTCTTCGACCTTCCACCGACGCAGCGCGCGTGCGGTGAAGCGGCGTGCGTGCATGACGGCGTCGGGCAGCCGCCACACCGCCCAGCCGGCCCGTATCGGTCGGGTCTTCATGCCGTCGTAGCGCAGCAGCAACAGCGCCACGTCGTCCTCCCGAGGGTCGAGTTCGCCGAGCAGTTCGTCGGCCATTTCCCCCGGATCCGCCGGATCGGCCCCGGCGAGCGCGGTGCGGGTCCGGTCCATGCCCTCGTCCAGCGGCAGGTCGACGGCCTCGACCAGGCCGTCGGTGACCATGACGATCACCGTGCCGGGGGCCAGGGCGCAGGTGGTCATGGGGAACTCCGCGTCCGCGAGGATGCCCAGCGGGAGTCCGCCCTCGACCTGTACCTCCTCGGTCCTGCCGTCGGGGTGGCGCAGGAGCGGTGCGAGGTGCCCGGCCCGTACGAACAGGGCGTTGCCCTCCTCCATGTCCAACTCGGCATAGCAGCAGGTGGCGAACAGATCGGTCTCCATACCGACGAGGAGCCGGTTGGCGTGCGAGACGACCACGTCGGGCGGATGGCCCTCCACGGCGTACGCCCTGATCGCGGTACGCATCTGGCCCATGATCGTCGCGGCTCCGGCGCTGTGTCCCTGGACGTCACCGATGACGAGCGCCACCCGGTCCTCGGAGAGGGCTATGACGTCGTACCAGTCGCCGCCCACCTGCAACCCCCGCTTCGCGGGCAGATAGCGGGCGACGGCCGTCCCGCCGGGCAGCTCGGGCAGGCGCCGGGGCAGGAGACTGCGCTGCAGCATCGTCGCGAGTTCCTGTTCGGCGTCGTGTGCGCGCGCACGTTTGAGTGCCTGTCCCACCAGTGCCGCGGTGGCGGTCAGCAGGAACCGCTCCTCGGGGACGAACTCGTGCGGCTGGTCCCAGCCGACCAGGCACACGCCGGCGACCCAGCCCTTGGCGGGGAGCGGCAGGACGGCCAGACCTCCGGCGCCGATGCCCGCGAGCCCGGGTTCGAGAGCCGCGCCGGCGGACCACAGATCCATACGTCCGTCCCGCAGGGCCATCTGAAGGGTGGGCAGGGCGCTGACCGGCGCGTCGGGCCACTCCGAACGCCACTCGGAACGCCACCACTGCGGCCAGGCGGCGGGCTCGGGCGGATCGAGCACGGTGACGGCGAGCCGGTCGTCCTGCAGCTCGGCGAGCGCCACCCGGTCGGCGCCCAGCGGCTCGCCCAGCGCGGTGACCACCACCCGGCTGACGTCACGGACCGTTACGGCATCGTCGAGTGCGGCAGTCAGCCACTGGATCCTGGACACGTCGTCGGCGCTCTGCCGCAGGACCGAGGTCGCCGTCACCACACCCAGTACCTGTTCCGGCCGGCCGTCACAGCCGGCCGCCACCTGGCAGCTCAGGCTCAGCCAGCGCATCTCACCGGTCGGGCGGCGGACACGGAACTCCAGCTCCCGCCGGCCGACCGTCTGGGTGGAGGGCTCCAGGACCGACATCAGCGCGTGCATGTCCTCCGGGAGGGCGTGCGCGAGCAGGGTGTCCGCCTTGCCGTCGAAGTCGTCGGGCGTGATGCCGGCCAGCTCGAGCAGCGTCTCGTCCGCCTCGATCAGGCCGGTGTCCGGCGTAATGACGAAGGAGCCGACACACAGACTCCGCAGGGCCGGACTCAGTAGCGGCGACGGAGCGGGCCTGCCGGTTCCGGTCCGGAGCACGGCGAGGACCGCGTCGGCGTACTGCTCCAGGAAGCGGCGTTGTTCGGCCTCGAAGCCGTCCGCCGAATCCCCCACGACGACGAGGCAGCCCAGGCGACCGCGCTCCGTCCCGAGCGGCAGCGCGGCGAGCGACGTCTCCGGTCGCGGGGGCGTGGGCCCGCCCGTGGAGTAGGAGGCGAGCGCCTCGGACGTCAGCCACAGTGGTCGGCCGGTGCGAAAGGTGTGCGCCGCGGGTGAGTCGCCGGACAGCGGCAAACGGTCCGGCAGCCCGTACTCGCAACGGGCGCCTCCGGCCGTTTCCACCAGCCGGAGCTCCTGATTCCCGGCACCGGGCAGATAGACCGCTGTCAGCGCCGCCCCCACGAACGTCAGGGCCCGCTCGCTCGTGACCGCCTCCGGCACCGGAGGCGGTGAACCGGTGTCGGAGGCGTCGGCCTCGCGTGCCCGTGGCTCCGAGACCCCGGTCCGGGCACGGCCGTCATGAGGCATGTCGGCGACCTACCTCCCGTCGATGCGTCAGGTGCCGACGGATGGAAATCAGGCACCCGCACACCAGAATCGTATATGGGTATCAATAGGACATATCCATCAGCCGGTGTCACACTTACGACGTGGTCGTCCTGCCACCGGGCCCTCGCCGCGCGAGGTGAAGGACAGGGAGGTCTCTCGCATGAAGGCCTGCATCCGGGGCGCGGCCGTCGTCGTGACCGCGATCTCGACGGCCGTCGCTCTCACGGCCTGCGGGCATGACGCCGGGAGCGGCTCCGGCGGTGGCAACAACCTGACGATCGGTGTGCTGCTGCCCGACGCCGCCACGACTCGCTGGGAGACACAGGACACGCCACTGCTCACGAAGAAGATCAAGGAGCTGTGCCACGACTGCACGGTCGAGCACGTCAACGCCAAGGGCGATGTGGCCACCCAGCAGGAGCAGATGGACTCGATGATCACCAGGGGGGTCGACGCCATCGTGCTCGTGGCCGTCGACGCCAGATCGCTCGGCGTCGCGGTCAAGAAGGCCCATGCGGCAGGCATCCCGGTCATCGCCTACGACCGTCTCTCCGAGGGCCCGATCTCCGGTTATGCCTCCTTCGACGGCGAAGAGGTCGGCAGGCTCCAGGGCAGGGCACTGCTGAAGGCGATGGGCGCCAAGGCCCGCACCGGCGCGGTCGTCATGATGAACGGCGATCCCAGCGACCCCAACGCGGTGGCGTTCAAGAAGGGCGCGCTGTCCGTGCTCAACGGGAAGGTGAAGATCGGCAAGGCGTACGACATCCTCCAGTGGCGGCCGGAGGGCGCGAACCTCGACATGTCCGGCGCCATCTCCGCCCTCGGTGTCTCCACCATCCACGGGGTCTACGCTGCCAACGACGGCCTCGCCGCCGGCAGCATCTCCGCCCTCAAGGCGAACAAGGTCGCCCCACTGCCTCCCGTCACCGGGCAGGACGCCGAACTGGGAGCCCTGCGGCGCATCGTCGCAGGCGATCAGTACATGACCGTCTACAAACCCTTCGCACCCGAGGCTTCCGCCGCCGCGGCCATGGCCGTGGCCGCGGCCCGCCATGAAAACCTCGACCGGGTCGCCACGGGCAAGGTGAGGACCCGCGACGGGAGGACGGTTCCCGCCACCATGCTCACCCCCGTGTCCGTGACCGCCGGCAACATCAAGAACACCCTGGTGAAGGATGGCGTCTACACGATCCGGCAGATCTGCACCCCCCAACTCGCGGCCGCCTGCGGCAAGGCGGGGCTCACCTGACGGGCAGGTACCGAGCAGGTCCGGGCCCCGGGAAGGAGATGGTGACCGTGCCGACTCCCCCCTTGCTGGCGCTGCGTGGCGTGTGCAAGCGCTATGGCGTCGTCGAGGTCCTCACCGACATCGAACTGGAGATTTACGCCGGACAGGTCGTCGCTCTCCTGGGGGACAACGGTGCCGGCAAGTCCACCCTCGTCAATGTCATCTCCGGCGTCGCCCCCGCGGACAAGGGCACCATCGAGTGGGAAGGGCGGGCCGTCCCCATCAAACGCCCCCACGACGCCCGGGACCTCGGTATCGCCACCGTCTACCAGGACCTCGCGCTGTGCGGGAACCTCGATGTCGTCGGCAACCTCTTCCTCGGGCGCGAGATCCGCAGGTTCGGGTTCCTCGACGAGGTGGAGATGGAGCGCCGCACCAGGCACCTGCTGGAACGCCTGACCAAAGGTGTCCCCGATCTGCGGGTCCCCACCGTCTCACTCTCCAGCGGCCAGCGGCAGACGATCGCGATCGCCCGCTCGCTCCTCGGCAACCCGCGGGTTCTCCTCCTGGACGAACCGACCGCGGCTCTGGGATTCGAGCAGACACGCGAGGTCCTGGACCTCGTCGACCAGTTGCGCGACCGCGGCCTGGGAGTATTGCTCATCAGTCACAACATGGGCGACGTCAAAGCTCTCGCGGACCGGGCCGCCGTGCTGCGGCTCGGTCGCAACAACGGCTTCTTCGACGTGAACACCGCGTCTCAAGAACAGATCATCTCCTCCGTCACCGGCGCCACGGAGAACGAGCCCCACCGGATGGCCTCCCACGAGTCGAGGTGGTGAAAGGGATGCGCAGGACGGCGGACAACGCTCGGGCCGAACCCACCGAACCCGACGCCGAGGCTCCGCAGCCCCGTCACGGGCAGGCCTACGTCCGCGCCGTCGTTGGTGTCGTCGATCGCTGGGCCGCCGTCGCCCGGCGCAAGCTCAGCGCCGGCGAACTGGGCTCACTGCCCGTCGTCCTCGTCCTCGCCGCGGTCTGGACCACCTTCCAGTCCCTGAACCAGAGCTTCCTCTCGCCCCGGAACCTGTCCAATCTCAGCGTGGACGTCGCGGGCACCGGTCTCATCGCGGTCGGCATCGTCTTCGTCCTGCTGATCGGTGAACTCGACCTGTCGGTCGGCTCGATCAGCGGTCTCGCGGCGGCCGTCTTCGCCGTCCTCAACGTGAACAACGGCGTGCCCGAATGGCTTGCCGCCATCATCGGGGTGCTCACGGGTACCGCGGCGGGAACCATCCAGGGCTTCTCCTTCGCGAAAACCCGAGTGCCGGCGTTCGTCGTCACACTCGCGGGACTGCTCACCTGGAACGGCTTCATGCTGTACGTCCTCGGGGCCAGCGGCACCGTCAACCTCGACGAGAACGGGCTGGTCGCCAAGCTGACCAGCTACTACTTCACCAACGACGCCGTCGCCTACGGCCTCGCGGCGATCGCAGCGGCCCTGGCCTTCCTCGTGTGCTACCAGGACAGGCGGCGCCGCAAGACCGTCGGCATGCCGTACCGCTCGCTGCGGGGAATCGTGGGGCGGACCGGAGTACTCGCGGCGATCGCGTTCACCGGCGCGTATCTGCTCAACCGTTTCCAGGGCCTGCCGCTCGCCCTCCTGATCTTCCTCGTCGTGGTGGCCGGCCTGGACATCGTGCTGCGCCGCACGCACTACGGGCGGCAGATCTACGCACTCGGCGGGAGCCTCGAGGCAGCCCGCCGCGCCAGTCTCAGTGTCACGGGGGTGCAGACCGCGGTGCTCGCGATCTCGGGCACCATGGCCGCGATCGGCGGTCTGTTCCTGGCCTCGCGCATCACCTCGGTGAGCCAGAGTTCGGGCTCGGGCGTCCTGCTGCTCAATGCCATCGCGGCAGCCGTCATCGGGGGCACCAGCCTGTTCGGAGGACGCGGCACGACCTGGTCTGCCGCGCTCGGCATGCTGATCATCCAGTCGATCGCCTCGGGCATGGCGCTCACGGACACCCCCGCTGCCGTCCAGTTCGTCATCACGGGCGGGGTGCTCTTCGCCGCGGTGGTCATCGACTCGCTGTCACGCCGCTCGCAGAAGGCACACGGGCGGGCTTGACGGGTGTGGCCCGAGATCACCGCGGCAGGTTTGGCCGCGAGCTACGAGGCTGCTGTGAATTCGTGCTGCGTTTGAACGCTACCGGGCTCGCCTGCGTATGGGACGGGGGATTTCCATGCCTGGCCTGCCACGGGACGTAGGAGTACACACGTGAGACGCAACACGCGCAGACGCCCCATGGGGGCACAGCGTGCAACTTTTGCCGCAGCCGCACTGATACTGGGCGGAGGAGGGCTCGTAGCGGTCAATGTCTACGCTTCAGCGACCGAGAGCGGCTCGGCCGGTGCGCCCGGTCAGGCGAACCCGAGCAACCAGACCTGGTCGGGAGCCGGCACGATCGACTGTCCGGACGTGGGCAGCAAACTCGCCGAGGTGCCACAGCAGGCGCGGGCGGACGTCGACAAGGAACTCGCCCTTCTCGACCAGCAGGTCTCCGAGGCGTACGCACGAATGACCTCGGAGCAGCAGGCCAAGGCACAGGACGCGGACTTCGTCCAGAACGCGATCCTCGGTCCGCTGAAGGAGAAGCGGGGCGCGGTCATCGACCGCATCAAGACCGGCTTCAAGAACGCGGGCGCCGAGGCCCCGAACTCGCTCGACGCTCTGGCCACCTGCACCGCGGTCCCCGCGGACCCGACCCAGAACAACCCCGGTGGCCAGAACGGCAACGGCCAGCAGCAGAACAACAACGGCGGCCAGCAGGGCGGGCAACAGGGCGGCGGCCAGCAGGGCGGCGGCGCGAGCGCCGTCAGCGGCCCCGTCGCAGCGGACTTCGTGGACATCACGACGCTCCAGCCGAACGTGCCGCAGAAGCCGGGCAGCGGCGGGAACGCCTCGACCGGCACGTTCACCAGCTCGTGCGGTGTGAACGCCAACAAGAAGTTCAACACCGACAACGTGATCGTCGCCCCCGGTGTCACCAACGGCGCCCATCACCTGCACGACTACGTCGGCAACCAGTCGAACGACGCGTTCGCCACGAACGACGATCTCGCCAAAGCCGCGACCACGTGCCAGAACCAGGGCGACAAGTCCACGTACTACTGGCCGGTGCTCCGAGTGCAGGACGGTACGCAGGAGTTCGACGCCGACAAGAACGGCGGCGGCCTGGAGGGCAACGTCGGAAAGGTCCTGCAGGCGAAGCAGGCGCAGATCGAGTTCATCGGCAACCCGCAGAGCAAGGTCGTCGAGATGCCGACGTTCCTGCGCATCATCACGGGCGACGCGAAGGCGTTCACCAACGGCCCCGCGAACGCCAACGCCCACTGGAGCTGCACCGGCTTCGAGGACAAGGTGCAGCTGACGGACAAGTACCCGATCTGTCCCCAGGGCAGCAGCGTGGTGCGGTCGTTCGCCTTCCAGAGCTGCTGGGACGGTCAGAACATCGACAGCGCCAACCACCGCACGCACGTCGCCTTCGCCGACGCCAACGGCAACTGCGCGGGCGGCTTCAAGGCGATCCCGCAGCTGACGATGCGCCTGGTCTACGACGTTCCGGCGCCGACCCTCGAGAACGGCCAGGTGAAGAACCCGTACGCCGTGGACGGGTTCCCGGAGCAGGTGCACAAGGCGATCACCGACCACGACGACTTCATCAACGTCTTCGACGCATCCCTCATGCGGGAGATGGTGGACTGCATCAACGCCGGGCGACAGTGCGGCGACGGTGCTGGTGGAGGGGCCGGCGGCGGTAGCGGTGACAATGGCGGTGCCGGCGGCAACGGCGGTACCGGTGGCAACGGCGGTACCGGTGGCACCGGAGGAGCCGGCACGGGCGAGCCGTCCCCGAGTCCTGACGCCTCGTCCGGCGGCAACGACGCGACAGCCTCAGCAACCCCCACGGACACGCAGACCACGCAGCCTCCGGCCGGTACGCCCGGCACCACCGAACCGACGCGCGGCGGCCAGACCACAGGCACCGGCACCGGCACCGGCCACACTGTCGTCGTACCCAAGGCGGACATATCGCCCTCGGCCGCGGCGAGCGACACGGCCGCCGCACCGCAGGGCGGCGCGCACGAGCACCACGGCAGCGAAGCGACCCACCGCCCGCAGACGCCGGCCGCAGGCGCGGACACCCCGTCCACGCAGGCGACAGCGCAGGACACGTCACCGGCAGGTTCGCAGTCGCAGTCGCAGTCGCAGACCGAACCGCAGGCGGTCACCGGCGATCTGGCCGACACCGGCACGAACCTCTGGCCGGCCGCGGCCGGAGGGGTTCTCGTGATCGCGGGCCTGGTGCTCCTGCGCCGCATCCGGCGCGGCTCCGTGTAACAACACCCCCGGTAACGACACCCTCGAGCCGCACACACCGCGCCGCCCGTACCCGCACATCGCGGGTACGGGCGGCGCGGTGTGCGGCGTTCCCGGCCGCCCACTGCCGGGCACTCCGGCGCGCGGTCGACGTCGCCCGGGAATCACCTGGCCCTCGGCGGTTTGATCCACCCCAGCGACCGCTCGACGGCGCGCTGCCAGTTGTCGTATTCCAGGTCCCGCCGCTCGGGGTCCATGTCCGGCAGCCACTGGGCGGCCCGGTGCCAGTTGCGGCGCAGCACTTCCAGGTCCGGCCAGTAGCCGGAGGCAAGCCCCGCGGCGTAGGCGGCGCCGAGGGAGACCGTCTCGGCGACCATGGGCCGCACCACGGGCACATCGAGCACATCGGCGACGAACTGCATGAGCAGGTTGTCCGCCGTCATGCCGCCGTCCACCTTGAGCTCCTTCAGCGCGACCCGGAAGTCGGCGTTCATGGCGTCGACGACCTCGCGCGTCTGCCAGCCGGTGGCCTCCAGGACGGCTCTGGCCAGGTGTCCCTTGGTGATGTAGGAAGTGAGACCGACGATGACACCGCGTGCGTCGCTGCGCCAGTGGGGTGCGAAGAGACCCGAGAACGCGGGGACGATGTAGCAACCGCCGTTGTCTTCGACCGTCCGGGCGAGCGTCTCGATCTCCGGCGCGCTGTTGATCAGTCCCAGACGGTCACGGAACCACTGGACCAGCGAGCCGGTGACGGCTATCGATCCTTCCAGGGCATAGGCCGGGGGCTGGTCCCCGATCTTGTACGCGACGGTCGTGAGGAGTCCGTGCCGTGACCGCACGAGATCGGTACCGGTGTTGAGCAGCAGAAAGCTGCCCGTTCCGTACGTGCACTTCGCCTCACCCGGTGTGAAGCAGGTCTGGCCGAACAGGGCGGCCTGCTGATCACCGAGGGCTGCCGTGATGCGGACACCCGGGAGGACCGAGCGGGCATCCCCGTAGCCCTCGGCCGAGGACCGGATCTCGGGCAGCATGGGGCGGGGAACCCCGAAGAACTCCAGCAGCTCCTCGTCCCAGGTGAGGGCCCGTATGTTCATCAGCATGGTGCGACTGGCGTTGGTGACGTCGGTGATGTGCAGGCCACCTTCCGCACCCCCGGTGAGGTTCCAGATCAGCCAGGTCTCCATCGTGCCGAACAGCACCTCGCCGTCCTTGGCGCGCTGATCCAGTCCGTTCACGTGGTCGAACAGCCAGCGGATCCGCGGTGCCGAGAAGTAGGTCGAGGGGGGCAGGCCGCAACGCTCGAGGAAGAATTCGTCCCCGGGCCGTTTTCTCAGGTCCTCGACGAGCGGTGCCGTACGCGTGTCCTGCCAGACGATCGCCTTGCCCAGCGGCGCGCCCGTCCGCCGGTCCCACAGCACCGTCGTCTCGCGCTGATTGGCGATACCGATGGCGGCGACCTCTCCCGCTCCGACACTGGCGTCGGAGAGTGCCTCGGGCATGATGCGCCGCAGATTGCGCCAGATCTCGACGGCGTCGTGCTCGACCCAGCCGGGCTTGGGGAAGTGCTGCTGATGCTCCCGCTGGACGACCGACACCAGCCGTCCGTGGTGGTCGAACAGAATGCATCGGGTGGAGTTGGTGCCCTGATCGATGGACATCACATACCGTTCAACCATGATCCGGTCTGCCTTCCGATGTGTCGAGGAGGCGGGGTTCTCCTAGCGTGCTGCTCCCAGATCCCTGGAGATCGCCCGTGCGGCCTCGCGGAGCAGGGTGATCAGGTTCGGCCGGGGACGGCCGTGGCTGTCGCAGATCCTCTCGACCGGGCCGGAGAGGCCGACGGCGCCCACGACGAGGCCGCCGTGCCCCCGGATCGGCGAGGCGATACCGGCCTCCCCCATGCTCATTTCCTGGATCTCCGCGGCCCAGCCGACTTCCCGGACCTCGGCGAGCGCACGGGTGAGCTTCTCCGGTGCGACCAGGGTGTGCCGGGTGTAGGCCTCCAGCCCGGCTTCCGAGGCCGACTCGAGGGACGCGGTTCCGTACGCCAGCAGCACCTTGCCGAGCGAGGAGGCGTGCAGAGGCAGCAGCGAACCCACGTCCAGGGTCTGGAGGGTGTCGTCCGGCCGGAACACGTGATGGATCACGAGGACCTGGCCCTCGAAGGGGGTGCCCAGGCGGACCGCTTCCCCACTACGGGCGGCCAGGGCATCGGCCCAGTTGATGGAGCGCGACCGCAGCTCATTGATGTCGAGGTAGCTCGTGCCGAGGTGCAGCAGCGCCGCGCCGAGCTGGTACTTTCCCGTCGACGCGTCCTGCTCCACGAAATCCACGTGCTGGAGGGTGCGGAGAATGCCGTGCGCCGTGCCCTTCGCCAGCCCGAGCGAGGCCGCCACCTCGCCGAGCCCGAGTCGACGGGGCCCACCGGCGAGCAGACGCAAGATCGCCGCCGCCCGTTCGATCGACTGGACTGGGCCGGCCATGAGGCGAGCCTAGTACCGTCACGAAGGGTTCGCTTTACGTGCAGGCCACCGTCGGTTCACCACCGGCGAAGGTGAGCGTTCGGTAATGGCGACCGCCGTTCATTGACCGGCCCCACTTCGCTTCCTAACGTTCACTGAGGCCCGGCAACGCGCGCTGAGGCTCGGCAACCCGCCGACAGCGCTCCGGAGGAGAAGACATGGCGGCACAGCTCAATACGATGCTTCGGGAGGCGGTCGAACACGTCGGTCCGCTGCCCCACGTCGCCGAGGTCGTCTCGGCCGCACGCCGGCGGGTGAAGGCGGTCCTCGCCGACTGGAACGTGTCCTGCGAGATCGCCGAGGACTGTCTCCTGGTGGTGTCGGAGCTGCTCACCAACGCGATCGTCCACGCCCTGCCCCCGGCGGAGCTGCGGCTGTCCTGGGTACGGGCCGAGGGGCTCAGCACGCTGCGCGTCGAAGTCACCGACGCGGGATCCAAGCTTCCGGCCGGACAGTCGCCCCCGGGAATCGATCCGGACGAGCACGGCCGGGGCCAGGAGATCGTCCACGCGCTGGCGGCTCGGCACGGCATACGTGTCCACTCCGGCGGGATCACTCGCTGGGCCGATCTCGTCGCACCCTGAGAGCGAACCTCTCGTTGGGGAGAACACATGTCTCACTCCGTATGAAACGACCTCTGCCGATCAGCCGTGTCGGCGCAGGTCGTGGAAGAAGTCCTCGATGACGTGGAGGTGCCCGGAGCGGGCCGTCTCGTTGTAGACGTATGCGCCGACGGCGAGGTCGAGGACACCGAGTCCGAAGGGTGAGAACACCAAGGGCCGGTCGATGGGCGGTGTCACTCGGCCGGTCATGACGTCGGCGAGTGTTCCGTGCAGGAAGTCACGGTTCCCGGTGAGCTGCTCGGCCAGATGGGGGGACGTGCCGGCCTTGAGGCAGTGGTCCACGTCGTCGACGATGTTCGCCGAGGCGAGGATGACCTCGGGTGCGAGTTCGCGCAGGGACACATGCAGGACCAGGGGGTTGTGGTCGAACCAGGCCGGGTCGCCGATGTGCGGCTCGCCCGCGATGGTGGCGAAGACGACGAGGTCGCTCGAGCGGATGACCGCCTCGGCGGTCTCGTGCACGGTGACCTGTCCCGTGGCGTCGCTCTGTTGGACGTGGTCGCGGAAACCGGCGGCGCTGTCGCCGGACAGGTCGTGGACGCCGGTCTCCTCGAAGGACCATCCCAGGGCGGTCAGGAAGGTGTGGATGTAGCGGGCGATCAGGCCCGTACCGAAGAACCCGATGCGGGTGGGGCGCAGCCGGTTGCGGGTGAGGTGGTCGGCGGCCAGCGCCGCCGACGCGGCGGTTCTGGTGGCGCTGATGATGGAGCTTTCCAGGCAGGCGAAGGGGTAGCCCGTGTCGTGGTCGTTGAGGATCAGTACCGCGGAGGCCCTGGGGATGCCGGCCTGGACGTTGTCGGGAAAGCTGGAGATCCATTTGACGCCGTCCACCGGCGCCGGTCCGCCGATCGAGGCGGGCAGCGCGATGATCCGGGCGGTGGGCCGGTCGGGAAAGCGCAGGAAGTAGGACGGGGGGTTGACCGACTCTCCGGCGGCGTGCAGGTGATAGGTGGCCTCGACGAGGTCCACGATCTGCTTCTCCCGGTCCTGAAGGGCGTGCTGGACCTGGGCGCCGGAGATCACTGCGAAGGTCGGCACGAGGTGCGGCTGGGACATGACGGGCTCCAGTGCGAGGGAACGGACGGGGGTCGTACGGCGCTCACCTCGCCGGTCGGCGGCCACGCGGCCCGGCGCAGCGGCTCGGCCATGGTGAGGACCCACCTCGAGGAGGGGCGCCGGGGTCGCGTACGGCATGGTGCTGATCCTTTCGATGTCGGTCAGGTCCTTTCGATGCCGGTCAGGCGGAGGTCGGTGGTGGGGTCGTGTGGCCTTGGGGTCCGTGGTCGACCAGCGCGGCGAGGTCGGTGAGGACCGGGTGTGCGGTGACGTCCTTCAGGGACACCGCGCGGTCCAGGGCGATGGCGAGCTTCACCGCCGAGAGGGAGGTGCCGCCGCGGTCGAAGAAGTGGTCGCGGCGTCCGATCCGGTCCTGCGGGACGCCGAGGACCTTCGCC
>LRTP01000563.1 GCA_001550305.1 Streptomyces diastatochromogenes
CGGTCCCCGTCCGTGCCGGGCGCGGCGCCGGCGGGCAGCGCGACGAGCGCTGCCGACGCGGTGACGGCGCAGATCGTGAGCCATCGTCTCTTGCGGGTGGGTACTGACACGTGGTCCTCCCGAACGGCGTTGACACAGCCTTGGGACAGACAGGACCACGAGGGACGGGTGAGCGTCGCGGGGCTTACCCAATTCTTGTCCAGAACCTGCCACGAATGAGGTGTTGTGCGGCGCGCACCCGGGAACCGGTGCACCCGCGCACGGGGGCGCGTCGGGCTCGGGCGGGCCGGAGCGGTCCGCGCCGTTCGCTCCCGTTGCCCAAGGGCGCCGCACCGTGGGCCTGTTGGCCGCCGAGGGCCGGGTGGGATCGTGATCCTGATCAGACAGTGCCGCCGGAGAAGGGGTCACGCGTGTTCGACAACCTGAAGAACCTCAAGGACAAGGCCGAGGAACTCGCCGAGGCTCACGGCGACACGATCTCCGACGGACTGGAGAAGGTCGGCGACATCGTCGACGACAGGACGGACGGCACATACACCGACAAGATCGAGACCGGTGTGGACAAGGCGCAGGAGTACGTCGAGAAACTGGGCGAGAAGGAGGCCTGACCCGCGGACCCGCGGACCCGCGGACCCGCGGGGCGTACGCGGGTCCCGGGGCGCCACGGGGGCGCCCCTTCCCGCCGGGGTCGCTCAGAAGGGTTCCGGGAGAGGCACCCGGCCCGACCTGCTGCGCACCTGTTCGATGAGCGCGGCGTACGCGGCGATCATCCGGGTGCGGCTGAACCGTTCGCGGCTGAGCGCCAGGGCCGGCGCGAACTCGGCGCCCCGCGCCACCGCCTCGGACCAGGCCAGGGCGATCGCTTCGGGGTCGGGCGGGGTGAGGAAGCCGTGCCCGGTGACGATCGAGGCGCTGTCGCCGACATCGGTGGCGACCGGGACGGCCCCGCACATCATGCCCTCGATCAGGCACAGCGGTGCCGCCTCGCCGCTGGCGGAGGTCAGCGACACCACGTCGGCGGCCGCGTAGACGGTCTCCATGTCGTGCCGTACGCCGAGCAGCGAGAGGCGGTCGGCGAGCGGGGCGTCCTCGCCGAAGGCGGTGGCGATGTCCTCACGCAGGCAGTCGTTGGCCCGCGTCATGCCCGCGCCGCACATCAGGACGTGGCCGTCGGGCTGTCGGCGCAGCCAGGCCCGGGCGGCCCGGAGGAACAGCGGAACGTTCTTCATCGTGGCGTAGCGTGCCGCGAAGACGATCACGGGCGCGCGCTCCGGGATCCCCAGCGACGTCCGCAGCAGAGCGCGTCTGAACGGGTCGGGGCGGAATCGCAGCAGATCCACGCCGTTCGGGATGACGTGCAGCAGGCCGGCCGGGATCCCGGCCGCGGCGTACGCGGCGCGCGTCGACTCGGCGCAACAGATCCCGGCGGCGATCCGGCCGTCGGCGACCGCCGTCCGCAGCTCGTCCAGGGCCGCCCCCTGGTTCTCGGGGTCGGAGCGGTGCAGACAGACCACGACGGGCCGCCGGGGCAGACCGGCCTGGTTGAGCAGGCCGAGCGGCTGCTCCTTGAGGGACAGGATGACGTCCGCGGCGGCCACCGCCCGGGTGGTGGCCGCCAGCTCCGGTCCGGTGAAGGTCTCGGGGCCGCCGGGTGTCCCGGGGGTGCGGCCCAGCGAGGTGACCGGCACGCCCGCCGCGGTCAGCGACCGGTAGCAGACGTCGTCCTCCATCCGCTGCCGGGTCTCCTCCCGATACATTTCGCCATTCACAGTCAGCACCGCATGGCGCTGGCCACCCTCATGGAGCCCCAGCACCACATCACTGTGCACGATCCGGGCCCCGCCCGAGAAGAATCCTTCATAGATCGACAGCACACGCAGTTCGTCCATCACGCGCACCTCTTGGCCCGTCTCGCAGAAAGGGAGGAAACCTTTTCAACCCCTGTGATCTGCGGGTTCTCCGCTATGGACACAGGAGAAACTTGCGAGCCTGTGAACTCGTCGTTTCAAATTCGGACACGATTGGTTACGGCGTACTGTTCGGTTGATCAGCCGAATGAAGACGCGGAGGTCGCGGGCCTGACGGCCGTTCTCACACCCACCGCATGGTAAAAAACAGGCCAGAAATTTCCTGGTCCCGGGACGCGCGACACGTACAATCCGCGCCGCGGCCGAGACGGGTGCCGCGACCGCTCGGCTGAAGCGGAAGGGTGAGTGTCTGGGTATTCGGTGGCCCGGTTGCTCCGTGACACGGCCTCCGGGCGCGGCGGCGCGCTGTTCGTCGTAGGAGAATCCGGGGCCGGGACGGACCACCCTGCTCCGCAGGACCATGCTGTGGCGGGACGGGCGGTTGCGTGCGCCGGGGTCCTCGGCGACCTCGTACAGGAAGAGTTCGAGGCCGAGCGCTCCGTGGCCGCCGCCGCGCTGCTGCCCGACGAGTTCGACCAGCCGCACCCGGGCGTGGGCGTCGGATTCGCGTACCGCGGTGGTCAGGACGTGCACCAGGATGTCGGACACATCGGCGATCGCATCGGCACTGCCCACCGCGACCACCCCCTGTGTCTGCCCGGGGCTTCGCCTGCCGCCCCGGCCGATCACCTGCGAGGTCAGGGCCGCGCCGCACCCCGGCTCTTCGGGGAAATCCCTGGGTCCCTCCCTAGGAGGAGCTGGGCAGGCGCGGGGGCTGCTTGGCCGGGGCGTCCTGTTCGGGGGTCTTCGGGGGTCAGGAGGCCCGGTCGTTCCCGGTGACGAACAGGCGCGAGAGCAGGCCTTCGAGGGTGGACCGCTCGGCGTCGCTGAGGGAGTCGAGGGCCTGGTGGGTGCCGTGCATACCGTCGCGGATGCTCGACACGGCGGCCGCCCCGTCCTCCGAGAGGACGACGTTCTTGACCCGCCGGTCGGTGGGGCTGGGCTCGCGGTAGACGAGGCCGCGGGCCTCCAGCCGGTCGATGATCCCGGTCATGTTCGAGGCGTCGCAGCGCAGTGTGCCCGCCAGGGCCCGCATCGGAGCCGGACCCTGGCGCAGCACGTTGAGCGCCTTGGCCTGGCTGTAGGTGAGGCCGTGCGCGGCGGCGGCGGTGGTGAGATCCGCGTAGAGGCTGACCATCGACGCCCACAGGGTGTCGAGAAGCATGACGTTGGAGACGGTGAGGGGTCCGGTGTCGGACGCCTCGGTGGAGCGGTTCGTTCCAGATGTCGCGGACATGGATCCAGCGTAACCCGAAACTTGACTACCTCAACCTTCGATGCTTACCTCTATCAAGTTACTTGAGGACCTCAAACTTCCAGGCTCTACAGCTTTGCGGTCCTCAAGTTTCGCGGCATCACTCTCCGTGATTGCTCGACGTCCTGACCAAACGGAAGAACACCGTGACACCCACAGATCGCGTGGCGCCCAAGCGCCCCACCGGCGACCTCTCACTCGTCCTGGTCCTCGGCCTCGCGGCCATGATCGTCTCGATGATGCAGACCCTCGTCGTACCGATCCTGAGCATCATCCAGAGCGACCTCGGCACCACCACCGCGAACGTCAGCTGGGTCACCACCGCGACCCTGCTGTCCGCCGCGGTCTTCACCCCGCTGCTCGGCCGGTTCGGCGACATGCACGGCAAGAAGCCCACGCTGATCGGGGTTCTGCTGCTGATGATCGCCGGTTCGGTGCTGGCGGCGACCACCACCTCACTGCTGTGGCTGATCGTCGGCCGGGTGCTCCAGGGCGCGGCCACCGCGATCTTCCCGCTCGCCCTCTCGGTCCTGCGCGAGGAGATACCCCCGGCGAAGCTGCACGGCGCGATGGCGCTGGTGAGCGGCACGCTCGCGGTCGGCAGCGGACTCGCCCTGGTGGCGGCCGGACTGCTCACGCGGGGATCGGACCCCGACTATCACCGGGTGTTCTGGCTCGCCGTGGGGCTCGCGGCCCTCGCCCTGGTCGGCGTCGTCCTGCGCGTCCCCTCCTCGCGCTCGACGACCGGCGGCCGTACCGACTGGCTCGGCGCGGGAACGCTCGCCGCGCTGCTCGTCCTGCTCCTGCTGCCGATCTCGCAGGGACACGAGTGGGGCTGGTCCTCCGCCCGCACCATCGGCCTGTTCGTCGCCGCGGTCGTCATGGCGGGCGTCTGGGTCCTGGTCGAGCGCAAGGTCCGCGCGCCGATGGTGGACATGGGGATGTTCGCCCACCGCCCGGTGCTCTTCACGAACCTCGCCGGCCTCTTCCTCGGCTTCGCGATGTTCTCCCAGTTCATCGGCGTCGCGTACCTGGCGCAGATGCCGAAGGAACTCACCGGGTACGGATTCGGCGCCTCGGTGCTGCGCGCCTCGGTCGAGTACCTGCTGCCGACCACGCTGATCTCGCTGCTCGCCGCACAGTTCGGCGGGATCCTCGTCGGGCGGATCGGGGCGCGGTTCACCCTCACCGTGGGCGCGGTCTTCGGAGTCGCCGGCTTCGCGTGGCTCACCCTGGCGCACGACACCTCCGCTTCGATCATCCTGGCGGGCCTGCTGATCGGTGTCGCGATCAGCTTCGGCTACGCGGCCATGCCCGCGCTCATCGTGGCGAGCGTGCCGCACCACCAGACCGGCATCGCCAACGGCCTCAACTCCATCTCCCGCTCCGTCGGCAGCGCGATCGCCAGCGCCGTGATCACCTCGCTGCTGGCGTCCAAGACCATCCAGCACCTGCCGGCCGGCGCGCCCGCGCTGCCCGCCGAGAGCCAGTTCACGTTGAGCTTCGCGATCGCCGGGGTCGCGTTCGTGCTGATCGTGGCCGTGGCGCTGGTCGGTCTGACCAGGGGTGCGGCCCAGGAGTACACGATCGAGAAGAAGGCCGACGCCGGCACCGACGCCGCCGCGGCGGACGAGACTGCCGTGGAGACGGCGGGCGTCACACCCTGATCCGGACACGCTCAACGGCTCGCCCCGTCCATCGGGGCGAGCCGTTTTCGTGCCCGCTCCTTGCCCCCTTCTTTGCCCTGCTCCTTGCCCCCTCTTTGCCTCGCTCCTCGCCTCCCGCCTTGCCCTTGGAAACCGATCGGTTTACGCTTCCGGTAACGGGAAACCGATCGGTTTCCTCCTGGCTTCGGGAGTTCTCATGACATCCATCGAAGGTTCGGTCGTCCTGGTCACCGGCGGCAGCCGCGGCATCGGCCGCGCGCTCGTGCAGGCCCTCTACGAGCGCGGCGCGTCGAAGGTGTACGCCACCGCACGCGACCCGCGGACCGTCACACACCCCGACGCGGTGCCGCTGGCGCTGGAAGTGAGCGACCCCGCGTCCGTCGCCGCGGCCGCCGAGCGCGCGCAGGACGTCACCGTCCTGATCAACAACGCGGGCGCGTCCGTGAACGCGAACTTCCTGGACTCGCCCGTCGAGGACGTCCGACGCGAGTTCGAGACGAACTTCTTCGGCCCTCTCCTCGTCACGCGCGCCTTCGTGCCGATCATCGAGCGCAACGGCGGCGGCCACATCCTCAACGTCCACTCGGTGCTGTCGTGGGTGGGGCTCCTTGGCTCCTACAGCGCCTCCAAGGCGGCCTTCTGGTCGCAGACCAACTCCCTGCGCCTCGACCTGAAGCCGCGCGGCATCGACGTCACGGGACTCCATGTCGGCTACGTCGACACCGACATGGCCTCGCACGTGGACGCGCCGAAGTCCTCGCCCGAGGGCGTCGCGGCACAGGCCCTCGACGGCATCGAGTCCGGCGCCTTCGAGGTGCTGGCCGACGACCTCACCCGGCAGGTCAAGGCCCAGCTGGCCGAGGACCTGGGCGTGATGTACCCGCAGCTGGTCGCGTAACGGAGGCAGGGAGACGGGGTGGCCGGTCCCGTTCTCCGTCCCCCGGCGGTCAGACCGGCAGCAGTCGGCCGATCAGTCCGCTGAGCTGCCGTACGTTGCGGCACTCGTGCATCTCGACGAGCTCGGCGTACTCCGGCGCCGCCGAGTCGCCCGTACCCCACTGGGAGAGCGGCTCGGGGTTCAACCAGTAGACGCGGCGGGCCCGTTCGGAGAACCGCCGGACGGCCGGCAGATTCGGGTCGCCCATGTTCGTCCGGGCGTCGCCGAGGACGAACACGGTCGTGCGCGGTCCCACCGCGTCGACGTACCGTTCGGCGAACTCGCCGAACGCGACGCCGTAGTCGCTGCTGCCGTGCCAGCCCGTCAGCGTCGCCTCGGAGCGGATCCGGGCGCCCAGCCCCTCCGGATCGGCCGTGCCGTGGACGAGCAGGCCGGTCACCTCGTCGATCCGGTTGACGAAGGCGAACACCCGCACCTTGCTGAACTGGTCGTGCAGCGCCTGCACCAGCAGCATCGTGAAGTCCGAGAAGCCCGCCACCGAGCCCGACACATCGCACAGCAGCACCAGTTCGGGCCGGACGGGGCGGCGCCTGCGCAGCACCGGCTTCATCGGCACCCCGCCGGTGGACAGTGAACCGCGCAGGGTCCGCCGCAGGTCGATGGTGCCGCGCGCGGCCCGGCGGCGGTGTGCGGCGCGTC
>LRTP01000564.1 GCA_001550305.1 Streptomyces diastatochromogenes
GGAAGGACTCCCCGACGGCCTCGGCCGCCTTCCGGTGGCCCCCGGCCGGGTCGAGGACCGTCTCGACCGCCGCGCGGATCCTGGCCGCGTCGGCGCGACCGAACCGCAGCCGTACCCCGGCGCCCGCGTCCACGACCTGCCCGGCGACGATCGGCTGGTCGTCGCGGATCGGCGCCACGACGAGCGGGACACCGTGCCACAGCGCCTCGCACACGGTGTTGTGCCCGGCGTGGCAGACGACCGCGTCGAGCCGTGGGAGGAGGGCGAGTTGGGGCACGTGGGGGCGCAGGAGGATGTTGGCGGGGACCGGGCCCTCGACGAGGCCGCCGGGGTCGACGAGCACCGCCCGCACTCGGCCCGCCAGTCCGCCGAGCGCCCCCGCGGCCGCGTTCAGGAAACGGGCCCCGGCGTCGTTGTTGGCCGTGCCGAGGCTGACCAGGACGGTGGGCAGCGGCGACGCGTCCAGCCAGTCCCAGGGGAAGTCGTCGCCGCTCGCGGGGCGGTCCGCGACGGACGGGCCCACCAGCCAGACCCGGTCGGGCAGTTCGGCGGGGCCGAGCAGCGCACGGGTGGTGTACGCCAGGACGCCGTGCGGGGAGAAGCGGGGGTCCGCCGAGCCGGCCCCGTCGCAGATCCGGTTCCGCAACCGGGCCAGCAGCCCGTCCAGCCACGCCGCGACCTTCGGCATACCGGCCAGCGGGTCGACGAGTTCGGCGGAGGTGGTGGCCGAGGTCACCCAGACGCGCCCGAGGGACTCGGCGACCAGCGCACCCGCCACCGCCTGCTGGTCGCAGACGACGACATCGGGGTCGTACGCCTCGATCGCCGCCCGCACCCCGGGCGCCATCGCGTCCGCCAGCGGGACGAGGAAGCTCTCCCAGAGGAACTGGAACGCGGCCGGTCCCTTCAGGTCGGCGGGCCGGGAGAGACCGTCCTCGGGGAGGGCGCAGGGGAAGACGACGGCGTCGGATCCGACGAGAGCGCGGACGAGCTCCGGGTGGCCCGCCCACGCGACCTCGTGACCGCGCCCCGCGAGCGCCGCCGCGGTGCCCACGGCCGGGTTGACGTGCCCGACCAGCGGCGGCACCACGAACAGGAAGCGGCCCATCTAGCGGGCCTCCCGCAGCGCGTGCGCCTCCTGGCCGAGCAGCAGCCAGTCGCGCACGAGGGCGTACGTCTGTTGGGTGGCCTCCACCAGCACCGAGTGGCCGAGGTCCGGCAGGACGACCGTACGGCAGTGGGGGAGCGCGGCCTCCAGCATCCCGGTCTGTGCCGACAGCTTGGACGCGCCGCCGAAGATGGCGAAGACCGGGCAGCGGATCGCGGACAGGTCCTCGTCGAGGAGAGCGCTGAGCGGGATCTCCTGGGCGAGCGCGGTCTCGTCGAGCACCCGGCCCGCCGCCCGGAACGGCCGGGCGTTGCGCTCACCCGGGTTCTCCCGCAGCCACTGGGTGACCTGCTGGACCACCAGTCCGCCCTGTTCGCCGACCAGGCCCTCGTACATGTTCCGTGCCCACGCCCGGGCCGGCGGTTCCGCCTCGATGGCGATCACGCTCGCGACCCGCTCGGGGCGGGCGGCGGCCATGGCGTACGCGACGGCGCCGCCGAAGGAGTTGCCGACGAGGTGCACCGGGCGGTCGATCACCAGCGCGTCCAGCAGTCCGTCGAGGTCGTCGACGAAGTCCTCCATCCGGTAGCCGGTCGGCGGCCGGGAGGTCTTGCCGTGCCCGCGCAGGTCGTACATGACGACGTCCAGGCCCTCCTCGGCGAGCCGCGGCGCGAGGCTGAAGTAGTAGCTGGCGAGGCTGTCGATGAGCAGGCCGTGGATGAGGACCACGACGGGGCGCGGGGAGCCGCTCTCGTGGCCCAGCCGCTGGACGTGCACGTCGATGCCGTTCACCCGCATCGTCGCCATGTCAGCCCACCTCCGCGACGGCCAGTGAGTCCACGACGTAGCCGACGAGGTCGCCGACGGTGAGCGCGATGATCTCCTCCAGCCCGCGGTCGGCGATGAACGCGGCGAAGTTGACCCGCTCGCCATAGAACTCGCGCAGTTGGGCGGAGAGGGTGACGAGGTCGATGCTCTCCAGCTCCAGGTCGTCGTGGAAGGAGGTGTCGAGGGTGATCTCGGAGTCGTCGAGCCCGTACTCCTCCAGCACGGTGCGCAGGATGGCCGAGATGTCGGCGAGCGCGGTCGCCGCGTCGGGCGCCGAGGCCTGTCCCCTGTCCGACTGGCCCACGGGACGGTCGAGTTCAGTGGTCATCTTCGTTCTCCTGATCGTTGGCTGCCGTCCAGGCCACGACGTACTCCTTGTCGGGCCCCGCGGACGGCCGGGGGGTGGTCAGCGCACAGTGCCGCACGCGGTACTCCTCGCCCGCGGTGCGGACGGTCAGCCGGTCGCCGTCGACCGAGGTGATCTCGAACCGCTTCGGCTCGCCGCCCAGTCCGGTGCCGCGCGCCTTCGCGACGGCCTCCTTGGCGGCCCAGAAACGGGTGAACCAGAGCCGTTCGGGGGCTCCCCCCGGCCCATGGACGAGCGACGTGAGCAGCTCGCGTTCGGCGGTGGTGAGGGCCACGGCGAGGGTGCCCTCGGGGCGGTCGGTGACTTCCTCGATGTCGATGCCGCAGGGTCCCTCGGCCCTGGCCATCGCCACGGCCGTCTCGCCGCGGTGGGCGATGGAGACGTGCAGTTCGGGCAGGGTCCTGCCGTAGCCGCCGGTCACGAAGGGGCGGCCGGCCGGATCGTTGCCGACCCTGACCTCGGCCGGGTAGACGGGGCCCGCCCCGGCGCCCCACATCACGTTCCGTACGGCGTCCTTGGCGGCGATCCGGCCGAGCAGCCACTGCCGCCGGCCGCGCGGGGCGTGCGCCGCGTACCGTTCGCGTTCCTCGCCCGCCAGGATGTTGCGCATGATCAGCTCGCGGGTGGCCAGGTCGGGCCACTCCTCGTGGACCAGCGCCCAGCCGCCGGGCTGCATCCGGGACAGCGTGTACCGCTCGGGTTCCCGGTCCACCTTGCGGATGCGCGGATTGCTGTCGAACCGGCGGTCCTGCCAGCCGCTGAACTCCGCCCACACCCGCCCCCGATGGACCAGCTGCATGTCCGCCTCGAGGGTGGCGTCGGTGACGGAGGTGATCCGGATCAGGCACTCCAGGCGCTCGCCGGGAGCGGGGTGCGGGCCGTGGAATCGGATCTCCTTCATGCCGACCGGGAACACCGTCGTCCGCACCGGCTGCCGGGCCATGATCCAGTAGCCGAGGAGTTGCCCCACGTTGTCCAGCAGGGCGCCCGGAGCGGGCGGGGTGACGAGCACCCCGCGTACGTGCCGGTCGCCGACCGCGGTCAGTTCGGCCAGGCCCTGGAAGCGCGGGCCGTGGAACATCCAGCGGCGCGAGTACAGCTCCGCCGCGGTCAGCTCGGGCTTCTCCTCCCGCTCGGAGGGAAAGTTCCAGGGCTCCGGAGGCGTGAACCGGGGCCGATCCTGGGCGAGTTCGACCACGGCGCGGGCGTACGGGCCGAGTGAGGCGGTGACTCTGTCCGGACCCTCGGGGACGATCCGTACGGGGATGTCGACGGCCGGAGTGGCGGTGATCCACTGGTGCAGCCGTACGTCGTGGACGGCCACCGCGCGCCGGCCGGGCGCGGCCCGCTCGGCGAACTCCATGAGGTGGGCGATCACGGTGGTGCCCGGGACCACGGGCCAGCGGTCGGCGGGATCGGCCTGGGCGGGCTGCCGGAAGAAGCAGTGGTCCAGGAGGTACGGCATGGTGTCGACGGAGACGTGGAGGGTTGCTTCGAGGGGCTGGGGCTGGGGTTCGGGGGCGGCGGGCCCGGCCGTACGAAGGTCGGCGCCGTTCTTCGCAGGTGTGCCGCCCGTACGGGGGAGGGTCGGGGCCCCGCGTCCGCGTCGCCCCGCCGTCACCACGTCCGAGGCGAGCGCCGTCGCGTCCCGCAGCAGTGCCGACAACTCCGCGCCCAGCGGGCCCTGTGCCGCCAGGGCGTCGGCCTCCTGGGGCGCGGTGTGCCGCGGCCTGGCCAGCGCGGCGCTCAGCCGCTCGCGGGTCTCCGGGTCCAGGGAGATGTTCGCGCCGCCGAGGTCCAGCCGCACGGGACGGCTCGGACGGCGGACCGTACGGGCCGGTGTGACGGTCGAGGCGCCGCCCAGCAGCGGGACGAGGTCCGGCGTGGCCCCGTCCGCCCACAACGCGCTCGCCACACGGTGGAGTTGGGGGAGGCCCGGGCGGTGCGGGGAGTGCGCGGGGACCACGAGGTGGTCGCGGCCGTGCAGGGTGTCGTCGATGAGCGAGCCGAGCTGTCCCGCGCCGAGCTGGACGAACGCCCGGAAGCCCGCCGCGTACATCGTCTCCACCAGGGGCCGGAAGCGGACCGGCTCCAGCAGATGGCGGATGAACAGCTCGCGGATCGCGGCCGGTTCGTCCGGGTAGGGGGCGACGGTCGTCGCGGACCACACGGGCAGCGCGGCCGGGTGCAGGGTGTAGGCCTCGGCGGCCTTCCTGATCGGGTCGAGGTAGGGCTCCAGCATCGGGGTGTGGAAGCCGGAGCGGAACGGCAGGATCTGCGAGATCACCGCCCGGGCCCTGAACACCTCGACCAGTGCGGCGACGGCGGGCTCGGGGCCGCAGATCATCGACTGGTTGGGCGCGTTGTCGTGGGAGAGGACCACGTCACCGCGGCCGTCCAGCTCGCTCAGCACCACCTCGGAGGGGGCGCCGATCGCGGCGAAGGCCAGCCCGGGGACGCTCAGCGCGTCGGGGTCGAAGTCGGCGAGGAAGGCGTCGACCTCCTCCGGGGGGTGGATTCCGGCGGCGGCCATCGCGGTCCACTCGCCGAGGCTGTGCCCGGCGAGCGCGTCCGGGACGACGCCCAGGCGGCGCAGCGCGGTGTCGAGGAGCCGGCCGAGCTCGAAGACGCCGGTGCCCTGCCGGCCCACGTCACCCACGGTGGCGTCGGTGACGGCGCGCGACCAGGGCAGTCCGAAGTGCCGAGCGACGTCCTCGGAGTTGGGCGCGAACTCGGCCTCGAGGCCGGGGAAGACGAACGCGAGCCTGCCGCCGCCGGGGCCCAGCAGGGGGCGCGGCACGAACCACACGTCGCCCCGACCGCGCCACCCCTTCCCCTTGGCGACCGCCTTGCGGGCCAGCGCGAGGCGCTTGGCCGTCGGCCCGACGACGGCGATCCGCACCGGATCGGTGGCGGGGGCGCGTTCGTCGAGACCGGCGGTGATGATCGCGGAGTCGGAGCGGTCGAGGAGCGCGGCCATCGCTTCAGGCGTCGGCGCGGTCAGCCGCAGCACCGGCTCCGGCTCGTACACCTCGGCCGGCCGCCGCGCGACCGCGACCTCTTCGAGCACGACGTGCGCGTTGATGCCGCCGAACCCGAAGGCGTTGACGGCGGCCCGGCGCACCGGCTGCCGGTCGTCGGTCCGCCAGGGCAGGGCGGCGCCGATGGGGGTGAACCGGGTGCGGGCGAGCGCCGGGTGCGGGTCGTCGCAGTGCAGGGTCGGCGGGAGCACCTGGTGGTGGACGGCGAGTGCGGCCTTGATCAGCCCGGCGACGCCCGCCGCGGGCATGGTGTGGCCGATCATCGACTTCACCGAGCCGATGACGGCGTCCGGCGCGTCGCCGGAGACGTCCGTCGACGGTGGGCCGAACACCTCGGCGAGCGTGGTGAGTTCGGTGCCGTCGCCCGCCGGGGTGGCGGTGCCATGTGCCTCCAGGAGGCCGATCGAGCCGGGGGCGGACGGGTCGAGCCCGGCGGCCTCCCAGGCCTGGCGGACCGCGCGGACCTGGCCGCCGGAGTCGGGCGCCATCAGACTGGTCGTACGTCCGTCGGAGGCGACGCCGGTGCCGGTGATCGCGGCGTAGATCCGGTCGCCGTCCCGCTCGGCGTCGGCGAGCCGCTTGAGGACGACGACGCCGGTGCCCTCACCGATCAGTACGCCGTCCGCGCCCCGGTCGAACGGCCGGATGCGCTCGCTCGGCGAGAGCGCGCCGAGTTGGCTGAACACGCTCCAGAAGGTGATGTCGTGGCAGTGGTGCACCCCGCCCGCCAGCATCACGTCACAGCGTCCGCTGCCGAGTTCGCGCACGGCGTGGTCGACGGCGATGAGCGAGGAGGCGCAGGCGGCGTCCACGGTGTAGGCGGGCCCGCGCAGGTCGAGCCGGCCCGCCAGCCGGGACGCGGCGAGGTTGGGCACGAGACCGATCGAGGACTCCGGTGCCTCGGGTCCGAGCCGGTCGGTGAACGCCTGCCGCACCGCCTCCAGTCGGTCGGCGCCGAGGTCCGGCAGCAGCTCGCCCAGGGTGCGCACGAGCTGGCTCGCGGTCCGCACCCGCTGGTCGAGCCGGACCAGGCCGGGGGTGAGATAGCCGCCCCGGCCGAGCACCACACCGACCCGGTGCCGGTCGGCGGGCAGCCGGCCCTGGCCGCCCGCGTCA
>LRTP01000565.1 GCA_001550305.1 Streptomyces diastatochromogenes
GCTCGTCGGGGCCCAGGTGGCCGCGGGCAGCACTCCCGCCGCGGCGGCCGACTCGGGCAGCGGCAAGGTGTCCTTCCACGGCGCCCACCAGGCCGGCATCACCACCCCCGCGCCCACGGCCGCCGTCTTCGTCTCCTTCGACGTCATCGCCGAGGACCGCGCCCAACTGGCCGCCCTGCTGCGCACGATCACCGAACGGGCCCGCTTCCTGACCACCGGTGGCACCCCGGTCGACCTCGGTGTGGGCGCACCGCCCTCCGACAGCGGTCTGCTGGGACCGGACCTGCCCGCGGACGACCTCACCGTCACCGTGGGCGTCGGCGCCTCGCTCTTCGACGACCGCTACGGCCTCGCCGACCGCATGCCGCGCCACCTCAAGCCGATGCGCACCTTCCCCAACGACAATCTCGACGCCGCCGAGTGTCACGGTGACCTGTCGTTGCAGCTGTGCGCCGCCAACTCCGACACGGTGCTGCACGCCCTGCGCGACATCACCCGGCACACCCGCGGCGCGATGCAGATCAAGTGGCGCATCGACGGCTTCCAGAACCCGTCCCGTCCCACCGGCGCGCAGCGCAACTTCCTCGGGTTCAAGGACGGCATCGCCAACCCCGACACGACCTCGTCCCGCGAGATGGACAAGCTCGTCTGGGTCACCGCGGCCGACGGCGAACCGGCCTGGGCGGTCGGCGGCAGCTACCAGGTCATCCGGATCATCCGCATGCTGGTCGAGTTCTGGGACCGGGTCTCGCTCACCGAGCAGGAGAAGATGATAGGCCGCCGCCGTGACACCGGCGCACCGCTGGACGGCGCCCAGGAGACCGACCTCCCGCGCTACACCAAGGACCCCAAGGGCGAGGCGATCCCGCTGGACGCCCACATACGGCTCGCCAACCCCCGTACGGCGAAGACCGACACCACCCGGATCCTGCGCCGCGGCTACAACTACGACCGGGGCGTCGACAAGGCGGGCAACCTCGACATGGGCCTGGCCTTCTGCTCCTACCAGCAGGACGTGGTCCGTCAGTTCGAGGCGACCCAGACGCGTCTGATCGACGAGCCGCTCGTCGACTACATCAGCCCCACCGGGGGCGGCTACTTCTTCGCGCTGCCCGGGGTGAAGGACAAGTCCGACTGGCTGGGCCGCTCCCTCGTGGAGGGCTGAAGCGAAGGGTGAACAGGGGTTTGGGCCGGGGCCGGCAGCGGGGCCGGGCAGGAGGCCGCCCCGTCCAGCGTGCCGAGCAGAAACGGCATCACTCCCCGCTCCAGCAGGGCCAGTTGCCACTCCTCATGAGCACGCCTCACCTCGGTATCGCGGTCCTCCGAGGTGGGGCGGTCGCGCGTCGCCAGTGACCAGAGGAGGTCGCCCAGCGCCGCGCCCGCCGTCACCGCGGCCAGGATCACCACCACCATGATCAGCCCGTCGTTCAGATGCGGGCGTACGTCGAGGGCGTGCAGGTCGAACCCGCTCAGGACGTACACACCCGCGGCGACGACACCGAGACTCGGCACGAGCAGGGCCGAGACGGACACGGAGCCGTCCCCGACACGTACGGCGGCCTTCGAGGGTCCCTCATGTCGCCCGGACGCCCGCAGTCGGAGGTACCGGTCGTACTCGACCGCGGCGGTCAGGGAGAGCGAGGGGCGCGCCTGAAGAGCTTCGGCGCGCAGGCGCTCGCGCGTGTCCGCCACGCCGACGCGTTCCACGGCTGCCATGATCTCGGGAGAGTGGAGGGCCCGCTCCAGGATCCGCTCGAAAGTGCCGTCGCTCGGCGCCGCCGGACCGTCGTCACGTTCCTTCATTTGGGGGTCCCCCGAGACGTAAGAGGCTCACGATGAGGCAAACCCTACAGTATGTAGGGTTTCCGCTCGTCAACCGCTTCCGTGTCGGGTCTCCATCGGGTCGTGGGATCTTCGCGGACACTTCGGCATGGGATACGTCGACCTGCGCCGGGCGTCACGGCCTCCTGGTGGCCCGGTGCACGAAGGCGGGTGGGAGGTTCGGCCACACCACGGGCGAGCGTTCCAACCGGTCGAAGCGGTACGCCAGTTCGGCGGTGAAGTCGCGGGCGGGCGGAGTCCAGGCCGCGTGCAGATACGCGAAGGTGGTGAACCGGCCGCCGGGTGCCAGGACTCCGCTCACGGCGTCCAGGATGTGCCCACGCCGCTCCCGCGACATGACCGTCCACGGCAGCCCGGACACCACCGCGTCGACCGGTCCGCTCACCGCGGCGGGCAGCTCGGCGGCCGAACCCCGCACGACGGTCAGCCGTTCGTCGTGCCGTGCGGCCGACAGTTGTGCCGCGAGCACCGGATTGAGCTCGACCGCGACGAGCCGCGCCTCGGGCGCCAGCCGGGCGAGGATCGCGTCGGTGAACACCCCGGTCCCCGGACCGAGTTCGACGACGAGCCGGGCTCGCTCTATACCGATGCCCTCGGTCATCGCGTGGGCCAGCCGACGTGAACTGGCCGCCACGGCGCCGGTCATGAGGGGCCGTCTGAGGAACTCGGTGGTGATCGACATGGCCGCCATGCTGGAAGCGCGCCGGGTGGCCGCACGTCGTATCCCCGGCCGGTGCGCGTACGACCGCGGGAGGACCCCGTGACGCCCCGCAGGACGATGCGGCGGAGCGGGCCCCGGTCATAGCGTGAGGCGGTGCATCGGCTGATCGAGACCCTGTCCCGCCGGCGGCGCGGCCACCCGTGGCTGACGGACGTCCTGCTGGTCGTGCTGGTGGCCGTGCCCCCGGTCATCCGCCCGGAGCCGGGCTGGCGGCCGGTCTGGGTACAGGCGGGCGTGTACGTCGCCCTGGTGCTGCCGCTGCTGTGGCGCCGCCGTCGGCCAGTGCTCGTCGCGGCCCTGGTGACGGCGGCCTTCTGGGCGCAGTACCTCGGACACGTGTGGGGACAGGAGCCGGGGCGCGGCGCCGTCGCCCTGGCCGCGGTCCTGGCCACCCTCACCGTGCGCGGTCTGCGCCGGGCCGCCGCGCTGACGGTGGTGTGTGCCGCCGTCTGCGTACTGCTGTGGATTCCCGCGTGGCAGCGGGAGTACGTGGGTCCGGGTGCCCGAGGTGCCTGGCTCACCCCGCTCGCGGTGGGGCTGCTGCTGGCCGGGGCCTGGGTGTTCGGCGAGTACGTCCGTGCCCGGCGCGCCTACCTCGCCGAGTTCGAGCGCCGGGCCGTACTCGTCGAGTCGGAGCGCCTCGCCCTGGCCCGGGTCGCCGTCGCCGAGGAACGGGCGCGCATCGCCCGCGAGATCCACGACGTCCTCGCGCACAGCGTCAGCGTGATGGTGGTGAACGCCGAGGGCGGCAGGCTGATGCGGCATGTCGACCCCGCCGTCGTCGACCGCACCCTCGGCGTCATCAGTGCGACCGGCCGCGAGGCCCTCGGTGAACTGCGCCGGCTGCTGGAGGTGCTGCGTACGCCCGACGCGGACGCCTCGGCCGATCCCGACCACAACCCCGACCACAACGCCGACTCCGACCGCGACCGCGGCCCCGGTGCGGCTCCCGAGCCCCTCTCGGCCGATCTGCGCCGGCTGATCGGACGCCTCAACACCAGCGGCACGCGCGCCCGGCTGGACGTGCGCGGCGAACAGGGCGGTCTTCCGGCGGACCTCACCGTGCAGACGTACCGCATCGTGCAGGAGGCGCTCACGAACATCGTCAAGCACGCGCCGCAGGACGCCACGATCCACGTACGGGTCGACACGGGCACTCAGGGGCCCGGGCGGCTGGTCCGCGTGCGGGTGGAGAACTCAGCCGGAGCCGGAGCCGGAGCCGCCGCCGCAGGGGGCGCCGTCACCGAGCGCCCCGCCCCGCTGCCCTCGTCCGGTCGCGGTCTCACCGGCATGCGCGAACGCACCGCCCTGTACGGCGGGAGCGTCGACGCCGGGCCCACACCCGACGGCGGCTACCAGGTCGTCGCCACCCTGCGCGTCGCCGAGCCCGAGCCCACCGGGGCGGCCCCATGACCGGCCCGACCCCGATGCCGGCCTCGACCCCACCCCCCACGTCGTCCCCGTCCCGCGTGCTGATCTGCGACGACCAGGAGCTGATCCGGATGGGGCTGCGCATGGTCGTCGACAGCCAGCCCGACCTCACCGTGGTGGGCGAGGCCGCCGACGGCGACGCGGCGATCGCGGGGGCGGCCGCCCTGGAGCCGGACCTCGTCCTGATGGACGTACGCATGCCCGGTCTGGACGGACTCGCCGCCACCGAGCACCTCTGCGCGCAGCCCCACGGGCCCCGGATCCTCGTCGTCACCACCTTCGACCTCGACGAGTACGCCTACGCCGCCCTGCGTGCCGGCGCCAACGGCTTCCTCGTCAAGGACGCCCCGGCCGAGGAGATCCTGGTGACCGTACGGGCGGTCCTGCGGGGCGAGGTCATGGTGGCGCCCTCGCTCACCCGGCGCCTGGTCGAACGCTTCGTCCTGCACGGGCCCGCGTCCGCGTCCACGCCCGCCCAGCGCCGCCGCCTCGCCGCCCTCACCGAGCGGGAACGGGAAGTCCTCGCCCTGGTTGCCGGGGGACTGGCCAACGGCGAGATCGCGGCCCGCCTCTTCGTCGGCGAGACGACCGTCAAGACCCACCTCGGCCGCATCCTGACCAAGCTCGGCCTCCGGGACCGTATCCACGCGGTGATCTTCGCCTACGAGAGCGGGCTGGTACGGGTCGGGGACTGAGCGCCGAAAGGGGTGAGCGCCGAAAGGGGTGAGCGCCGACAGGGATGAACGGCGACAGGGGTGAGCGGCGGCGGGGATCGAGCGGCGACGGGCATCCCGCCGTCCGGCGGGACTTCTCCGCCGTCCGGCGCTGCCGTGGGACCGCGGGCGCGCGGCACGATGACAGTCAGTGGTCACAGGGACGTGGCCCGGACGCAGGGAGAGCCGATGACCACCAATCCGTCCGCCGAGGCACAGGGCTCCCGGGTCGGGCCGCCCCCGCCCTTCGACCCGGAGCTCGCCGCCGCCCTCGAGATCATCCGCGAACAGCTGCCGTCCTCGTTCAGCGTCGAGATGATCCCGGCGCTGCGCGAGGGCATCGCACTGTCCGAAGGGGCGGACCTGGACCTGACCCGGGACGGCGCCTTCGAGGTGGAGGAGCGCACGGTGCCCGGGCCGCAGGGCGCACCGGACATCTCCCTGCTCATCTGCCGGCCGACCCGGGCCGCCGCGGCCGTGCCCGTCGTCTACAACGTGCATGGCGGCGGCATGGTGATCGGCGACAACCGCACCGGTGTCGGGGAAATGCTCGACTGGGCCGAGGAGCTGGGCACGGCCGTGGTGTCGGTGGAGTACCGCCTCGCGCCCGAACACCCGCATCCGGCCCTCGTCGAGGACTGCTACGCCGGACTGAAGTGGACGGCCGAGCATGCCGGGGAACTGGGGTTCGACCCCGAGCGGATCATCGTCGCGGGCGCGAGCGCCGGGGGCGGTCTGACCGCGGCGGTCGCCCTGCTCGCCCGGGACCGCGGCACACCGGCGCTCCTGGGGCAGGTGCTGCTGTGCCCGATGCTCGACGACCGCAACGACACCCCCTCCAGCCATCAGATGGCCGGTCTCGGAGTGTGGGACCGCGCGGCGAACCACATGGGGTGGACGGCCCTGCTCGGTGACGCCCGCGGCGGCCCGGACGTCTCTCCCTACGCCGCCCCGGCCCGCGCCGACGACCTCTCCGGGCTGCCCCCGGCCTTCATCGACGTCGGCTCGGCCGAGACCTTCCGGGACGAGGCCGTCGCCTACGCGAGCGGCCTGTGGCGGGCGGGCGGCCGGGCCGAACTCCACGTGTGGCCCGGTGGCTTCCACGGATACGACCTGATGGCGCCGCAGGCCGCCCTGTCCCAGGACACCAAGGCCGCACGTCTGCGCTGGCTGCGCCGGCTCCTGGAGAACTGACCCCGTCCACCGGGCCTCCTGCCGGTGACGGCTTGGCACCGGGCGCCGGAGGACGGAGCATGAGGGGCGACGCTTTCCGGTGGCCCGTGCGAGGTGAGTGAGTTCGGTGAAGGAGCTGGCGGGCAGGCTCGCGGCGCTCGACCCCGACGCGGGTGCCGCACTCCAGGTGATCGCCTACTTCGACCGGCTGATCGAGGGCCGGGCGGGTCTGGAGTCGTTGGTGCGGGGCGCGGCCGTGCTGTCCGGCTGCCCGGCCCGGCTCGTCGACGAGGAGCGCGGGGTCCGTGTCCGGGTCGAGGCCGACGGGACGCGCCGGGACGACGGCGGCCCGCTCGACCCGGCCTGGCCCTCGGCCCCCTTGACGCCGGACGGACCGCCTGCCGTCTGGCTGGAGCGGACAGGAGTCTCCGACGGGGTCCACGCGATGGTCCTCGAGCGCGCCGCGGCCGCCGCCCGGGTGGTGCTGGACAGGACCCGTGGGCGGGCTCCGACGGAGGCCCGCCAGGCCGACCCCGCCTCGGTCGAGGTGCTCCTGGACGCCGCCGCCACCGAG
>LRTP01000566.1 GCA_001550305.1 Streptomyces diastatochromogenes
AGGGCCCGCGCGCAGGGCCCCAGTCAGCAGCTCTTGGGCGAAGCCGCCCCGGGAGCGGCGGCCGATCCGCAGGGTCAGCGCGGCGTGCGCGGCCAGCCGGTGCGGGGGCGTCTCGGACAGGAGCACGCGGGCCCGTTCGCGCACCGGCTCCGCCCAGTCCGCGCAGCGGATGACGACCAGCGCAAGCAGCGCGGGCCGCTCCTCGGTATGGTCCAGCGCGGCCTCACGGATCCGGCCGTCTGGGTGGCAGAGGGCGAGGGCGAGTTCGCCGTCACCGGGCCTGTGGTGCCAAGTGACGGTGGGCAGCGACGCATCCGGATCCCAGCTCAGCCGCCGCCCGGACGGCGACGCGTTCGAGTGGAACAGCTCCGGCCGCTGCCAGGCCAGTTCGCGTACCCCGAAGTCAAGGCCGATCCAGGACTCCGGATCCGTCACATCGAGCGCCTGGTCCAGAGCAACTCCGGCAGCCAGTCGCCTGACGGCCTCGTACGACTCGTCTTCGCTGGTCGGCATGGGTGAAGCCTAGCCACCCGCCGTCGCCGTACCCGGGCCTACCCGGTCAGGTCAAGACCCCAGGATCGGAGAACCGCTGCCGGGGTCTGCGCGTAGTGCTGTGCAGGGGACCGATCAGCGAAGTGCATGTGGCGGAGCCGGGGATCGCCGTCGTGGAAGTCGCGGCCGCCGACGACCAGACGGCCTTTGCCCTGCAGGAAGTACTCGCCGCGCGGTGGGCGACCGCGACGGCGGACCGTACGACACGGGTGCCCGGCGGGCGTACGGCTGCGCTGCTACCTGGATGTGCGCCAGGAGCTCAGCTGACCTGTCGTGGCCGGGCCTGTGTCGTGCCTACACGGTGGTGTGGTCGGGGTCAGTCCCCGCAGCAGGAGAGCGAAGCGGCCGCCGGTGCGACCGCGTCAGCTCTGGATCGCTCTGCTCTGGAGGCTCTGGGAGTTCCCCGAGGTCAACTCGTTCGACGGGCAGAAGGCGTGGGGACTCCTCCGCGGACGGCGTGCTCCTGGTGGCGGTCGGGCCCGTGCCGAGGCGGCGTCGCGTGGTGCTCATGGCGGGAGTCTGGCGCATGCCCCGGGGATCCCCGGAAGGGAGCCCCTATTTGCCATGGCGGGGATCAGGCTCGGGTACGCCACGGCGAGCGATGTATCAACCGCCTCAAGGCCACAGGCGCGGCCTGGCCACGCGATGCGACAAGGTCGCCATCGCTTACCAGGCCGCCCTTCACCTCGCCGGCATCCTCATCTGGACCCGACGCTGACCAAGGAGACGGAAACTAGGGGGACCGTGTCGCTGCGGGGGAGCAGCGGCGCGGCCTCACACATCGACGAGTGTGAAGCGCTGAGAGTCGGACCCGTCGCACGCATCGCCCTCGATCCTGGCGCCGTCGCTGACGCCGGTCACGGTCCAGCAGAGCCCCAGGGACAACGACCTGAACCCGATGTCCGGCTGACCGTACTCGGCGAAGTACGTGAAGCGCTGATGGAAGGAACCCTCCCTGCACTCCTGCTGGATGATCGGCCAAGTGATCCCGTTACCCCCGGATGCGCCGTGGATAGTCAGGCACTTGTCCGCGAACGTCCTGATCTCGTGGGTCGGGTTCGCGACGCCATCGTTCATGCTCTTGAAGCGCTGGGCGGGAAGATTCTGGCACCGGTTCTGTTCAAGCGAAGCGCCGTCGCTGGTGCTCTGGTTCCTGATGGTCAGGCACTTGCCCGTGGACGTCTTGATCTGGACAAGGTGGTAAGCGGGCTGCGCGGGCCGAGCTGCTCCGATCATGGAGGCAAGGACTGCTGCGCCAGCTACGGCCACTGCCGGCCGTCGCAGGGACCTCATCATGGTGGCGATCACGTGGCCTCTCTTCTCCTTCGTGGGACGCGCCAGCTCTCACACTCTCCGCTGGTCAGCACCGCTCAGACTTCCCTGCCGACGGGATGAGGAAAGGTCAGAGCACCCGGTGTGGCGGATACCTGGCGCACCTGCCACCCTTGCGGGTGAACTGGACTGACCGGTTCCGGCCACGCGCTCACACATCAGGAGCCACGGCCTAGGAGTTGTCTTCAAATGTCACGCCCACATCAGGAGCGACGCGAGGGTGACGGCTGCCTGGTAGGACTCGGCGGTCTTGTCGTAGCGGGTAGCGATGCCGCGCCACTGCTTCAGGCGGTTGAAGCACCGTTCCACCACGTTGCGACGCTTGTAGAGCTGCTTGTCGAAGGTCGGCGGGCGCCCGCCCCGACTGCCGCGTCGGAGCCGGTTGCGGATCTGGTCGGCCCGCTCAGGGATGGTGTGGCCGATGCCGCGCCGTCGCAGCCAGGTGCGGATGGCCCGGGAGCTGTAGCCCTTGTCGCCCAGCACGTGGGCGGGCCGCGTGCGGGGCCGTCCCGGGCCGATGCGGGGCACCCGTATCGCTTCGATCACGGCGGTGAACTGGGTGCAGTCGTTGCTGTTGCCGCCCGTGAGTGTGAAGGCGAGCGGGCGGCCGACACTGTCGCAGGCCAGGTGGATTTTGCTGGTCAGGCCGCCTCGGGAGCGTCCGAGGCCGGGACTGCGGAGCCCCCTTTTCGGGCCCCGGCGGCATGCTGGTGGGCGCGGACGATGGTGGAGTCGACCGACACCAGCCAGTCGATGTCCCCAGCCGCGTCGGCGTGCGCCTGGGCGGCCCGGAGCATCCGTTCGAATGTGCCGTCCAGCGCCCACCGGCGGAAACGGGTGTGGAGCGTGGCCCATGGCCCGTACCGCTCGGGCACGTCCCGCCAGGCCGTCCCGGTGCGGAACTTCCACACGATCCCGTTGAGGACCTTGCGGTCGTCCAGCCGCTTCCGGCCCCGCAGTGACACCGGCAGCAGCGGTCCGACGAACTCCCACTCGGCATCGGACAGTTCATGGCGACGTATCACCCGACCATGATCCACCACTCAAGATCTTTTGAAGACACGGCCTAGGCGCCCCGCTGCCCCCGGGCCCGGCTTCTTCGCCGCCGTCTTCTTCTTCGCCGTCTTCTTGGCGGGCGCCTTCCTCGCCGTCTTCCGGGCCGTCTTCTTCTTGGCCGCCGGCATCTCGTGGACCTCGGCATTGCCGGCGTCCTCGCCGCGCGCGGCCTGGGCCTTGCGGACGCTCTCCTGCAGGGCGGCCATCAGGTCGACGACCTGGCCGCCCGGTTCCTCGGCCTTGGTGCTCGGTTTGGGCGGCTGTCGGCCCTCGGCCTTCGCCTCGAGCACCGCTTGCAGAGCCTTCCGGTACTCGTCCTGGTAGCCGGAGATGTCGTCCGTCGTCATCGAGTCGACCAGCTGCAGCGCCTCGTCGATCTCGGAGTCCGTGACTGTGATGTCCTTCGGAGCGAGCTCGGAGGGGTCGCGGACCTCGTCGTCCCACTTGAGTACGTGTGCGACCAGTGCCCCGTCCCGCACGCGCAGCAGCACCAGGCGCTCGCGCCCGTGCCACGCCAGTTTCGCGATGGCTACCTTCGTGTTGCGGGCCAATGCCCGGGCGATCAGGGCGTAGGGCTTTGCCGCGACCTGGCCGTCGTACTGCAGGAAGTAGCTGTCGCCGCTGAGCCGCACGGGGTCGATCGACGCGGCCGGCACGAACGCGACGATCTCGATCGCTTTCGCGGTCGGCAGCGGCATCTGTTCCAGCTCTTCGTCCGTGATGGCGACCAGTGTGTCCTTGGAGACCTCGTACCCCTTGCCGATCTCGCCCGCGGACACCTCGCGGTCCTCCGCCTCGCAGTACTTGCGCACCCGCACCCGGCCCAGGTCTTCGGTATGGACCTGATGGAACCGGACCGAACGGTCCTCGGTGGCGCTCATCAGTTTCACCGGAATGGTCACCAGGCCAAAGGAAATGGCGCCGCTCCACAGCGGTCGGGGCATCACAGACCTCCACGACAACCCCGAGCCCCACCAGTGTGGGATCTCAAGTTCGGCTGCACAATCGCACCGCCCGCTTCATATCGACTGGCCGACGAACCCCGCCGCAGCACTTCCCACGTTGTCTGGGGTCACGGCTCCCTGCCCGTCTCACTCTCCGCGCGGGGACCACGGGTGAGCTAACCTGCCCGTATGCGCGGACAGTTCACGGGCTGGCCGGAGCAGGCCATGGACGTGTTGTGGCAGCTTCAGGGCGAACCGACCCACGCGACCCGCGAGCGCTGTCGCGCGGACCGCGAACGCCTGGTCCGGCAGCCGATGATCGCCCTGCTCAACGAGGTCGCGGACACCGACCCCCGATACGAGGACTTCTCCGTCTGGCACTACCGCACCGACTCCTGGTGGTGGCAGCACCAGAGCGCGGTGATCCGGCTCGGCCGCAAGATCGAGATCGGTCTCCGGTTCGCCCTGGACGGCCTGTGGGTCCAGGGCGCCTGGTGGTACCCCGATCCCGGCCAGGTGGACATGTTCCGCAAGGCCGTGGCCTCCGAGGGGAGCGGCCGCGAACTGTCCGCCATCGTCGAGGACGTGCGGAGGAAGGGCTACGACATCTCTGGGGACCTGATGAAACGCCCCCCACGCGGCTATCCGACGAACCACACCCGTACGAACCTGCTGCGCCACCGTTCGCTGATTGCCGCCCGTCCCCTCGGCTGCGAGGAGTGGCTGCACACCCCCGAGGCGGTCGACCGGGTCCTCTCGGCCGCCGCCGACCTGGACGCCCTGCTGATGTGGCTGGTCCGCCACGTGAAGCGCGCCGCCTGACATCACGAGGGCGCCCCCGCGCGGCACGGGAGGAACCACACCCGTGTCGCCGAACCTGGCGGGGATGCACCGAGAGCCGAGACAACCGCAGATGAAGCAGCGTGAGGCACCGCGAGAAGCCGCAGGTCACAGCCTTGGTGTAGGCAGCGAAGCGCGAGATCCTACAACCAGCCTGTGGGCCCCCAGCACGGCCCGCTTCCCGACGACACCGACGGGCGCTGCGGCCACGGCCGCCGCAGGCTGGACGGGTGGACTGGCCCGTCTCCGTCGCCCTCGCACAGTCCGTACCGGAACTTCCCACCGGCACGGACTGGAGCTACGAGGTGAAACTCGACGGCCACAGAATGATCATGTGGCGGACCGACGACGGAGTCCGGTTGCAGGCCCGCTCCGGGCGCGACGTCACCGCCGTATGGGGCGACCTCGCCCTCGCCGGCCTGCACCTCCCGGCCGGGACCGTTCTCGACGGCGAGGCCGTCATCACCACCGAGGACGGACGGATCAGCTTCGAGGCCGCACAGGCCCGCGCCGCCTCCTCCCCCACCCGCGCCCGCCGCCTGGCCTCCCAGCGCCCCGCGCACTACATCGCCTTCGACGCCCTGCAACTGCCGTCCGGCGACGTCCGGCCGCGTCCGTACAGCGAGCGCCGCGCCGCCCTCCTCAGCCTCCTGGCAGAGCTGCCCGCGAACCCCCCGGTCCAGGCCGTCTCCGCCACCACCGACCGCGACACCGCACTCACCTGGTACACCACCCTCCACAGCCAGGGCGTCGAAGGCATCGTCGCCAAACGCACCACCTCCCCCTACCGGGCCGGCCGCACCGGAGGATGGCAGAAGATCCGGCATGCCGAGACTGTCGATGCCGACGTGACCGGCTACACCGGGCCGAAGACCCGGCCCCGCGCGCTCGCGGTACGTCTGCCGAACGGACGCACCGCCCTCACGCAGACGCTGTCGGCGCCGCTCGCTGCGCAGATTGCACAGGTCCTGGTTGCGGGCGGTCCAGCAGAACAGGGCCGCGCAGACACCGGTGAGACCTACACCAAGATTTCTTCTGGCCTCGCCGTCGTGGAAGTCCTGGCAGGTACCACCCGCCACGCCGTCGTGACCCCGGTACGCCTGCGATGAGGCCTCGCGTTTGGCGTGTTCGGCGAGCGCCCGGTAGATACTCGCGACAGAGGGGTTCTGTCCCTCAGTGGGCCGCGCCTCGACCGGGCCGACGATGGACACCAGCGTTCCTCCGGCCTTGATCAGGGCAGCGGACCGCTTCTGAGCGTCGCCACCGATGGCATCGAAGACCAGATCGACGCCGCCGACGACCTTCAGCGCGTCGTTCTCGAGGTCGACGAACTCATGCGCGCCGAAGGCGCGGATGTCGCATTCGGGGCGCGATGTCCGGAAGCCGGGGCGAGATAGCTTCCCTGGCCGGTCACGCCGCGTACGGGAGCGACACCCGGGGTAGAAGAGTCGCACTGTTCGAATTATGTTCGATACATTAGCGACAGTTCTGGCCATGTGGCTTGAACTGAGGCGCGTGTGATCGGAGGTGGACTGTGTCGGCTTCCGGGATTGCGCACCTGCACGTCGCCTCCGGTTACTCGGCCCGCTACGGCGCCTCTCTCCCGCACGCCCTCGTGCGCCGGGCCGCCGAGCGCGGGGTCACCGCGCTCGCGCTGACCGACCGGGACACCGTGGCCGGCACGGTCCGCTTCGCGAAGGC
>LRTP01000567.1 GCA_001550305.1 Streptomyces diastatochromogenes
GCGTGGCCTCGGTCGCGCTCGTGGGCCTCGGCGGGGCACTCCTCGTACCGGGCGGCGACGACGGACGGCAGTCCGTGGCCACCGGCGCGAAGACCCCCGTCGCTTCGGCCACCCCCAAAACGTCGTACACCGGCGACCAACTCATCGGCCTCCTCGAGAAGCTGCTCCCCCGGGGCGAGTTCGGCTCGGCGGAAGCACGCGGCACCAACGAGAAGCTGCCGCCGTACGCCCAGGTCGTCTACAACGACGGCAAGGGCAAGGCGGCCGTCGCCGTCGGCTTCAACCGGGTCCTGCCGGGCAGCGAGCAGGCTCGACAGACCGTCGAGTGCCCGGACAAGGTCCTGACGCTGTACGACAGTTGCGTCGTGACCAGGCTGCCCGACGGCTCGGCGCTCAAGATCTTCCAGGGGTACGAGTACCCGGACCGCCGCGCGGACACGAAGCTGTGGACGGCGGACCTCGTCACCCCCAAGGGTCAGCACGTCAGCGTGAGCGAATGGAACGCCCCGGCCGAGAAGGGCGCGCCGGTCAGCAGGGCCCAACCCCCGCTGTCCACACCGCGGTTGAAGACACTCGCCACGGCCGGCGCGTGGCTGAGCGTCGTCGACGCGATCCCGGTGGACCCCAAGGCCCCGACGGCGGCACCCGCACAGCCCTCGGGCATCGACGGGAGCGCGGTCGCTTCCACGCTCGTGTCGCTGCTGCCCAAGGGCGTCGAGGTGGTCGCCAAGAGCGGCCAGGACAGCGGGTACGCCTATGCCGTCGTCGACGACGGCAAGGGCAGGAGCCTGGTCCAGATCAACGTGCAGCCGAACATGTCGGACGTCGAGCACCAGCTCTTCGGGGCGGGCACCGAGACGCTGGCCGACGGCACGAAGGTCATCACGCGCGAGGAGCCGGGCAAGAAGGGCGGCGCCGGCATCGTCATGTGGACCGCCGACACCATCAGGACCGACGGGTTCCGCGTGGTGGTCAGCGCCTTCAACTCCGGCAGCCAGGTGACCTCCGCGACGCGCACCGCCCCCGCGCTCACGGCGAAGCAGCTCCGGGCGATCGCCCTCAGCGCGAAGTGGCGCGGCCTGGGCTGAGTTCCCCCACCTCTGTCCCCACTCGGGCCCCGTCGGGCGGACCTGCCGGCGGGGTCCGACGCATGACCGGTTTCCGACACCGGCCCTTTAGCGACTCTTGACCCGCTCATGCCAAACACTCACCATGAGCGCCACACCCGCACTCCGTACGTCGCACTGGTTCCACCCCCCACACTCCGCCAAGGAGACTTCATGCGACTTCACCGACGCGGCAGGCGCACCGTCACCCTCGCGACCCTGCTCGCGCTCGCCCTCGCCGCCCCGATCACCGCCACCGCCACCCACGCCACGGCGACCGGCGCGAAGGCCCCCGCGCCCTCGGCCGACGACATCCGCCAGTACGAGATCCACCAGAGCACCACCCCGGTGACCCGCACCGCCATCCAGCGCACCGGCGTCACCGTGGACGAGGCCGACGAGGAGACCGTCGTCGTCTCGGGCCGCGCCGACCAGGCCGAAAAGCTGCGCCGGCTCGGCTACGAGGTCTCCCTGTTGGGGTCCGCGCCGAACCGGTCCAACGGCGCCGGTGACGTCCGCCTCCTCGACTTCCCCTCGGCCGACTCGAAATACCACAACTACACCGAGATGAACACGGAGATCGACCAGCGGCTCGCGGCCTACCCGAGCATCATGAGCAAGCGAGTGATCGGCAAGTCGTACCAGGGCCGGGACATCGTCGCCATCAAGGTCAGCGACAACGTGGCCACCGACGAGAACGAGCCCGAGGTCCTCCTCACCTTCCACCAGCACGCCCGCGAGCACCTGACCGTCGAGATGGCGCTGTACCTGCTGCGCGAGCTCGGGGCCGGGTACGGCAGCGACTCCCGGGTCACCGACATGGTGAACAACCGTGAGATCTGGATCGTCCCGGACCTCAATCCGGACGGCGGAGAGTACGACATCGCGACCGGCTCCTACCGCTCCTGGCGCAAGAACCGCCAGCCCAACTCCGGTTCCTCGTACGTCGGTACGGACCTCAACCGCAACTGGAACTACAAGTGGGGCTGCTGCGGCGGCTCGTCCGGCTCCACGTCCTCCGAGACCTACCGCGGCGCATCCGCCGAGTCAGCGCCCGAGGTGAAGGTCGTCGCGGACTTCGTGCGCGGCCGGGTCGTCGGCGGGAAGCAGCAGATCAAGGCCGGGATCGACTTCCACACGTACAGCGAACTCGTGCTGTGGCCCTTCGGGTACACCACCGCCGACACCGCGACCGGCATGACCGCGGACGACGCCGCCGCGTTCAAGGCCGTCGGCCAGAAGATGGCGGCGAGCAACGGGTACACCCCGGAGCAGTCCAGCGACCTGTACATCACCGACGGGTCGATCGACGACTACCTCTGGGGCAGTCAGAAGATCTTCGACTACACCTTCGAGATGTATCCGACGTCCAGTTCCGGAGGTGGGTTCTACCCGCCCGACGAGGTGATCGAGCGGGAGACCTCGCGGAACCGGGACGCGGTGTTGCAGTTGCTGGAGAACGCGGACTGCATGTACCGGTCGATCGGGAAGGCGACGCAGTACTGCAGCTAGGAGGGGGACAAACCGGTGAGTGGGGAACTGCGGGCCGGATATGGCTGGTCGCGCAGTTCCCCGCGCCCCTACGGGGCGCTCTCGTCCGGGGCCTCTTCAGAAACCTCACCGTCTTCGAAGTAGGCGTCCAGGACCGCGTCCAGCTGGTCCTCCCACTCCTTGAAGCGCGCCCGGGCCGTCGCCTCGATCTCGATCGGGTACCAGCGGCGGTCCGGGGTGTGCACCGTGACGGTGAACCGCTTCCCGAAGCGGGGCGACTCCGTCTCGACGGCGCCGATCTCGTCCCAGCGGAACTCCGCCTCCTGGTCGTCCAGACGCAGCCGTACGCCGCTGTGGTCGGCCTTGATCGAGGCGCGCCGGTCGGACGCCTCGAACACCGGCCCGTCCGGGTCCGGTTCGGGCTCGGAGTCCGAGTCGGATGCGGAGGTGGCCTCCTCTTCGGGCTCGGCGGACGCCTCCTCGGCGACCGCCGTCTCGGGGGCGGCGTCCTCGACAACCGCCTCCTCGGACGCGGCCTCTTCGGAGGCGGTCTCCTCGGACGCGGCCTCCTCGACGGCCGCGTCCTTCGGCTCCGCCTTCGCGGGTGACGTGAGCCCGGGGATGTACGCCGGGTTCACCGCGGCGGCGTCCAGGGGCTGGCTCTTCGAACCTATGCGCTGCTCCACAGCGGGCAGTATGGTCGAAGATCCTGTGTCGGACACAGCCAGCCCCCAAGTTGGCAACGCGACTGTTGTACGAAGACGCCCCGTACCTACACGAACAGGCTCACCACCGCCGCCACCGCGAAGCCCGCCACCGACAGCACCGACTCCAGAACCGTCCAGGTCTTGAGGGTGTCCCGTTCGGAGATGCCGAAGTACTTCGCGACCATCCAGAAGCCGCCGTCGTTGACGTGCGAGGCGAAGATGGAGCCCGCCGAGATCGCCATGATGACCAGGGCGACGAAGGCCTGGGAGTGGTCGCCCTCGGTCAGCAGCGGGGCCACGATGCCGGCCGTGGTGACGATGGCGACCGTGGCCGAGCCCTGGGCGACACGCAGGACCAGGGAGATGAGGTACGCGAGGACGATCACCGGCAGGCCGACGTCGTTGAAGGTGTCGGAGAGGGCCTGGGCGACCCCGCTGCCCTTGAGGACCGCGCCGAAGACCCCGCCCGCGCCGACCACCAGCAGAATGTTGCCGACCGGCTTCAGCGAGGCCGTCGACACCGTCTCCAGCGACTTGCGGGACCAGCCGCGGCGGATGCCGAGCAGGTAGTACGCCAGCAGCAGCGCGATCGTCAGCGCGACGAAGGGGTGGCCGAAGAACTCGATGACCGAGCGGCCCGTGGAGGGGTCGAAGGCGATCGAGGAGAAGGTCGCGAGCAGGATCAGCACCAGCGGCGTACCGATGATGGCCAGGACCGTGCCGAGCGGCACCGGCTTCTCCTGCGGCGCGACCCCGGCGGCCCGCTGCTCCTCGACCAGCGCGGCCCTCGCCTCGTCGGCGGCCTCGGCCATGTCCTGCGGTACGGGGACGAAGATCCGCCTGCCGATCCACGCGGACCAGACCCAGGCGGCGAGCACGGCGGGGATGCCGCAGACGATGCCCATGAGGATGACCCAGCCGAGCTGTACGTGGAGCAGTCCCGCGGCGGCGACCGGGCCCGGGTGCGGCGGCAGGAACGCGTGGGTCATGGAGAGACCCGCGAGCAGGGGCAGGCAGTAGAGCAGGATCGACTTGCCGCCACGCTTGGCCGCCGCGTACACGATCGGCGCCAGGACGAAGATGCCGACGTCGAAGAAGACCGGGATACCGAAGATGAGGCCGGTGAGGCCCATGGCGAGGGGCGCCCGCTCCTCGCCGAAGAGGTTCAGCAGCCGGGACGCCAACACCTCGGCCCCGCCGCTGACTTCGAGGATCGCGCCGAGCATCGTGCCGAGCCCGATGATGATCGCGATGTGGCCCAGGGTGCCGCCCATGCCGGACTCGATGAGGGAGACGGCGTCGGAGCGCTGGACCGTGCCGAAGAGTTCGGTGACGGAGAGACCGGCCGCGAGGCCGACGGCTATGGAGACCGCGAGCAGCGCCACGAAGGGCTGGAGTCTCACCTTGATGATCAGGACGAGGAGCAGGGCGATGCCGAGCGCGGCGACGGTCAGCAGACCGGCGGTGCCGTGGATGAGGGCGATCAGGCCGCCGGTGTGGGGTGGGACCGGTGGTGCGGGGGTGGCGGCGAGCAGCATGGGTGAGGACATGGGCGGGGGACCTCTGCAGTCGGGTAAGTGGGGCATGCGGCTTTCGGGCAGGGGGGATCGCGGCACGGCGTCCCATGGGGAGGGAGGCCGTGCCGTGATGACGTACGGGGTGCGGGAGTTCGAGGGGGGCGCTCAGCCCAGTACGGCGAGCGCGTCGATCTCGATGAGGAGGCCGGCCGGCAGGCCGACGTAGACCGTGGTGCGGGCGGCGGGGGGCGCGGTGAGGCCCTGCTCCTCGAAGTAGGTGTTGTAGATCTGGTTCATCTCGGCGAAGTGGTCGACGTCCGTGAGGTAGACGCGGATCATCATCGCGTCGTCCCAGCTCGCGCCGCCCTCTTCGAGGATCGCCTGAACGTTGGCGAGGGTCTGGAGGGTCTGTTCACGCAGGGTGGGACCGGCGGGCGTGGGCGGCTTGCCCTCCTCGGCCGGGAGGAAGCCGACCTGTCCGGCGACCTGGAGGATGTTCCCCTTCTTCACGCCGTGCGAGAACTTCGCGGGCGGCGTGGTGTGGGTCTTGGGGGTGAGGGCGGTCTTCTCGGTCATGGACGTCGGGAACTCTCTTCCTTGGCTGGGGGCTTGCCGGAGTACTCGTGGCTGATGGCGTCGGCGGTCCGGCGCACCAGCGGGAGCAGGGTGAGGAGTTCGTCGGCGGTGACGACGACGTTCGGCGCGGAGACCGACATCGCGGCGACGACGCGTCCGTCGGCGCCGCGGATGGGGGCCGCGACGCAGTTGATGGACTCCTCGTGGCCACCGAGGTCGGTGGCCCAGCCCTGTTCGCGCACCGTGGCCAGCTCCTTGAGGAAGGCGGGCGCGTTGGGGGTCGAACGGGCCGTGTACATGGGGTAGTCGAGCTTGTCCGCGAGGGCGCGGCGCTCGGGCTCGGGGAGATCGGCGAGGAGGAGTTTGGCGACGGCGGCGACCGTGATGGCGACCGGTTTCCCGATTCGCGAGTACATGCGCACCGGGTAGCGGCTCTCCACCTTGTCGATGTAGAGGACCTCGTTCTCCTCGTACACCGCGAGGTGGACGGTGTGCCCGCACGTCTCGTTGAGCCGTACGAGGTGGGGGTGGGCGATCTCGCGGACGTCGAGGTTCTCGACGGCTTCCTGGGCGAGGGCGAAGAGGCGGGCGCCGAGGCGGTAGCGCTGGTCGGACTGGCGGTAGACGAGGCCGTGCTCGTGCAGGGTGCGCAGGAGGCGGAGCGCGGTGGACTTGTGGACGCCGAGGCGGTCGGCGACCTGGCCGAGGTCGGCGGGGCCCTCGGCGAGCAGCGGCAGGATGCTCAGCGCTCGGTCGACGGTCTGGCTCATGGGGTACGTACCTCCTCCTGGGCCCGCGTGACGGCTTCGGTCCAGCCGGGGCCGAGTCGAAGTGTCTCCCACGCGTCGTCGTCCAGAGCGGCCAGCCGGTCGGCGTGGTCGCGGGAGGGGGGCGCGGCGAGGTCGCCGTGGACGGTGAGGGCGGCGGCGGCCATGAGGTGGCCGTGCCGGAGCCGCTCCCGGGCGGG
>LRTP01000568.1 GCA_001550305.1 Streptomyces diastatochromogenes
CGGCTCGGCCGGACGCAGCCGCCAAGTGGCGCCCGAGGGCAGGTACTTCGGGCGGGGCGGCACCGCGTCCCCACCCACGGGGGACTGCTCGGGTCGCGGCGGGGTCGCCGGACGCGGCGGCGTGACACCCTCAGCGGGCGGCGCTTCGAACCTCTGCGGGGGCACCGGATCCCCACGGCCGGGAGTCATCTCCGGCCTCGGTGCGGTCACCGCACGGGACGGCACACCGCCCTCGCCCCTCGGAGACCGTTCAGATCGAGGCGGGGTCGGCGACCAGGAGGGCACGCTCTCTCCGCTCGCCGGAGACGGTGCGGGCCGCGGCGGGGTCGCCCGGCCGGACGGCAGGCGCTCCCCGCTCGTCGGGGCCTGTCCGGGCCGTGGTGGGCTCGCCGGGCGGGAGGGCGTGGAGCCGGTGCGGCCCTCCGTGGGAGGCGGTGGGGTGTCCTGCGCGGGAGACGCTGCCGCCTCGGGGGAGACTGTCCCCTCGGGGGACTCTTCCGGTGGCTGTGCCGGGCGGGGTGGGGTGGCCGGGCGTGGCGGGATGGAGGCGCGGCGCGCTTCCGTGCTCATGCACCCCCCGTTTCCTCGTACCCGGGCTACCGACCCGGCCCGGAATCCGCCGGGCCGCTCACGTGTACGGAAGAAACCACCTCGGCGACTCACCCGTCACGAGCACCCATACCCGTGCCGACGGACCGTCATCCCGGGCACGACCCGCCCGGACAAGGTCGTTCCTCCCTGCGTGCGCGTCACTCTACGGGTTGACGTGGGCAGGGAGGGAACCAGTCCGCGCGCCCGGGGCATCTGCCCGGAACGTCCCCCTACCCTGCGGTAATCGAGTCTGGCAGGCTTCGGGCATGACCGCCCGCGCCGCAGACCGGGCCCGCTACGACCGGGCCACAGCTCATCTCGACGCCCCTCTGGCGATCGTGGATCTGGAGGCCTTCGACGCGAACGCGGACGATCTCGTCCGCAGGGCGGGCGGCAAGCCGATCCGGGTCGCCAGCAAGTCGGTGCGCTGCCGCGCCCTGCTCGAGCGCGTCCTGGAGCGGGACGGTTTCGCGGGGATCATGTCCTTCACCCTGGCCGAGTCGATCTGGCTGGCCCGTTCCGGCTTCGACGACATCCTGCTCGCCTACCCCTCGGCGGACATCCGGGGCTTCGCCGAGCTGACCTCCGACCCCAAGCTCGCCGCCGCCGTCACCGTCATGGTCGACGACCCCGCTCAGCTCCGCCTGATCGACGAGGCCCGCCGGGACGGTACCGAAGTGGTGCGCGTCTGCCTGGAGTTGGACACCTCCCTCAAGCTGTTCGGCGGCCGGGTGCGGGTCGGGGCGCTGCGCTCGCCGCTGCACTCGCCCGCCCAGGTCGCCGACCTGGCCCGCGCGGTGGTCCGCCGGCCCGGGTTCAAGCTGGTGGGGATCATGGCGTACGAGGGGCATGTGGCGGGTGTCGGTGACGCCGTCGCGGGGCGGCCCTTGCGCTCGCGTGCGGTCAGGCTCATGCAGGCCACCGCCCGCAAGGAGCTCGCGCGGCGGCGCGCCGAGGTGGTCCGTGCCGTACGGGCCGTGGAGCCGGACCTCGAGTACGTCAACGGCGGCGGGACGGGCAGTGTGCAGCACACGGCCGCCGAGGACGCGGTCACCGAGATCGCGGCGGGCTCCGGGCTGTACGTGCCTCGGCTGTTCGACAACTACACGTCGTTCAGCGGGCGTCCGGCCGCGCTCTTCGCGCAGCCGGTGGTACGCAGGCCGGGTGTCGGGGTCGTCACGGTGCTCGGCGGCGGCTACCCGGCCTCGGGCGCCCCGGGCCCCGACCGGCTGCCGGTCCCCCACCTGCCGGAGGGTCTGCGCTACGACCCCCAGGAGGGCCCCGGCGAGGTGCAGACGCCGCTGCTCGGCGCCCCCGCGGACGACCTGCTCATCGGCGACAAGGTGTGGCTCCGGCACGCGAAGGCCGGGGAGCTGTGCGAGCGGTTCGACGCGCTGCACCTGGTCGAGGGCGACACGGTGACGGCGACCGTCCCGACGTACCGGGGAGAGGGCCACACCTTCCTGTAGCCGGGCTCACCTCGTGCCCACCGGCCGGTGCTCACCGCGTGCCGACCGGCCGGATTCCCTCGGTGATCCGGTCCATGTCGGTGAGCGGCGGCCCGTCCGCACCCGCGTCGAACACGAAGCGGACGATGACGAGGGCCCGTGAGCCCACGCCGGAGGGGAACGCCAGCGATTCGACGTACCCGCCGGGTCCCACCCCCGTCTTCACCCGCCAGCGCACGAGGTATCCGACGCTGCCCGCGACGGCGACCGGGCTCGCCCGCAGCTGCCGGTGGGACGTGATGCCGTGGAAGGGCCGGTTGTCGAGGAGGTCGCGGTCGTACGCGGTGCTCGCGGCGTCCGCGATGTCGTGCTCGGCGAGGGCCTTCGGGGACCTCTCGTCGTTCGCGGTGACGGTGCGCGAGACGACCCGCCCGTGCCGGCACAGGCCGGGGTCGCCCGGACAGTCGTAGGTGCCGGGGGTGGTCATCATGACGTCCTCCTCGGCGACGTCCCGGGCGCGGACCCAGCCGTCGAACAGCGGCAGGGCGATGCCGTTGAGCTCGTCCACGACGACGGACGGGTCGCCGGAGGACGGGCCGGCCGGGGAGCCGGCGGTCTGTCCGGGGGCGGCGGGCGGGGTGGTCCGTGTCGCCGCGGTGCCCCCGCCGCCGCCCTCCCGGCCGAGCACGAAGGCGCCCGTGACGATCGAGGTGACCAGGACGACTCCGGCGGTGACGAGCGCCACGGCCTTGGCACGACGGGAGCCGCCGCCGACGGGTCGCGGCGGCGCCAGGGGCACCTGGAGTGCCTCGGGTCCTCGCCGGTGGTCCGTCCAGGCGGTGCCGTCCCACCAGCGCTCGACGAGCGGGTGCGAGGGGTCGCGGTACCAGCCGGGCGGAGGCGTCATGCTCATTCCGGCACTCTAGGGCGCGCCCCGAACGTCAGTACACGGGTGTTCCGTACACGGTGTCCATCTGGTCGGGTACGACCGAACCGTCGTCCCTGAGGACGGGTTCCGCGCCCCCGCCGGTCGCGTGGTAGGCGCTGGTCGCGCACGGATACGGCTCGGGCCTGCGCGGCAGCGGCCCGATGAACATCGGGTTGATCACCCAGCGGCCGTCGGCGTCGTCGTACGCGCGGCACATGAGTTCACTCTTGTTGCGGTTGAGGACGAGGTGGGCTCCGGTGGCGTCCCCGACGAAGGTCACATCGGTGTCGGCGTCGCCGGCCGCGAGCGCGGTGCGGTGGCGCGGGTCCTGCCGCTGCCACGCCGCGGCGCCGTGGACGCCGTAGATCTCCTGGTTGATCCAGCAGCGCTTGCCGTCGACGTACGGGATGGCCTCGCCCCGGGTCGCCGGCACGCCGCCGCAGCCCTCGTTCCACGTGGTGATCCGGCCGCGCCGGTCGAGGACCGACCGGATGGCGATCGTGTGCCGGGCGTCGATGCCGACCCCCCGCGACCAGACCTCGGTGACCGGTTCGGCGCCCGCGGAGACGACGTAGACGTCGAATCCGGCCCTCTGGAGGGTACGGATCAGCTCGCGCTGCTGGTCGTAGTAGCGGACGTACGCCGGGACGGTGTGCGTGCCCAGGGTCCGCGTCGAGCCGAGGGGCGCGGCGAGTGCCTGCGCACGGGCGCCGCGGGCGTACGAGGCCAGCTCGGCGACGGTGCGTCCGGCGAAGAGCTGGGGCACCCAGGCGTACTGGGGGACGGTGCGCCGGTGGTTCCAGGTGCCGGCGAAGGCGGCGGCGCCGCTCATGGTCCGGCCGTTCTCGCGGATCTCGAGGATCTCGTCGGCGCAGCGGGGCTCGGTCGAGGTGGGGAGGGGTGCGCCCGCGGGTGTGGTGGTGCCGCAGGCGGCGGTCAGTGCCCGGTCCGCCGCGTCCGTGAGCCACCGGCTGGTGTCCCGCCAGTGCGCGGGGCGCAGGATCTTGTCGTGTCCCAGGGCCCAGACGAGGGTGACGTCGGTGACGTCGTTCTTGGTGACGGTGTTGTCCCAGTCGAAGGCGGCGACCGGGCGGCCCGCCGGGGGGATCGGCCCGGCGCAGGTGCCTCGCTCGTCGATCACCTGTTGCAGGTGGGCGCGGTTGTCGCCGTACCAACGCGCGGAAAGCCGCGGGCAGTCGGGACGGGTGCCGGAGGAGGCGGGTGGCGCGGCCGCCAGGGTGGCGGCCGCGACCAGGGTCCACGCGAAAGTGACACGAACGGATCGATATCGCATGGAACGTGCATACACCGGGGCGATCTACAGGGGTGTGACGTACGCGCCCGAGATCCCCCCGTCCACCAGGAAGTCGGAGGCGTTCACGAAGGAGGAGTCGTCGCTGGCGAGGAAGGCGACCGCCGCGGCGATCTCCTCGGCCTCGGCGAACCGGCCGACGGGGATGTGGACGAGCCGGCGTGCGGCCCGCTCGGGGTCCTTGGCGAACAGTTCCTGGAGCAGCGGGGTGTTGACCGGTCCCGGGCACAGGGCGTTGACGCGGATGCCCTCGCGCGCGAACTGGACGCCCAGTTCACGGGACATGGCCAGCACACCGCCCTTGGAGGCCGTGTACGAGATCTGCGAGGTGGCCGCGCCCATCCGGGCCACGAAGGACGCCGTGTTGATGATGGAGCCCTTGCCCTGGCGCCGCATGTAGGGGATCGCGGCCTTGCAGCACAGGTAGACGGAGGTGAGGTTGACCTCCTGGACGCGCTTCCAGGCCTCCAGGCCGGTCTCCAGGATGGAGTCGTCGTCGGGCGGCGAGATGCCCGCGTTGTTGAAGGCGATGTCGACGGAGCCGTAGGTGTCGAACGCCGTCTTGAAGAGCGCCTCGACCTGCTCGGGGTCGGTGACGTCGACCTTGACGAAGATCCCGCCGACCTCGTCGGCTGCGGCCTTGCCGCGGGCGTCGTCGACGTCGCCGCAGACGACGTGGGCGCCCTCGGAGGCGAGCCGACGGGCGGTGGCGAGACCGATGCCGCTGCCGGCGCCGGTGATGACGGCGGTACGGCCGACGAGGCGGCGGCAGATGATTCCTTCGGCGTCCGCGGTGGCTTCGGTGCCTGCGGTGCCTGCGGTGGCTTCGGTCACTGTGCGGGGCCCTCCGTGCTGATGAAGACGTTCTTGGTTTCGGTGAAGGCGGTGAGCGCGTCCGGGCCGAGTTCGCGGCCGATCCCCGACTGCTTGAAGCCGCCGAAGGGGGTCCAGTAGCGGACGCTGGAGTGGGAGTTGACGGACAGGTTCCCGGCGCGGACGGCCCCCGAGACGCGCAGGGCGCGGCCGACGTCACGAGTCCAGATGGAGCCGGAGAGGCCGTACTCGGTGGCGTTGGCGAGCCGGATCGCGTCCGCCTCGTCCTCGAAGGGCAGGACGACGGCGACGGGGCCGAAGACCTCCTCGACGGCCACCCGCGCGTGGGGCTCGACGCCGGTGAGGACGGTGGGCGGGAACCAGAAGCCGGGGCCTTCGGGGGCCTTGCCGCGGATACCGGGGGCGTCGGCGGGGACGTACGAGCGCACGCGCTCCAGCTGCACCCGGGAGATCAGCGGGCCCATCTGCGTCTGCTCGTCGGAGGGGTCGCCGACGACGACGGACTCGATCGCCGGGGCGAGGAGGTCGACGAAGCGGTCGTAGGCGGAGCGCTGGACGAGGATGCGGGTGCGGGCACAGCAGTCCTGGCCCGAGTTGTCGAGGAAGGCCATCGGAGCCGCTGCGGCGGCGGCCTCGATGTCCGCGTCGGCGAAGACGATGTTGGGGCTCTTGCCGCCGAGTTCGAGGGTGACGCGCTTGAGCAGGGCCGAGCCCTTCGCCAACACCTGTTTGCCCACGGCCGTTGACCCGGTGAACACGATCTTCGCGACGCCGGGGTGCTCGACGAGCGCGTTGCCCGCGACCGGGCCGTGGCCGGGGAGCACCTGGAAGAGCCCCTCGGGCAGGCCGGCCTCCAGAGCCAGCTCGGCCAGTCGGAGCGCCGTCAGGGGGGTCGTCTCGGCGGGCTTGAGGATGACCGCGTTCCCGGCCGCGAGCGCCGGGGCGGTGCCCCAGGCGGCGATCGGCATCGGGAAGTTCCAGGGCGCGATGACGCCCACGACGCCGAGCGGTTCGAGGATGGTCACGTCGAGGCCGCCCTGAACCGGGATCTGGCGGCCGGTGAGCCGCTCCACTCCCCCGGCCGCGTAGTCGAGCAGGTCCCGGACGTTGCCCGCCTCCCAGCGCGCGTTGCCGACCGTGTGCCCGGCCTCGCGCACCTCCAGCCGGGCGAGTTCCTCCAGGTGTCCGTCGACTGCGGCCGCGAAGCGGCGCATCTGGCGGGCGAGGTCGGCGG
>LRTP01000569.1 GCA_001550305.1 Streptomyces diastatochromogenes
GGCCGCTCCGCGGGTCAGGTGCCGCCGACTCCGTCGGTGCGGGTTCGTTCGTAGTGGCGGGCGACCCGTGCCCGGTTGCCGCAGATGTTGCTGGTACACCACTTGCGCCGCTTGTTCTCGGCGAGGAAGAGCATCGAGCAGGCCGGGTTGGCGCAACGGCGCAGAAGCCCGAGCCGCTCGTTGTCGGCGAGGAGCCCGATGGCCTCCGCGGCGATGGCAGCCAACGCGGCGTTCCCGCCGTGTTCGGTGTGCCAGCGTTCCTCGCCCCTGCTGCCGTCGACCGTCACGACCAGACGAGGACTCACGGGAGCCGCTGCCGCGGCGGCGTTGATGTCGTCCACCGACGTGGGCCGCGCCGGGCGGCCCTCCAGGTGACTGTCCAGGACGTCGCGAACCGCCGCACGCAGCCGGCGCACCGCCGCGGCCTCGGGCACAGGCCCGGGCGGCAGGCTTCCGGACTGCAGTGCCCACCAGGCCGCCGAGGCCTCCGGGGTCCCGATGAGGTCCGTGGCCGGTTCGGTCACCGTCATCAGCGTGTCCGCCAGGTCCAGTGCGACGAGCGGCTCACCACCCATGGGGAACCCCGCCGCTTGAAGCTCATCTACACCAACTCGAATGCGCACGGCTTCATGCTACCCATTAGTGCGCCGCCTTGCGGGAGCAATCTAATGGTTCTACGCTCATTTTATTCATTAGCCTCAGAAGGGAACCGGCCATGGGACTGTCATGGCAGCAAGGACCGCTCTCCTCCACAGCGCTCGGAAGGTTCCTCACCCCTGAGCCGCTGCCGGAGCGGCTGCTCTTCGCGGAACGGCTCCGCCGCCGGATGAGGGTGAGGTTCGGCGGGGAATGGATCGCGGACAGCGAGGACGTCGTACTGCTGCACGAGCCGGGGCGCTACCCCGTCGCCTACTTCCCGCTCTCGTCACTGCGTTCCGGCGTTCTCGAGGCGAGCGGGCGCACCACCCGGCACCGCGAGCTCGGCGAGACGTCCTGGTTCACCGTGGACGTCGGCGGCCGTCGCACCGAGCGTGCGGCGTGGCAGTTCACGGGGCTCCCCTCGTACGCCGACGAGCTGGAGGGACGTGTCGCCTTCGCCTGGAGGGCCATGGACGCCTTCTACGAGGAGGACGAACGGATCCTCGGGCACGCGGCGGACGCCTATCACCGCATCGACATCCGCGACACCTCCCGCACCCTTGAGGTGCGCTCGGGGGACACGGTGATCGCGCGGACCACCCGTCCGGTGGTGCTCTACGAGTCCGGGTTCGCACCGCGGTGGTACGTACCGCGCGAGGACATCCAGGAGAAGGAACTGACGCCGGTGGAGGGTCGGACGTTCTGCCCCTACAAGGGACTGGCCGACTACTACGACATCGGCGAGGCCAAGAAGGCGGCGTGGTCGTACCGCGAGGCCTACCCCGAGGTCGGGCGCGTCGGCGACCTGGTCTCGTTCGAGCCCGACAGGGTCGAGGTCTACCTCGACGGTGAGCGTCTGCACCTCGAACCGGGCCAGCAGGTGGTGCCTCACGGGGTCGACCGCAGCCTGGGGACCGACGAGGTCCTCTCCCACTGAAACGGAGTCGGCCACGGACGGCCGGGTACGACCGGGACGCAGCCGGGTACCACCGGGACGCACTCGAGGCCGCCTCCTGCGGGACCCGAGCGTCGCCCCACGGCGAGGGTCGCCCCCTCACCGTGAGGCGTGATGTGCCGACGGGACGGACAGGCTCATTCCTCGCGTTCGTACTCCGCCCGGGCACGTTCGGCGTCGAGATCTTCCTGTGCGGCACGGTAGATGTCACCGGCCAGCTTGCGGGCGGCCTGAGGATCGGAAGTCGAGGAGACCGTCCGGATCCGGTCAGCCCATTTGTCCATGTCTTGCGGGGTTTCAGGATTCTTGCTCACACTACTTTTGTACCTTTTTATAGGCTTCTTCGCCTCCCGCGCCGGAGGAAAACGTGCGCATGACCCACGAAGCCGGGTTCCGATCGGCCGGATCACTGAGCAGCATGCTGAGGCGACCGACTTCGCCGTGCGGCGGCGCCGCACCGGGAGGACGAGATGGCGACTCTGCTCTCAGTCAACGTGGGACGGCCGAAGGACGTGCGCTGGCGCGACAGGACGGTACACACGGGAGCGTGGAAGCATCCCGTCGACGGCCCCCGGATGGTGCGCCGCCTCAATATCGACGGTGACGGCCAGGGCGACCTGCAGGGCCACGGCGGGGAGCAGCGGGCTGTCCTCGTCTACCAGACGCAGTCCTACGCGTACTGGCGCAAGGTCCTCGAGCGCGACGATCTGGAGTTCGGCCAGTTCGGGGAGAACTTCACCGTCGACGGGCTGGCGGACGACGAGGTGTGCATCGGCGACCGGTACCGCATCGGCGAAGCCGAGTTCGAGGTCACCCAGCCACGCGTGACCTGTTACCGCGTCGGCATGCGCCTGAACGAACCGCGCATGGCCTCCCTGCTCGTCGCCCACCACCGCCCCGGCTTCTACCTCCGCGTCATCGCCGAGGGCCGGGTCCGGGCCGGAGACCCGATCACCCGGACCCGCACGGGCCGGGGGTCCCTCAGCGTCGCCGACACCGACGCCCTGCTCTACCTTCCGGACCCCGACCCGGCCAGACTGCGTACCGCCTTGGCCATCGAGGCGCTCAGCCCCGGATGGCAGCAGTCCTTCCAGGAGATGAGCCATCGACTCGACCAGCCGCCCGCCCCCGCACCCGCCGCGCCGGGCTGGAGGGGCTTCAAGCGGCTGCGCGTGACCCAGGTCGTACCCGAGACCCCCACGGTGTCCTCGTTCCTCCTGCGGCCCATCGACTCGCAGGCGCTGCCCCCGGCCGCGCCCGGCCAGTACGTGACCGTGCGGATCCCCGCGGAGGGCCGGCCGGACCTGGTGCGTTCCTATTCACTGTCCTCCGCCCCCGGTGCCGCCGAGTACCGGATCAGCGTCAAACGCGAAGACCGCGGCAAGGTCAGCACCTATCTCCACACCCATCTGCACACGGGCGACGTCATCGAAGCGGCAGCCCCTCGCGGGACGTTCGTGCTGGCCGATGACCACACGCCCGTGGCACTGTTCTCGGCGGGCATCGGCGTCACGCCCGTTCTGGCGATGCTGCACCAACTGGCCCTCGAACACAGCTCCCGCACCGTGTGGTGGGTGCACACCGCGCGCGATCCGGGACAGCAGCCCTTCGCGGAAGAGGCCCGGCAACTCCTGGCCCGCCTGCCGCACGCCCGCGTCTGCATCTACTACACCGCCCCGGATCTCGAGATCGCCGGGGGGCCGGGCATCACGCACGGACGCATGACCAGCGACGGGATCCGGGAGCTCGGCATCCCTGCGGATGCGCACGCCTATCTGTGCGGCCCCGAGAGCTTCATGTCGACGGTGACATCCGCGCTCCAGCGGGCGGGGCTGAGCAGTTCGAACATCCACACCGAAGTCTTCGGGGCGCTCGCGGCCATCAACCCCGGCATCACCCACACGGGTTCCGGACCTCCTCACCAGCCGCCCGGTCCCCGGGGCACCGGGCCCTCCGTGACCTTCGCCCGCAGCGGCCTGTCCACCGGCTGGTCGGAACGGTACGCGACGCTGCTGGAGCTGGCGGAGGCGTGCGAGGTCCCCACGCGCTGGTCCTGCCGCACAGGGGTGTGCCACACCTGTGCCACTCCTCTGCTCACCGGTCAGGTCGAGTACACGACGCAACCCCTGGAGGATCCCGCCTCGGGTGAAGTGCTGCCGTGCTGCAGCATCCCCACCACTGACGTCCTGCTGGATCTGTGAGCCCCTGGCGGGGGCTCCGGGAGTGCGGGGCTTCCGGCTCTGCGAGTCTAACTATCAAAGACGACTTGACAGGTTAGACCCTCCATGCTGGACTGCGACTAACCGTTCAAAGCAACCTTGGAGGTTGACATGAGCAGCGTCGTGCATCACCGCACCGCCACCGTCAACGGCATGGATGTCTTCTACCGGGAGGCCGGAGACCCGCGGTCACCGGCGCTCGTGCTGCTGCACGGCTTCCCGACGAGCTCGCACATGTTCCGGAACCTCATCCCGGCACTCGCCGACACCTACCGCGTCATCGCGCCCGACATGATCGGATTCGGACAGTCGGCCATGCCGACGGTCGACGAGTTCGACTACACCTTCGACACTCTGACCGACGTGACCGCCGCCCTGTTGGAACAGCTCGGCGTCGACCGGTTCGCCGTCTACGCGCAGGACTACGGAGCGCCCATCGCCTGGCGGCTCGCCACACGGTCTCCGCAGCGCATCACCGCGATCATCACGCAGAACGGCAACGGCTACACCGACGGATTCGTCAAGGCATTCTGGGACGGGCTGTTCGCCTACGCCGAGAACCCGACGCCCGAGAACGAAGCACCCCTCCGCGGGGCCCTGACCCTCGAACTGACCCGATGGCAGTACCTGAACGGGGTCGCGGATCCGAGCCTCGTCAGCCCGGACAGCTGGACCATCGACCAGGCGCTGCTCGACCGCCCCGGCAACGACGCCATCCAGCTCGCACTGTTCCGGAACTATCCGACCAACGTCGCCCTCTACCCCCAGTTGCAGCAGTACTTCCGCGACAGCCAGGTGCCGCTGCTGGCCGTTTGGGGCGCCAACGACGAAATCTTCGGCCCGGACGGAGCCCGCGCCTTCCAACGCGACCTGCCCGACGCCGAGATCCATCTCCTCGAGTCCGGACACTTCGCCCTGGAGAGCCACCTGGAGGAAATCGCCGGGTACATCCGCGACTTCCTCGCACGCGTCACCTCCTGAGCCGCACGCCCGCCGCCGGTAACAGCCCTCCGCCGTACGGCACATTGCGCAGGTCGGCGTACGGAACGCGGAGCCGAGGGCCACCGGGGCGAAGGGGCGGTGGGGTACTGCCCTCGTGGGGCAGCGATTTGCGCAACTTCGCCCCGGTGTGGGTGAGCGGTATCGGGACGAAAACGCGCGGCGCGGCGTCGGGGCGGGCTGGGGGACGCCGGTCCCGTCGACGAGTCGTGTGTTGCGGTTGGGCCACTTCGGCAACCCCCTTCACAGGAGCCACACATGCCGTGCGAGGATGCGGCTCCCGGTATCGAGTACCGGCGTAGAGGGGAACATCATTGAGATCAAGGAAACTGAGCCGTAAGCGGCGACGGGCGACCATAGTCACGGCAGCGGCCGCCTCGGTCGTCGCCGGCGCCGCGCTGCTGCCCAACTGGACCGCGGGCGCGTCGAGTGTCGCCGACCCCGCCGTGGATCCGTCGACCAAAGCCACCTTCCAACGGCTGGCGGACGCGGTCTTCACCGACCGTACGGACGCCCTGGTGGACGGCGGCAAGACCAGTCGGAACACGTCACTGTCGTCGCGGTTCTCCGGCGACGTGCGGGTGTCCTCCACGCTGTCGCGCGAGGAGAAGTCCGCACTGTCGCAACTGCGGGGCCGCAAGTCCCGTTTGGAGTCGCTCGGCGAGAAGTACAGCTCGGCCAACACGAGCGTCTCGCTGGACCGTACGCGACTGAAGGGCCGTCACGCCACGGTCAGCGTCACCGAGACGACGACGCTGACCTACGAGAAGGTCAAGGGCAACGAGCCGAAGACCACCGGCTTCCAGGCGCACCACGAGCTGACGTTCAAGGCCGATCGCAACGGCGACTGGCAGCTGACCGGCATCCGTGACACCGATGACGGCGTCGCGGTCAACCAGGTCGCCGCCACCACGTTCGTCGCCGCGCCGAAGACGGCCGCCGACGACGCGCCGCCCTCGGCGACCCGCTCCGTCACCACGTGGCCCGCGCCGGCCAAGCCGAAGAACCTCTCGGCCTCCGGCTACGACTACAAGGCCATGGCGGCGTACGCGGCCAAGTACTGGAACAACTACAACCCGGCCTACCCGAACTTCAACGGGCAGGGTGCCGGCGGCGACTGCACCAACTTCGTCAGCCAGTCCCTGAAAGCGGGCGGCTGGAAGCACGTCCCCGGCTACACGGACGACTTCCACAAGTGGTTCGGCAACTCCGACATCCAGTCGGACTCGTTCGTCGGCGTCAACGAGTTCTCGTGGTTCGCCCTGTCCTCCAAGCGGGTCACCAGCCTCGCCAACGTCTACCAGTTGGACGTGGGTGACGTCCTGCAGATGGACTTCAACAAGGACGGGTCCAAGGACCACAGCATGATCGTCACCTACCGCAGCCCGCAGGGCGTGCCGTACGTGACGTACCACTCCACCAACACCTACAACAGGTCGGTGGCGAGCATCATCGCGTCGTACCCGAACGCGGCGTACTACGCCTACCGCACCTGAGCGGTCCCCGTCCGGGGCGGGAGCC
>LRTP01000057.1 GCA_001550305.1 Streptomyces diastatochromogenes
CAGGGCCGCCTTGCCGACCGCGCGGGCAACCCGGCGGCGGTCGCCGGTGGCTCGGGCTGCCTGTTCGTCGGCCCAGCGTTCCACGGTGTAGGTGACGGCGGTGGCGAAGGGCCGCAGGAGGGGGTTGGCGGCGGCGCCCAGGCCGGCCAGGGCCACGAACAGATAGTGATGGGAGGTGAGATGGGCGCGCTCGTGGGCGAGCAGGATGTCGTGCTCGGCCCTGTCCAGGGTGCGCAGCATGCCGGTGGAGACGACGACCCGCCCCGGCAGGCCCGGCAGCGCGTACGCGTCCGGCGCCTCGTCCTCGACGATGACGAGGCCGTCCGGCGTGGGCATGCACGCGGCGTCCCAGATGGCGGAGGCGATGGAGCGGGCCCGGCGCCACAGCATCCGCGCCGCGGTCAGCAGCGCGCCGCCGAGCAGGAGGCCGGCGAGGAGCGCGACCGGCGGTTCGGCGGGGTCGTTGACCTGCGCGGTGCGGGCCGACCAGTGGCCGAGGTCGGCGAGGAACGGAACGCCTATCAGACCGGTGATCGCCAGTAGTCCCAGTGAGACGGTGGTCGCCACGCCCAGGATCAGCGCGGAGGCGGTGAGCAGCCAGGTGGCCAGGCGCGGTTCGCAGCGTTCGGAGAGCGGGCGGGCGCCGAGAGGCGCGATCACGGACAGCAGCAGCGGCAGATAGACGGCGATACGCATCCGGGCGGGCTCCTTGTCCTACCGGTCTGGGTCCGCGTCGGGTCCCAGCAGGTGGCGCAGCAGGTCCGCGTCGGTGTCGGACAGGCTGTCGGCGAAGCGGGCGAGCACCGCCTCGCGGTCGGGGCGCTCCTCGAGCACGGTGCGCATCCGGCGGGCGGCGAACCCGGGGTCGTCGGTCACGGGCGCGTAGGCGTACGCCCGTCCGCGCCGGGTGCGGGTGAGCAGCTGCTTGGTGTGCATCCGGGTGAGGATCGTGACCACGCTGCTGTACGTCAGCTCGCCCCCGAGCCGCTCGGCGACCTCGCCCGGGGTGAGCGCGGCCTCGGCCCGCTGGAGTACGCCGAGGATCTCGGACTCCCGCTCGCCGTTGGCCCGCTTGGAGCCCCGAGCCTGTGAATCGCGTGAATCGAGGCCCATGGGTTTGTCGTTCACCCGTCCATCTTCTACAGTCGTGTAAAACTTGAGCTTCTACGGCGGTGTAAATGCTGCCGTGGTCCGAGTCTGCCATGTGTCGCCGTGCGCCCGTGCCCCGGGGGACACGTGCTCGCCCCGTTCACCGCAGAGATGGATCCCATGAGTGTTATCAGCGTCGGCCAGGCCGTCGTACTGGGAGTCGTCGAGGGAGTGACCGAGTTCCTCCCCGTCTCCTCCACCGGCCACCTCAAGATCACCGAGGGGCTGATGAACATCCCGGTCGACGACAAGGCC
>LRTP01000570.1 GCA_001550305.1 Streptomyces diastatochromogenes
CGGCCGCCGCGTCGAGCAGCCGCGCCGCCGACCGGGCGCCGAGATCCTCCAGCCGGTTCCCGGGATCGCGCTCGGCGTGCCCCCGGCCGAGCAGCCCGGCGAAGGCGCCGTGCGCCAGTCCGGGCACCCCGGGTTCGCTGACGTGGAGCAGCACGACCTCGGTCGCCTGCGGCGCGTGCGTGCGCACGGCGTCCACGCAGGCCGGCCAGGTCCCCTCGACGAGCCAGACGACGACCCGCATGAGCATCAGCCTCCGGCCCTCACTTGTGCGACGGCTCAGCCCCCGATGACGTGGAGCGAGAACCACAGTGCCAGTACGGCGGGAACCAGCGCCGCCGGCACGGCGATCAGACCCAGCCGGGTGAACTCCCGCAGATCGACGCCGTGGTCGTGCTCCTGCACGATACGCCGCCACAACAGGGTCGCCAGGGATCCGGCGTAGGTGAGGTTGGGGCCGATGTTGACCCCCAGGAGCACGGCGAGCACCGCGCCGGAGCCGGACGTGGCGGCCAGCGGCAGCAGCACCAGGACCGCGGGCAGGTTGTTGATGAGATTGGCCAGTACGGCGGCGAGCGCCGCGATTCCGAACAGCGCGGGCAGTCCGCTGCCGTCCGGGAGGAGATGCCCGAGGGCGTCGGAGAGTCCGTTGTCGACCACGGCCCGGACGACGATGCCCAGCGCGAGCACGAACACGAGGAAGGCCGGAGCGGCAGCCCTCAGCACGGTGAGCGGGGTGGCGCGCCCACGCAGCAGGGCCCGGGCGGCGAGCACCAGCGCCCCCGCCGCTGCGGACCAGGCGGGGTCCACGCCCAGCGCGGAGGCGACGACGAACCCCGCCAGGGTGCAGCCCACGGTGACCAGCGCGAACAGGGGCAGCTCCGGCGGCTCCCCGGTCGTCGGCTCGGGCACGGCCGCTGCCAGGTCACCGGCGAAGAAGCGCCGGAAGACCACGTACTCGCCCCCGATGGCCACCAGCCACGGCAGCACCATCAGCGCCGCGAACCGGGTGAAGCTGAGACCGCTCGCGGTGAAGGCGAGCAGATTGGTGAGGTTGGAGACCGGCAGCAGCAGCGAGGCCGTGTTCGACAGATGGGTGCAGGCGTACACGTGCGGCTTCGGGCGGGCGCCCATCCGGGCGGCGGTGGCGAACACGACCGGGGTGAGCAGCACGATGGTGGCGTCCAGGCTGAGTACCGCGGTGATGGCCGAGGCGAGCGCGAAGACCGCGGTCAGCAGGCGCCCCGGCCGCCCCGCCGCCCAGCGGGCCATCCACGCGCCGCAGGCGTGGAAGAGCCCCTCGTCGTCACAGAACTTGGCGAGTACCAGGACCGCCGCCAGGAAGCCGATCACCGGCCCGAGGTGACCCGCCTCCGCGCCCGCGTGGTCCCAGGAGATCGCGCCGGTGGCGATCACCAGCAGGGCGGCCGGGGCCGCGACGACCGCCTCGGGCCAGCCGAAGGGGCGGACCACCGCGCAGACGAGGACGGCGACGAGCAGGACGACGGACAGGGATTCGGCGAGCGGGGTGTTCAGGGTTCGGTCCTCCGGGACACAAGTCGTGGTGCCCGACCATCACATCAGATGCCGCACTCCGACCCGCTCACCGACCCTTCGGACCTGCGTCGATGTCGTCAGAACTCCCCGAGGAGCGTCAGCTCCGCCCAGATCGTCTTGCCGTCGGCCGTGTGGCGGCTGCCCCAGCGCTGGGTGAGCTGGGCGACCAGCAGCAGCCCGCGCCCGCCCTCGTCATAGGTCTTGGCCCGGCGCAGATGCGGCGCGGTGTGGCTGCTGTCGGAGACCTCGAAGATCAGGGTCTCGGCGTCGTGGATGAGCCGCAGCCGGATGGGCGGCTCGCCGTAGCGGATCGCGTTGGTGACCAGCTCGCTCACCACGAGCTCGGCCGTGAACGTCGCGGCGCTCAGCTCCCAGGCGGCGAGCTGCTCGACGACCTGCTTGCGGATCGGCGCGACCAACGCGGGGTCGGCGGGAATGTCCCAGGTCGCCACCTGGGCGGGCGCGAGCCCGTGGGTCCGGGCGAGCAGCAGCGCCACGTCGTCCTGGGCGCCGCCCATCGGAAGCAGGGTCCGCAGGATGTCGTGGCAGGCACCTTCCAGGGAGTCCGCGGACTCCGCAAGCGCATGGCACAGCAGCTCGTGGTTGGCCTCGACGTCCCGCTCGCGGTTCTCGATCAGGCCGTCGGTGAACAGCGCGAGCACCGTGCCCTCGGGAAGGGCGAGCTCGACGGACTCGAAGGGCAGTCCGCCCAGTCCCAGCGGCGGACCGGCCGGCAGCTCGATCTTCCGGGGCGGGCCGCCGGGCGGGAGCATGACCGGCGGGGGATGTCCGGCCCGGGCGAGGGCGCAGCGCCGTGAGACCGGGTCGTAGACCGCGTACAGGCAGGTCGCGCCGACCTCGCCGGTGGTGCCCTCCGCGCCGGCCTCCGTGGAGAGCCGTACGACGAGGTCGTCGAGGTGGGTGAGCAGTTCGTCGGGGGCGAGGTCGATGTCGGCGAGCGTACGGACGGCGGTGCGCAGCCGGCCCATGGTGGCGGAGGCCGCGATGCCGTGGCCGACGACGTCTCCGACGACCATGGCGACCCGCATCCCGGACAGCGGGATCACGTCGAACCAGTCGCCGCCCACTCCGGCCCGTGCGGCGGGCAGATAGCGGGAGGCCGCCTCCACGGCGGCCGTCCGGGGCAGTGACTGGGGGAGCAGACTGCGCTGGAGGGCGAGGGCGGTCTCCCGTTCCCGGGAGAAGCGCCGGGCGTTGTCGATGCAGACGCCGGCCCTGGCCGTCACCTCCTCGGCCAGCAGTATGTCGTCGGGGGTGAACGGATCGGGGCGCCGGAACCGGGTGAGGACGGCCACCCCGAGGGTCTGGCCCCGCGCCTTGATCGGCACCGACATGCTGGTGTGCAGGCCGTACTCGGCGATGCGGGCGCCGCGTACCTCGTCCCAGGAGAGCCACTCCGCCAGTGTGGCGGTGTCGTCGGGGGCGACGATGGTCCGGGAGGCCGTGAGGGAGTCCGCCTGCGGTGAGTGGACGGGGTAGACATCGACCTGGCCGGGTTTGACGACCGCCTCCGGGCAGCCCGGGTTCACCGACTGGTGGGCGGCGCGGCGCAGCCTGATCGGCAGGGTCGGCGGCTCGGGGTGGGGTTCGCCCCCGTGCTCCGGCGGGTCCAGCAGATCGACGCTGACGAAGTCGCCGAGCGCGGGCACACAGACGTCGGCGAGCTCCTGGGCCGTTCGGGTGACGTCGAGAGTGGTGCCGATGCGCATGCTGGCCTCGTTGACGAGCTGCAGCCGCTCCCGGGCGTTGTACTGCTCGGTGAAGTCGTGCGCGGCCAGGCACACTCCCCGTACCTGGCCTTCGGCGTCGGTGAGCGGGGCCATCCGGGCGAGCCAGGCGTGCGCGTGGTACTCGCCGCCGGTCTGCATGAACGTCTCCACGTCACGACCGGTTCCGGTGGCGAGGACCTCGTGCAGCTGTGCCTCGAGGGCTTCGCTCTCCTCCTTGCCGCCGATCTCGGAGAACCTCAGGCCCTGGATGCGGGACTCGGGAAGGCCGATCACGTCGGCCATCGCGTCGTTCACCCCGAAGAGGCGCAGTCGGTCGTCGTAGACCGCCATCGGGCACGGGGACTGCGCCAGCACCGCCGTCGTCAGCGGGTCGTCCGGTGAGCGCGGGCCGCGGGCCTCCAGCGGGGTGACCACCAGCCAGGTGGCCGGGCCGCCGTCCTGCGGCTTCCTGCGGTGGGCGAGCAGCCACACGGAGACGGTGTGCCCGTCGCGGTGGCGCAGATCGAGGCTGCCGTTCCAGCGGTTACCGGTCGGTTCGGCCGGTACGGGTGTGTCCGTGGCCAGCAGATCGGCGGCGGGGCGCCCCTCGACCTCCTCCGGGGCATGACCCAGTAGACGGCGGGCCCCTTCGCTCCATCGGAGCAGGGTGCCGTTCCCGTCGATGACCGCCCGTGCTGTGGCGGCCTCGTCGAGCGGGTGGACCGGGCTCATCGTCGCCACTCCATTGCGGACACTCACAGTGAACAGGCGCGTCACTCGGGTTCCAGCCTAGTGCGTACGCGCGTTCCGCACCCGGCACACGGGTGGCACCAGGGGTACATCGGTACGACTTGTTCCGGCCGATGTGATGCGCGAGGCGGAAGTGGGTGCCGCACCCTTGACGGGGCCGTGTGTCACCCCGTCAGAATCTGTTTGTTCACGATCAGTTGTGATGACTTATGGGCCCTTGAGTAGGGAGAGCCGCCATGTCGGTCACTCGAAGATCGGTATTGATCGCAGGAACCGCCGCACCCGCGGCCGGATCGCTCCTGGGCGCCGCCGACGCCTGGGCCGACTCGCCGGGGCGTGCCGCGGGCCGCCGCCTGGTCGAGCTGCGCGACGGCTGGCGCTTCGCGCTGGTCAACCCGGGTGGGATCAGCGACCCCACCGGCGCGTACGAGGGTGCCGCGCAGCCCGGCTACGACGACTCGGCCTGGCGGGAAGTCTCCGTTCCGCACGACTGGAGCATCGAACAGACCCCCACCACGGAACACGGCACCACCAGTGGCACCGGCTTCTTCCCGGGCGGCCTCGGCTGGTACCGCACCACCTTCACGCTGCCGCCCGCCCTCGCCGGCCGCCGGATCTCCGTGGAGTTCGACGGCGTCTACATGGACTCGCACGTCTACTGCAACGGCGAGGAGGTCGGCCGCCACCCCTACGGGTACACGGGGTTCGCCCTCGACCTCACCGGTCTGCTGCACACGGACGGCACCACCGAGAACGTCATCGCGGTGAAGGTCCAGAACCAACTGCCCAGCAGCCGCTGGTACTCGGGCAGTGGCATCTACCGCGAGGCCCGGCTCGTGGTCACCGAACCCGTGCACGTCCAGCGCTGGGGCACGTATGTCACCACGCCGGACATCACGGCGGAACGGGCGGTCGTACGGGTGCGGACGACCGTCGTCAACGAGTCCGGTGCCGCCGCCGAGGTCCAGGTGATCTCGCGGATCGTCGACCCCGACGGCCGTACGGCGGCCCGTACGTCCACCAGGGTCGCGGTCGCCGACCGCGCGGACGAGACCCATGAACTCACCGTCGCCAAGCCCCGGTTGTGGGACTTCGCGACCCCGGATCACCGCTACACCCTGGAGACCGAACTGCGGGTCGGCGACGCGAGGGTCGACACCTGCCGCACCCCCTTCGGCATCCGCACCTTCCGCTTCGACCCGGACGAGGGCTTCCACCTCAACGGCGTCCACGCCAAGATCAAGGGCGTCGACCTGCACCACGACCAGGGCGCGCTGGGCGCCGCGATCAGCGTGGACGCCGTACGCCGCCAGATGACGATCATGAAGTCGATGGGCGTCAACGCCTTCCGCACCTCGCACAACCCGCCCTCGCCGCAGATGATCCAGGTCTGCGAGGAACTGGGCATCGTGATGATGGTGGAGGCGTTCGACTGCTGGCGGACCGGCAAGACGAGGTACGACTACGGCCGGTTCTTCGACGAGTGGTGCGAGCGGGACGCCACCGAGATGGTCCTCGCGGCCCGCAACTCGCCCGCCGTGGTCCTGTGGTCCATCGGCAACGAGATCCCCGACTCCACCTCCACCCCGGGCCTCGCGATGGCGGACCGGATCATCGCCGCGATCAAGGCGGCGGACGACACCAGGCCGCTGGTCATCGGCTCGGACAAATACCGCCGCGTGCCCACGAAGGGCTCCGCTGCCGACCTCATGCTCGCCAAGCTGGACGGGCTCGGTCTGAACTACAACACCGCCCAGTCGGTGGACGCCCTGCACGCCGCCTATCCGCACCTCTTCCTCTTCGAGTCGGAGTCGTCGTCCGAGACCTCGACCCGCTCCACCTATCAGGAGCCGCAGCACCTCAACACCGGCGAGAACCACACCCCGGGCCGGCGCGCGGTCTCCTCGTACGACAACAACCTCGCGTCCTGGACGATGAGCGGCGAGTACGGGCACAAGAAGGACCGGGACCGCAAGTGGTTCGCGGGGGAGTTCCTGTGGTCGGGCATCGACTACATCGGGGAGCCCACGCCGTACGACGTGTTCCCGGTGAAGGCGTCCTTCTTCGGCGCGGTCGACACCGCGGGCTTCCCCAAGGACATGTACCACCTGTTCAGAAGCCAGTGGGTGAGCGAGCCCATGGTCCATCTGGTGCCCATGACCTGGAACCACGAGGCCGGCGACACGGTCGAGGTCTGGGCGTACGCGAACGTCGACACCGTGGAGCTCTTCCTCAACGGGAAGTCCCTCGGCACACGGAGGTTCGACACCAAGACGACCACCGACGGCCGTACCTATCTCGAGACCACCGAGGCGACCGGCGACGACAAGACCTTCACCTCGGGCCCCTACCCGGGCAGTTACACCAGCCCGAACGGCAGCGCGGGCAAGCTCCACCTCACCTGGGAAGTGCCCTACGCGCCGGGCGAGTTGAAGGCGGTGGCCCGCCGCGACGGCCGTACGGTCGCCACGGACGTCCTGCGCACCGCCGGGGCGCCGCACGCGATACGCCTCACACCGGACCGTACGTCGCTCGCCGCCGACGGCCGTTCCCTGCTCTTCGTGACGGCCGAGGTCGTCGACGCCCGTGGTGTGGTCGTGCCCGACGCGGAGCACCTGATCGCCTTCGACACCGACGGCGGCTCGCTCGCCGGGCTGGACAACGGCAGGGAGGAGAGCGCCGAGCGCTATCAGGCGAGCACCCGAACGGCCTTCCACGGCAAGGCACTGGCGATCGTACGATCCGGCACGCGGCCGGGCTCGCTGAAGGTGACGGCACGCTCCGAGGGAGTGCGGGGTGCCACCCTCACCGTACGCACCACCCCGGCACGCGCGAAGGCGACCACCCCGCCCGCGGTCTTCCGGCCGGACCCGGGTCCCGGCGCCCCGAACGACCCGCTCGCGGACGCCAGTTACTCCGGCCGCCCGGACACCCTGCCCGCCGCCATGCTCGACGGCGACGCGGCGACGGGGTGGTCCAACGCCTTCTACAAGTCGGCGACGGCCCTGCTGCCCGCCTTCAGCGGGTCCCGCCCCGAGGACTGGGTCTCGGTCACCTGGGCCCGCCCCCGCGCGGTCGACCGCGTCGAGGTCTCCTTCACCGTCGACGCGACGCACACCCTGCCCGCGTCGGTCGAGGTCGCGGTGTGGGACGGAAAGCGGTACGTGCCGGTGAAGGGAACGGCCGTCGACTGGGCCACCGCGTCCGACACACCGACCGTGATCACCTTCGACGGGGTGCGCGGCTCACGGCTGCGGCTCCTCATGGCGAGCGGGCACCCCGGCGCCGTCGAGGGCGGGCTGCGGATCAGCCGTCTGGAGGTCCCGGTGGTCTGACCGGTCCCGGTACTCGTGCTCGGTCAGCGTGTGGAGTTCGGCCGGGCCGAGCGGGCGGTGCACCTCGACGTACTCGCCGTGCGGCAGGCGTTTGACGACGCCGGTCGCACGGCCGTGCGCCACCAGTTCCCGGTCCCGCAACTGCAACCCCAGGCAGATGCGCCGGGTGACCACGAAGACGACGACCGGGACGACGAACAGGGAGATCCGCACCGCCCAGGTGACGGTGTTGATCGACAGATGGAAGCGCGTCGCCACGATGTCGTTGCCGCCACCCGCGAGCAGGATCAGATAGAGGCTGATCCAGGCCGCTCCGATCGACGTACGGACCGGCCGGTTGCGCGGCCGGTCGAGGAGATGGTGCTCGCGCCGGTCTCCCGTGACCCACGACTCGATGAACGGGTACACGCCGATGGCGACCAGAAGCAGCGGGAAGACGACGATGGGGATCAGCACACCGAGCACGAGCGTGTGCCCGGCCACGCTGATCTCCCAGCCCGGCATGACGCGCACCAGACCCTCGGCGAAGCCCAGGTACCAGTCCGGCTGGGCGCCCGTCGACACCTGGTCGGCGCGGTAGGGGCCGTACGACCAGACCGGGTTGATGGTCGCGACCGCCGAGATCAGCGCGAGGACACCGAACACCAGGAAGAAGAAGCCGCCCGCCTTCGCCAGGTAGACCGGCAGGAACGGGGTGCCCACGACGTTGCGTTCGGTCTTCCCCGGGCCCGCGAACTGGGTGTGCTTGTGGTACACGACGAGGATCAGATGGGCGACGACGAGCGCCGCCATGATCCCCGGTATCAGCAGGATGTGCAGGGAGTAGAAGCGGGCCACGATGTCATGGCCGGGGAACTCCCCGCCGAACAGGAAGAACGACAGATACGTGCCGACCACCGGCACCGACAGGATCGCCCCGTCCACGAACCTCAGCCCCGTCCCGGACAGCAGGTCGTCCGGCAGCGAGTAGCCGAAGAGGCCCTCGAACAGACCGAGGAGCAGCAGGGTCCAGCCGAACACCCAGTTCACCTCGCGGGGCCTGCGGAACGAGCCCGTGAAGAAGTGCCGCATCATGTGCGTCAGCATCGCGGCGAGGAAGACCAGCGCGGCCCAGTGGTGCAGCTGCCGCACCAGCAGTCCGCCGCGCACGTCGAAGCTGATGTGGAGCGTCGAGGCGTACGCCTCCGACATCCGGATGCCGTTCAGGGGGAGGTAACCGCCGTGGTACGTCACCTCGTTCATGGAGGGGTGGAAGAACAGGGTCAGGTACACCCCGGTGAGGATCAGCACGACGAAGCTGTACAGGCAGATCTCGCCGAGGAGGAAGGACCAGTGGTCCGGGAAGACCTTGCGCAGATAGCGCCTGCCGAGGGCGTACACACCGAGCCGGCCGTCGAACCAGTCGGCGACCCGTTCGCCGGAGGACGCCTTCGCGGGCCGGTGGTCCGTGGCGGTCATGCGCGCTCCCCTTCCGCGAGCCCGGTCTCCTGGTTCTCGTCGTCGCGCCGCACATGCGCGAGCTTCTCGGGGTTGGTGACGATGTAGACGCCTGACACCTGCTCGCCGTCCGCGGTGAGGTCCATGACCATGACCGCGTACGGCGACTCGCCCTCGAAGAGCACGGCGGAGTCGTCGCCGTTGACGCGCCGGTAGCGCAGGTCGAAGCCGGAGCCGCGCCGGGTCGCGTACCCGGCGAACAGCCGCGCCGCCTTGTCCCGGCCGTGCACAGGACGCAGCCCGCCCGAGGCCTTCCCGCCGCCGTCCGTCCACACCGTGACGTCCGGTGCCAGGATCTCCATCAGCGCCGCGATGTCCCCGCCGAGCGCCGCCTCGACGAAGCGCTCGGTCGCCTGCCGGCGGACGCGCGGATGGGCCTGGTAGCGCGGCCGACGGGCGTGCACGTGCTCCCGCGCGCGGTGCGCGAGCTGGCGTACCGCCGCGGGGCTGCGGTCGATGACCTCCGCGATCTCGGTGTGCGCGTAGCCGAACACCTCGTTGAGGACGAAGACCGCGCGCTCCAGCGGGGTGAGGGACTCGAGGACCACGAGCATCGCCAGCGACACCGACTCCGAGCGCAGGGCCCGGTCGTCGGCCGAGTCCTCGGGGGCCGGCTCGTCGAGCAGCGGCTCCGGCAGCCAGGGGCCCACATACGTCTCGCGGCGGCGGGTGATGGCGGCGCGCCGCGCGAGCGCGTGGTTCACGGCGATGCGTACGAGATAGGCGCGGGGGTTGGTGATGCCCTCCAGCGGGGTGCGGTGGGCGCGGCCCGTCCAGGACAGCCAGGTCTCCTGGAGGACGTCGTCGGTGTCGGCGACGCCGCCGAGGATGTTGTAGACGATCGCGAAGAGCAGCTCGCGGTGGTCGACGAACACCTGCGTCGCGCCGTCGGCCGTCCCGGTCGCGGGGCTTTCGGACATGCCTTGCCTCCCTTGGTGCGCTCACTACTGCGAGGGGAGAAGCGGGCCCGAATGTGACGTCCGGAGAGCGATATGTGACGTACGTCTCACGCAGCCCGCCGGGCGTCACACCGGCGGAAGCCCACGCCCTCTTGAACGCGAGTCCGATGCCTCGACACAAGGAGACAGACACCGTGTTCAAGAAGTGGCACGACAAGTGGCACGGCAACCCATGGGCGATCCTCATCACGCTCTCCCTGGGCTTCTTCATGACCCTGCTCGACCTGACGATCGTGAACATCGCGATCCCCGACATGGGCCAGGACCTCGACGCCTCCCTCGACGAGATCCTGTGGGTCGTCAACGCCTACACCCTCGCCCTGGCCGTCCTGATGATCACCGCGGGCCGCCTCGGCGACCTGCGCGGCAAACGCAACCTGTTCCTCGCGGGCGTCGCCCTGTTCACCCTCGCCAGCCTCGCCTGCGGCCTCGCGCAGAATCCGGCGCAGCTGATCGCGTTCCGGGCGGTCCAGGGCCTGGGCGCGGCGCTGCTCATGCCGCAGACCCTGTCGATCATCGCGGAGGTGTTCCCGGCCGACCGGCGGGGCGCCGCGATGGGCGTCTGGGGCGTGGTCGCGGGCGTCTCCGGCGCCCTCGGCCCGATCATCGGCGGCGCGCTGATCACCCACCTCGACTGGCGGTGGATCTTCTTCGTGAACCTGCCGCTCGGGGTCGTGGTGCTGGGCCTCGCCGCGGCGGTCATCCCCGGCTCACGGCGCACCGTACGCCACCGCTTCGACACCCTGGGCGTGCTGCTCGCCTCGGGAACCCTGTTCTGTCTGGCCTTCGGCCTGACGGAGGGAGAGCGCTACCACTGGAACGCCTGGATCTGGTCACTGTTCGGCGCGGCGGCACTCCTCTTCGCCGCCTTCCTCGGCCATGAGCGCGGCCAGCAGGGCGACGACCCGCTCGTCCCCTTCTCGCTCTTCAAGGACCGCAACTTCACCCTCATCAACTTCGTGGGCGTCACCGTGTCCTTCGGCGTGGTCGGGATGTTCCTGCCGCTGACGATCTACCTGCAGTCCGTACTGGGCTTCAGCGCGCTCAAGTCCGGCCTCGTGCTGCTGCCCCTCGCGCTCGGCTCGTTCGTGACGGCCGGGCCCGCCGGAGTCCTCGCGGACAAGATCGGCGGCAAGTTCATCCTGATGACCGGGCTGCTCGCCTGGACGGCGGCCCTGGTGTGGATCGTGGGCGCGGCCGACGTCGGGTCGAGCTGGACGGCCGTCGCCTTCCCCCTCTTCCTCGCGGGTCTGGGCGCGGGCTGCACTTTCGCACCGATGGCCACGGAGGTCATGCGCAACGTACCGGCGAAGCTGTCCGGAGCGGCGTCCGGCGTCAACAACGCGCTGCGGCAGGTCGGTTCGGTGCTCGCGGGCGCCGTCGTCGGCGCCGTGCTCCAGGCCCAGCTCGCCTCCTCGCTCACCGACCAGGCCCGACAGCGCGCCGGACGACTGCCCGCCGCGTACCGCGACGGCTTCGTCGGCGGTTTCTCCCGGGCGGGGACCGATGTGAACGCGCGCCAGGCGGCACGGCTGCCGGAGGGCGTACCGCACGACATAGCCGACCGCATGCGCACGCTGGGCGCCCAGGTCTTCGGGCACGGTTTCGTGCACGCCATGGGTCCCGCCGTCCTGGTCTCGGCCGTCGTCCTGCTGACCGGCGCGCTCACCTGCCTCGCCGTACGCCGTCACCTCGGCCCGTCGGCCAACCCGCACGCCCTGCCCGTCCACGAACCCCAACTGGAGGAAGCGACCTCATGACCACCGAAGCCGCGGCCGGCACGGTCGACCTCACCGTCATGTACGCAGCCCACGACGCCTTCCGCCGCGACCTGGAACGCCTCGGCGACGCGGCGGCCGAAGGCACCGCCTTCACCCCCCAGGTCCGCGCGGGCTGGGACAACTTCAGGCATCAGCTGCACATCCACCACACCGCCGAGGACAGCGATCTGTGGCCGCGCGTGGAGCGCAAGGTCGCGGGCCGTCCCCGGGACGTCGCCCTCCTCGCCGAGATGGAGGCGGAGCACGCCCTCCTCGACCCGCGGCTCACCGCCGTCGACGCGGCCCTGAAGGACCGCTCGGCGGAACTCCCCGCCCTGGTCCGCTCGTTGGCGTCGACCCTCGACGAGCACCTCGCCCACGAGGAGGAGAGCGCCCTGCCGCTCATCCGGGAGGTGCTGACGCCCGCGGACTGGGGCGCCTTCACCGGCCGTATCCGCAAGACACAGGGCGTGCGCGGGGCCGCGCTCTTCGTGCCGTGGATCGTCGACGGAGCAGCGCCCGCCGACCGCGCCCGGTTCCTCGGCGCGCTGCCGCCGCCCGTACGTGTCCTCAACAAGCTGTTCTGGGAGGCGGGCTACCGCAGGCGCGGGCTTTGGGTGGTCTGAGAGCGCGGAAACGCTCAGGCGGGGTTCTGCTCCATCCAGTGGTCCGGGCCGGGGTCGCCACCGGGAGCCCGTACGGCGAGCCGGTCCAGGTAGTGCTCCCAGCCCTCCTGGTGCGGCCCGCGGGCCGGCTCGGGCAGCCCGGAGTGGGTCAAGGTGAGCAGGGTGCCGTCCGGCTCGGGGGCGAAGGTGACCTCGACCCGGCTGCTGCCGGGCGGCACCGGGTCGCCCTCGTTCTCCCAGCCCCAGGTGAAGACGATCCGTGTGTAGGGGTCGACCTCCTCGAAGCGTCCGGAGGCGGTCGCTTCACCGACGACCCGCATCCGGTACGCACCACCGGGCGTCGGGTCGAACACGCCCTCGATGCCCTGCCAGGACAGCCATCGGTCGGCGTCGGTGAAGAAGGAGAACACGGTCTCCGGACGGGCCTTGATGTGCCGCTGTACGACGACGGAGCCGTCGGGGGTGATGGTCATTTCTGCTCCTCCTCCCGCTCGGCCTGTTCGGCGAGCGCGGCCAGGGCGTCCAGTGAGTCGCCCCACATGGACTCCAGGTAGGCGGCCAGCGGTCCCATCCCAGCACGGTCCGCGCGGTAGTACCGCTTGGTGCCGTCCTTCCGGACGACGACCAGCCCCGCCTCGCGGAGCACCTTCAGGTGCTGGGAGACCGCGCCGAAGGTGACGTCGAAGCGCTCGGCGATCTCTCCGGCGGACAGCTCCTCGTGCCACACCAGCTGGAGAATCGCCCGCCGCCGCGGCTCGCTGATCACCTTCACCTGATCCACGCTGCTTATTTTAGTCATGGCTTTAACTTGCGTCGGCCGTAGGTCTTATTTTAGTGTCGACTAAAGAAAGATGTTCGGAGCGACACCGGACACGCACGACATGCCTGGGAGGACGTCCGATGGCCGACATCGCGATGCAGCTGACCATCGAGGCCGAGGCGGACACCGTCCGCGCGGCGCTCGCCACCGAGACCGGCGTACGCGGCTGGTTCACCACGGACGCCGCGATAGGGGAGGGCGTCGGAGCGGAGCACGCGCTGAGCTTCCCCGGTGTGCCGGAGCCCTGGCGGCTGCGGATCACCGAGTCCGGCGACCGGCGTCTGGTCCTCGCGGGTGAGAACGGCCCGTGGGCCGGCACCACGCAGACGTACGAGATCCTCGACGTCCCCGAGGGCGGGGTCCAGCTGCGCTTCACGCACGCCGGGTTCCCGGACCAGGGCGACGCCTACCGCGACTTCACCTACGGCTGGGCCACCAAGTTCACGGCGCTCAAGGCGTACGCGGAGACGGGCAGGCCCGCTCCGTTCTTCGGCTGATCGCCCCCTCCTCCATCACTTCCACCCCGTCTTGAATGGGAGCAACCCTCATGAGCTTCAACCCCGTTGAACTCGCCGACCAGCTCGCCCGCGCCGCCCGCAATCTGCGGCTGCACACCCGGCAGTCGGACCTCACCGGAAAGCGTGAACTGCCCACCCCCTGCGCTGCGTTCGACGTCCACGGGCTCAGCGAGCACCTGCTCGGCGTGCTGACCATGAGCGGGTACGCCGCCAAGAAGCAGGCGCTGCCCGCCGACGCCCCGACGACGCTGACCGAGGCGCCCTGGGTGGTGTATCCGCCGCTCCTCGACCAGCTCACCGCGGCCTGGGCCGAGCCCGGCGCCTGGGAGGGCGAGACCTCCTTCGGGCCGAACACCTTCCCGGCCCCCTTCGCCGGGATGATCACCATCATGGAGCTGACCGTGCACGGCTGGGACCTGGCCACGGCCACCGGGCAGCCGTTCACGGCCGACGACGACGTGGTCGCCACCGCGACGGCCATCGTCGGACGGATCGCCGAAGGGGCCCGGGCGAACGGATCCTTCGGACCCGAGGTCGAGCCCGTCGCCGGCGCCACCGCGCTGGAGCGCCTGCTCGCCCTCACCGGACGGAAGGTCGCCTGATGGCGGACGCCGGCGAGCTGTTCGGCCGCCTCGCGGAGGATCTCGCCCCCCGCGGGGCGAGACTCTCCAAGATGTTCGGCATGCCGTGCCTGAAGGACCCGAACGGCAAGGCCTTCGTCGGTCTCCACGAAGGCGAACTCGTCGTCCGCCTGCACCGCGACAGTCCCGAACACGCCGAGGCGCTCGCGGTCACCGGCGCCCACCTCTTCGACCCGATGGGCGGCCGCCCCATGAAGGACTGGGTGTGCCTGCCGCTCGCCGCCTCCGCCCGCTGGCTGACCCTGGCGGAGGCGGCCCGCGAGCAGCCCCGCTGAATCGGCTCGCGGTACCGCTGCGCACACCTCTTGAGCAGGTGATATTTACGGGTAAGTACCCTCGCGGTACCGTGGCGGCATGCCAGCCTTGAATGTGGAGTTCAGTGACCGTGAACTCGAGGACCTCCGGCAGATCGCCAAAGAGCGCGGTACGTCGATGAAGGCACTGGTGCGCGAGGCGGCCGCGGCCGACATCGTGCGGCACCGGGCGCTGAAGGAGGGCGCGGAGGTGTTCCGCCGCTTCTTCACGGCGCACGCCGACGAGTTCGCGGCCGCCTTCCCCGAGGACGAACCTCCCGGCAGGGGCGAGGGACGGGCCGCCTGAGTGATGGCTCCCGTCATCCATATCGACGTGCCGTGGCTGCTGCAGCGCCACGAAGAGGTGCTGCCCGACCAGCCCTCGGTCAACGACTTCTCGGCCCTGGTCGCCGCCGTGGCCCGGCACCGCGTCGACCCGCCCCGCCTCGGAGTCGACTCCGACCCGGCCTGGCGCGCCGCCGCTCTGCTGCACACCCTGGCCCTACTGAAGCCGCTACCGGCCGCCAACGCCCGTTTCGCCTGTTCGGCGGCGGTGGCGTACATGTTCGTCAGCGGTGTCGGGATCGACCCGCCCTACGGGGCGCTCGTCGACCTCGCCCGGGATCTGATCTCCGGCAAGACCGACGTCTACGGCGCGGCCGACCGGCTGCGCTCCTGGCAGATCTGATACCCGCCGCGCGGCCCCCTCTCGCCCCCGAGGCCGCCGGCCGAGGGCGGGAGGATCGGGGCCGGCGGCCGGTTTCGCGCGGGAGAGCCGCCGTCCTGCGCGGGGCCTCCGAGAAGGGCCGGGTTCCAGTGGACTGCGGAGCACCGCGCGCCGGGAGCGTGCGACGGGCTCCGGAGTGAGCGCGCGGTTCACACGGGGCGCGTGAGGGCCCATGGCGTATGAACGTGGTGCCGCGGTGAGGCGCGTGAACGTGGTGGCGCGGTGAGGCGCGTGAACGTGGTGCGGGAAATTTCGAAAGCCGGTGCGAGCGACGCGAGTTGGCGTAGTTACTGACTATCTTTCAATATGCAGATGTTGCTCAAGTGCCTTGTTGGTCATGAGCGTGTTGTGCGAGGGTGAACTTACCGCGCGGGTCAATGGCCGGGTATGAAATCGGTGTTCATCATTCCGGGCCGGCGGCCATTTTCCCGGCGCTCCGTCAAAAGGTGTGCACCAGGCAGGGGCTCCCTTTTCGGCGACCAAGGAAATTCTGTGCACCACCTTGCACCGTGGAAGGAACCCGCTCTGTGCCCACCCCCCACCCCCCTCGCCCCTCCTATCCTCCCGGCGGTGCTCCCGGGGAGTCCGACGAAAGCCTCGCCGCGCGGCTGAGAGGCCGGACGGAGGGCGAGGCCACGCAGTCCGTCGCCCTGCTGATGGCGCGGCACTGGCAGTCGACGTACGACTACGCGGCCATCTGCCTCGCCTCGTCCTCGAACGTCGCCTCGATGGTCGCCGCGACCTCCTTCCACTACGCCCTCGACTGCCTGATACGTGGCGAGTCCGGAGCGGCCCTGCGGCCCCGACTGCTCGTGACCGTGCGGGACACCGTCAATGAGTGGTCCGGCGAGGACCGGATATCCGGCGTTCTGCCGGATTTGAGGAAACCCGCCGGGGGGCGGGGTATGCGGGCGGCGCAGTCCATGACCGCCGAAAATCGGAAGCTCGCCGAGCGCTCTTTCCACGCCTTGCCGCCCCTCGCCCAGTGTCTGCTGTGGCACACCGAGGTCGAGGCCGAGGACATTTCCGTACCGGCCGGTCTGTCGGGCCTGGACGTCGACACCGCGTCGGCCGCTCTGGAGCAGGCCCGTGAGCAATTCCGCCAGGGATGTGTGCGCGCCCACCGGGAACTCGCGCCGACCAAGGAATGCGGCTTCTACAACCGCCTGCTCGACGTCCCGATTCGTCGTGGGGGCGCCTTGCTGCCGGATGTCCGACAGCATCTGGGGGAGTGCCGCCACTGTCGGCACGCGGCCGAGCAACTCGGGTATTTCGAGGGCGGCTTGGGGATTCTGCTCGCCGAAGCGGTGCTCGGTTGGGGCGCGCGACGCTACCTCGACGCACGCCCGGGGCGCGGGCGGCAAGCGGTGCGCCCCGAGGAGGGGTTCGCGTTCGGCGGCGGACGGGCGGTCGCCGAGGGAGGCGTGAATGCCGGCGGGCGCGTGGGTGCCGGCGGGCGTCTCGGGACCGGTGGGCGTCCTGGGAGTGCCGGCCGTCATCGTCTGCTGGCGCAGATTCCCGCCCCCGGGCGGCTGGCCCAGATTGCCCAGAAGCACTCGAAGGTCCTGCTCACCGGGGCGGGCACGGCCTCGGCGGTGCTGCTCGTCACCGTGCTCACCATCAGTCTGTGGTCCCACGGCGAAGGTGGCGCCGACCCGACCGCCTCCACGGGGGTCGGCAGCAGCCACACCGTCTCGCCCAGCCCGGTCGCCCCGGACCCCTCCGCCGACTCCTCGCCCCCGACCTCGGCCGGACTGCCCACCAGCACCGAGCAGACCCGGCTGCGCAACCTCGCCGCCGACCTCTGCCTCGACATCCGGGGCGGAAAGGCCGAGGCCGGTGCCGAGGCCGAGCTGGCCGTCTGCTCGTCCGCCTGGACCCAGCAGTGGTCGTACGAGAGCGACGGCCTGCTGCGCAGCGTCGCCGACCCCGCGCTGTGCCTGGACTCGCACGCCGACGACGGTGTCGTCGCCCTGGACCGCTGCGTCGCGAAGAGCGCCGCGCGGGGCGGCGACGTGCGCTACGACCTCACCGTGCGGGGCGAGTTGCTGTCCCGCTCACGCGAGGGACTCGCGGTCACGCCCAGTTCCACCGATCCGAACGCCGACATCGTGGTCAAGGACCGGGACGGCTCCGACGCGCAGCGGTGGCGGACCGACTCCGCCTCGGCCGACCCCGGGTCGCTGTCGATCGCGGGGACGGCGAGCGCCTCGACCCGGCCGGTCAGCAGGCCGCCGTCCCCGCAGGGCACGGCCGATGAGCCGAGCGCGTCGCCCAGCGAGCCGCCGACGGACGGCCGGGACGACACGTCGGCGACCCCCTCGGAGTCCTCGGCCGAGCCCCGTTCTGTGACCGTCGACGACCGGACGAGCGCCCGGCCCGCGCTGCCGCTGACCGCTCAACTCTCCTCCCTGGTGGAGGGGTTGGGAATGTAACGGGCGCGCCGGGCGGCGGGGCTAGGACACCACGTCCCGGGGCGGCTTGCCCGCCACGAAGTCGGCGGCGTTCTGGACCGCCGCCAGCGCGATCCGTACGAGTGTCTCGCGCGTGACGCCCGCGACATGCGGCGACAACACCACGTTCGGGGACTTGAGCAACCGCAGGGCCGCGGTGGGCGGTTCGGGGTCGAAGACGTCGATGCCCGCCCCGGCCAGGGTGCCCGCCTCGAGCGCGTCCGCGAGGGCGTCCTGGTCGATCAGGGCGCCCCGCGAGGTGTTGACCACGAACGCGGTCGGCTTGAGGAGCGCGAGCCGCTCGGCGTTCAGCAGATGCCGGGTCTCCTCGGTGAGCGGGGCGTGCAGCGTGACGTAGTCCGACGTGCGCAGCAGTTCGTCGAGTTCGACATGACGGGCGCCGCCGAGCCGTGCCTCGGCCTCCGCGCCGACGGACTGCGGACCCGCGTACACGATGCTCATGTCGAACGCGACCGCACGCCGGGCGACCTCCTCGCCGATGTGGCCGAGCCCGACGATGCCTAGGGTCTTGCCGGACAGTTCGGTGATGGACCGCTGCAGTCTCGGCAGCGCCCAGTCGGCGTCGACGAGCGCGGTGTGTGCCGGGACCAGCTGCTTGGCGAGGGCCAGCATGAGGGCGAAGGTCTGCTCGGCCACGTTCTGCTTCTCGGCGCCGCTGGAGCCGATGTTGCACACCGGCACACCCTTGGCGCGGGCGGCGTCCAGGTCGACGTAGTCGAAACCGTGGCTCGCGCACTGGACGAGTTCCAAGTCCGGTGCGGCTGCGAGGTGTTCGGCGGTCACCGGGCCGAGACCCGTGATGATGACATGGGCCTCGCGCAGCGCGGCCAGGTCCTCGTCGGTCGTCTCCACGACGGTGACCTTGGCCTCGCCGGGGAAGACGGTGGCGAGCGCGGCACCGGCGGTGCGACCGCCGACGTGGGCCGAGACCACGGCCAGAACGTTCTTCGCCACCGGGGTGACCGACGTGTCGGTCGTGTCGGTCGTGTGGGTCGTGGTCATGCGGATTCCTCGATCAGGTCGTCGGGGCCGAGAGTGGCGGGGCGGGCGTGCCCGGACAGGGCGAGGGTGAGGTCGAACTCGGCGAGCAGACAGCGGACGACGTGTTCGACGCCCGCCTGCCCGTCCAGGCCCAGCCCATAGGCGTACGGGCGTCCGACGAGTACGGCCCGTGCGCCGAGCGCGAGCGCCTTGAACACGTCGTCGCCGGTGCGGATGCCGCTGTCGAAGAGGACGGTCAGCCGTTCGCCGACCGCCTCCACCACCCGCGGCAGCGCGTCGGCCGCCGCCACCGACCCCGCCACCTGCCGGCCGCCGTGGTTGGAGACGACCACGCCGTCCATCCCGGCGTCGGCGGCGCGCCGTGCGTCGTCCGGGTGCAGGATGCCCTTGAGGACGATCGGCCCGTCCCAGTTCTCCCGCAGGAACGCGAGATCGGGCCAGGTCTTGCCCGGGTCCGCGAACATGCCGACGAAGTGCAGCACGGCCGCGTTCGGGTCCTCGTGCACCGGCTTGGCCAGACCCGCCTGGAACGCCGGGTCGGAGAAGTAGTTCGCCGTGCCCACACCGTGCAGGAACGGCAGATACGCCTGGTCGAGGTCGCGCGGACGCCAGGCCAGCAGCGGGGTGTCGAGAGTGACGAACAGCGCGGTGAACCCGGCCGCCTTCGCCCGGTCCAGGAAGGACCGGGTGACCTCGCGGTCCTTCGCCCAGTACAGCTGGAACCAGCGCTCCGCCCCGCCCATCGCCTCCGCGACCTGCTCCATGGGCGTGCTGGAGGCCGACGACAGGATGTAGGGGACGCCCTGCGCCGCGGCGGCTCGCGCGGCGGCGGACTCCGCGTCCGGATGCATGATCGACAGCACGCCCACGGGCGCGAGCGCCAGCGGCGCGGGCAGGGCACGACCCAACACCTCGACGGACAGATCGCGTTCGTGTACGTCACGCAGCATGCGCGGCACGATCCGGCGCCGGTCGAGGGCGGCCCGGTTGGCCCGGGCGGTGCTTCCGTTGCCCGCGCTGCCCGCCACGTAGCCGACCGGACCGGGCCCGAGCCGCTGCTCGGTCAGCTCCTCCAGCCGGGTCAGATCGGTGGGCAGCCGCGGTACGGCGCCCGTCATTCCGTTCAGATAGATCTCGTACTGGAAGTCGGCCCAATGCTTAGCCATCCGTACGTCCCGCCTCTCGTCCCTGAGACCGCGCTGTACGCCGTCGATCCTGGCGAAGGTGACAAGAGCCGTCCACCGTGGTGCGCACATCGCGCGGCTGGGATCATCACCCTGTGACAAGTCAGCCCGTTGCCGCCAGAGAACACGTCCGGCAGGAGATGGTCGCCGATCCGCGCGTCGTGGCGGCGATCGTCTCGGCGGTCCACGAACAGGTCCCGGTGTACGCCGCGCTCGACGACAGCCGGCTGCCGGAGGTACGGGCCATCGCGGCCTGGGGCCTGGAGCGGCTCCTCCACCTGTGGGTCACCGACGGCGCCCTCGAACCGTCGGACCTGCGGCGCCTGCGAGGCATCGCGGCGGCCCGCGCGGCGGACGGGCGGCCCGTGCAGGCGGTACTGCGGGCCTACCGGGTGGCGGCGACCGTCCTCACCGACGAGATCGCGGCCCGCGCGCCCCGGCTCGCCGCCGCGGACGCCTTCGCTCTCACCCGGATGCTGCTGACCGCGCTCGACACCCTCTCCGAGGAGATGACCACGGCGTACGCCGCCACCGACGAGGACCTCGCGGCGGACCGCGACCGGGCACTGCGGCTGCTGCTCGACGACCTGATCGCCGGGCGGCACGCCTCGGTGGGCGCGCTGAGCGACCGGTCGGCCCGGCTGGGGGTCCAGCTCCCGGACCCCTACTGTCTGTTGGTGGCCGAGCCGATGGGCGCGGAGCGTCCCGACATGGCGCTCGACGCGGCGACGGGACTGCTCGAGGCGTTGGCCGTTCCGGGGGACGAGGTGGTCTCGTCCGCGACGGTACGTGGTTCGCGTGCCGTTCTGTTGCTGCCGGGCGCGGCTGCCGCCAGGGCGGGGGCGGTGCTGGGCGCGCGGTCCTGGCGGGGCTGTGCGATCACCGGGGAGAGCCTGGACCGGGTCGCCGTGGCGCATCGGCTCGCCGCCGACGCCCTCGACACGGCGCCCGCCCATGCGCACCGGCCGGGGCGTGTCCTCACGGACGCCGACGCCCATGTCCTCGCCCTGCTCGGCGGGCATCCGGCCGCCGCGCCGGACCAGGTCGCCCGGCTCGTTCTCGGGCCGCTCACCGATCCGGGGCAGCGGCATCTCATGGAGGCGCTGACCGCGTACATCGACGCCGGCTCGGCGAGCGCCGCGGCGCGGGTGCTTCACCTGCACGCGCAGTCCCTGCGCTATCGCCTGCGGCGTATCCACGCCCTGACGTCCCGTGATCCCCGTGACCCCTGGCAACGCCTCACCCTGGACATCGCCCGCACGATCAGGCCGTAGCCTCCTCGCCCCCGCCGCCCCTGCCCGACCCATCCCCAGGGGCTCCGCCCCTTCAACCCCGCCCCCGACGGGGCTGCGCCCCGGCACCCCGGCATCGCCCGAAGGGCTCGTCCTCAAGCGCCGGACGGGCTGAGTGGTGCGGGCCGGGGTGGGCGGGGCTCGCTCTCAAGCGCCGGACGGGCTGAGGCTTTTGGGGGCGCGGGGAACTGCGCGAACGGCCCCCACCGGCCCGCGGCCGAACGAATCGGGGCGGGCGGGGATGCGGGGCGAAGCCCCGTCCGAGGGGCGCGGGGAACTGCGCGACCAGGCCCCACCCCCCGCACTCGACGAACACACCCCCAGGTAGGGACTACCGTGCGTGGGGCGTGATGCGGGCCGTCGCCCGGACCGGGCCCCCGTCGGCCCCGGCGAGGCGCAAGGGGAACAGGAACACCTCTGTCGAACACCCCGCGGCCTGCGCGTCCGCGACGCCTCCGAGCCCGGTCAGGTTCTCGGCGATCACACCCCCCGCTCCGCACAGCACACGGTGTGAGGGCAGATCCACGGGACCGGTCGGATCGACGCTCAGCGCGTCGATCCCGACGGTGAGGACACCCGCCGCGACCACGGCCTCCGCCGCCTCGGGCGTGAGCCAGGGATGGGCGAAGTAGTCCTCGGTTCCCCAGTACCGCGACCACCCGGTGGCCAGCAGCAGGATCGAACCGGACCGCAGCAGGCCGAGGGCGGGGGAGAGCAGGTCCGGAGTGATCGGCGCCCGCGCCGGCAGACCTCGGACGTCGGCGACGACCGCCGACCCCGCGAACCGCTCCAGCGGCAGATCGTCCAACGTGGGCCACGCCTCGTCCACGTGGTACGGCGCGTCGACATGCGTACCGGACTGCGACCCCATGTGCAGCCGAAGGACGTTCACTCCGTGCTCGGCGACCCGCAACGCCCTGGAGACCTCCACCTCCGGGTCACCGGGATAGACGGGCATCCCGGTGACCACGGGCACGGACAGGTCGAGCCAGCTCTCCATCAGTTCTCCATCAGCGAGTTCTCCACCGGTTCTCCATAAGCCAGTTTTCCATCGGCTCGTCGACCCGTTCTCCGTCGGCGGATCAACCGCCGTCGACGGCGAGAACCGCGGACGCGCCCTCGCTCTCCGCACCGGGACCGGTGATCGGCGGCACCGGCACGTCGACGGTACGGGCCAGCCGCGGGCCCTCGGGCCCGTACACCGCGCGGGGCTCGGGGAACAGTCGCAGCATCGCCAGATACAGCACGGCGGCGACGGCCAGCGACAGCGGCAGGCTGATGTCGATGCCGTTCGCGAGATCGCCCAGCGGTCCGACGAACTGGCCGGGGATGTTGGTGAACAGCACACCGACCACCGCGCCCACCCACCAGGCCGTCATGCCCCGCCAGTTCCAGCCGTGCGTGAACCAGTAACGGCCGCCGCGCTGACGGCGGTTGAAGACCTGGAGCGCGTCCGGGTCGTACCAGCCGCGCCGGGTGTAGAACCCGAGGATCATCACGACCATCCAGGGCGTGGTGCAGGTGATGATCATCGTGGCGAACGTCGAGATGGACTGCACCAGGTCGAAGCCGAAGCGGCCGATGAAGATGAACGCGATCGACAGGACTCCGACCAGGAACGTCGCCTGGACCCGGGACAGCCGCGGGAACACCGACGAGAAGTCGAGCCCGGTGCCGTACAGCGACGTCGTGCCGGTCGACATGCCGCCGATCAGGGCGAGCAGACACACCGGCAGGAAGAACCAGCTCGGCGAGATGGCCAGCAGGCCGCCGACGAAGTCGGGGGCCGAGGGGTCGACGTACTTCGGCGCCTTCGTCGCGATGATGCTCGCGGTCGCGAGCCCGAACACGAACGGCAGCAGGGTGGCGATCTGGGACAGGAACGCGGCACCGACGACCTTGCGGCGCGGCGCGTTCGCCGGGATGTAACGCGACCAGTCGCCGAGGAACGCGCCGAAGGACACCGGGTTCGACAGCACGATCAGTGCCGCGCCGATGAAGGAGGGCCAGAACAGCGCCTGCGTCGCCGAGTCGGCCGAGGCCGTGAAGACACCCGCGTACGAGGGATCGAAGTCACCGGCGAAGGCGATCGCGCCGAGCAGGAACAGTACGGTCGCCGAGGTCACCGCGATCTTGTTGACGAACAGCATGAACCGGAACCCGTACACGCACACCGCGAGCACCAGGCAGCCGAAGAGCGCGTACGCGATCATGTACGACAGGTTGCTGCGCTCCAGGCCGAACAGCCGGTGCGCGCCGCCGACCAGGGCGTCGCCGGAGCTCCACACCGAGATCGAGAAGAACGCCACGGCCGTGAGCAGGGACAGGAACGAGCCGACGACCCGGCCGTGCACACCGAGGTGCGCGGAGGAGGCGACCGCGTTGTTGGTGCCGTTGACCGGGCCGAACATCGCCATCGGGCACAGGATCAGGGCGCCGACGACGACTCCGAGGAGGGTGGCCGCGAGCCCCTGCCAGAAGGAGAGGCCGAAGAGGATGGGGAAGGCCCCGAGGACGCAGGTGGAGAAGGTGTTCGCACCGCCGAAGGCGACTCTGAACAGGTCGAGCGGCGACGCGGTGCGGTCCGCGTCGGGGATGCGCTCGACGCCGTAGGTCTCCACCTCGGTGAGAGACGGCGACGGCGTGGCGGGGGAGTTCTCGGACAAGGGTGCTCCAGCGAAGTGCCTGTGCCCGGAAGCGGGCGGTGGAGCGCGTGGTGGCGCGAGGGGAGGTCGGCCCCGTGGTCGCCGCGGGGGTGTGCGGCGGCGGATGTCGTCCTTGGCGGGTCTGCCGACGCTAAGGCCGGGCCGGAGACCCGCGCCAGAAGGCAGAACATCCATCTTCCGTGCCCGGGGTGGAGCATTCGTCCAGTCCGGCGTGTGTGTCCGTCGCGGGAGGTGCCCGGCGGTGGCTCAGTGCTTCGGGCCTGGCTCCGGGGTGGCGCGCCAGCCGTGCCAGCGGTGGACGGTGACGGCGATCACCGGGCCGTCCGGCGGCCGCTGCCGGTACTGCGCGTACTTCTCGCGCAGCAGGTCGATCGCGGCCGTGTACTCGTCCTGTGTGCCGGGCGGCAGGACCCGGGCGTCGCCGTCCGCCCGTACCCACCACAGCCGCTCCCAGTCCTCGTCGTAGGCATCGACGAGCAGGCACACGGCGGGGTGGGCGGCGATGTTGCGCAGCCGCCGTAGCCGCGGCGACCTCTTGGGTTTGTGGTCGACCGCGGTGACGATCTCGCCGCCACGCGCCGAGAAGACGAGGGGCACGAGGTGCGGGCGTCCCTCGGCGTCCACCGTCGCCAGGCGCGCCACCCGTGCCGCCACGAACCGGCGGCGCGCCTCCTTCTCGTCCATGTCCGGCACGGTGAGCTCCGATTCCCCGGCGGCGGGAACGCGGTGGGCTCGCGATTCCCGGCCGCCGGAAGCGTCAGCGGTGGGCGGACACGGCCTCGGCCAGTTCGTCGAGTGTGCGCAGTGTCTCGTCCTCCGGCTGGGTCGGCAGATACAGCAGTACGCGGTCGACGCCGAGTTCCGCGTAGGTGTCGAGGGACTCGCGGTCGCTCCCGCCCGCATAGACCACGACGGCCGGCCGGTCACCGGCCGTCTTGCGCATCTGTTCGATGCGCGCGCCCAGTTCCTTGGGCGGTACGCCGCTGGGCAGCCACGCCGACCCGTACTCGGCGACGCGCGCGAAGGTGCGCTCGCTGTTGCCCCCGACCCAGATGGGCGGGTGCGGCCGCTGGACCGGCTTCGGCCAGGCGTAGACCGGTGCGAAGTCCACGAAGTCGCCGTGGAACTCGGCCTCGTCCTTCGTCCACAGTTCGATCATGGCGCGAATGCGTTCGTCCATCAGCCGGCCGCGGGAGGCCGGATCCGTGCCGTGGTTGCGCATCTCCTCCCGGTTCCAGCCGGCGCCGACACCGAACACGGCACGGCCGCCGGAGATCAGGTCGAGGGAGGCGATCTCCTTCGCGGTGGTGATCGGATCACGCTGGACCACCAGGGCGATCCCCGTGCCCAGGAGCAGGTCCCGGGTCACGGAGGCGGCTGCGGCGAGCGCCACGAACGGATCGAGCGTGCGGTAGTAGACGCGGGGCAGTTCCCCGCCGCCCGGATACGGCGTCTCCCGGTTCACCGGGATGTGCGAGTGCTCGGCCAGCAGCAGCGTGTCGAACCCGCGCTCTTCCAGAGCGGGCCCCAGGGCCCTGGGGCCGATGCCCTCGTCGGTGATGAACGTCGACACTCCGAACTTCATCCGCGACCACCTCGTCTTGTCGGCTGTTGCCGCCAGTGTGACGTGGTCGGTCACTCCTCGTCAGGTGCGGCGTCTCGCGGCGTGGCGTCCGGACCCTGGGCCCTGACCCGCTGCACATGTTCCAGCGAGTCGCGCAGTTCCGTCAGCCAGTCGTCGGCGTGACGCTGGACCAGGCGGACACACCAGGCGAGGGCGTCACTGCGGCTGCGCGCGACCCCGGCGGCGATGAGGGTGTCGAGGACCTGGCGCTCGGGCTGGCGCAACCGGGTCATGACGGGCGCGGCGATGTGGGTGAACAGGGCGCGCTCGCCCCCGCACTCCACGCCCCAGGAGACCTTCTTGCCGAACCGGTGCTCGGCTTCCCGTGCCACCGCGACCCGGTCGTCGCGGGTGCGCTCGCGGAATTCCTGGATACGTGCCTGGGCGGCCGCCTCCTTCTCGGCGTCCGAGGCGCCTTCGGCGAGCCCGGGCTCGGGGATGCGGCCGACGACGGTGATCTCCTCCCGGTCGACCCTCACCTCCACCAGGCTCTCGAAGAGATCGTCGGGCAGGCGGCCGGCGAACCAGCCGCGCAGCTTCTCGTGCTGCTCTGAAGTAATCATGTAATGACGATTACTCCATTGCGCGGAAGAAGCAAGGGGGTCCGCCGGAGGCTGAACCGGAATGTTTCAGGCCTATTGCGGAGCCGGGGGAATCCGGCCAGGAGGGTGCCCCTGGCGATCAACAACCCTTCAGTTCCGGGGCTTGAACGTTCGAATTTCGTAACTTCACGCCACTGCTTCAATACTCAAGGTTACTGAAACGCATGGGGTCGATGTGTGTTTCCGGTCCGGACTCGGCAGACTCGCGCTCGCCGCACCGGCACCCAATCGAGCCGGTACTGCATTCAATCGAGCGGAAGGATGCACACAATGCCGAATACCGCGCGCTGGGCAGCGACTCTCACCCTCACGGCCGCTGCCGTCTGCGGCCCCCTCGGGGGGTCCGCCCTCGCCACCCCGGCCCACGCGACCCAGACGGCTGAGACCCGGACGGTCACGAGTCAGGCCCACGCCACGCCGGCTCTCGCCCCCTCAGGGCTCTACGCCCCCTCGGCCCTGGTGCTCACCACGGGCCACGGGGAGACCGCCGCCACCGTCACACCGGAGCGCGCGGTCACGCTGAACTGCGCCCCGACCCCCTCCGGCACCCACCCCGCCGCCTACGACGCCTGTGCCGAACTCCGGTCGGTGAACGGCGACTTCGACGCCCTGACCCTGAGAGACGGCGCACTGTGTACGCGGCAGTTCGATCCGGTGGTCGTCACCGTCCAGGGCGTCTGGCGCGGCAAGCGCGTCGCGTACGAACGGACCTTCGCCAACGAGTGCGTGAAGAACTCCTACGGGACGAGCTTCTTCGCGTTCTGAGAGACCGGGATCGCGCGGCCTTCGTGAGCGTCGAACGGGGTCAGTAGGTGGGGAGTGCGCGCCCCGAAGCACGGAGTACGACGCGATCTCGCATCGGGGGTCGGTCAGGCGGAGTGGGGCCGCCGGCCGGCCCCCGACATCTGTCTGCCCCGGCGCGGTGTCCTCAACACCGGCTCGGTCACCTCAACTCGTAGTTGTGTCAGAAGTGTTGACCCCGCATTGGAAACGTTTTAATTTCCCCTCACCCGACAGTCCCAGGTGAGGAGGCTCCGTGGCCGCAGTGTTGCGGGACCACGCAGGTACAGAGGCGGTGGACACTTCACGCCGCCCTCCGATCGAGGCCCGTCGCGGCTTGAAACGTTTTCAGAAGCGCGGCAGCAGGGCGCTGTTCCTGCTGATGCTCCCCGGGCTCGCCTACTTCCTGGTCTTCCACTACGGCGCCCTGCTCGGCAACGTCATCGCGTTCAAGGACTACGTCCCGTTCGACGGCGTCTGGGGCAGTCGTTGGGTGGGTCTCGACAACTTCCGGCGGATGTTCGAGGACGGCGAGTTCTGGGACGCGGTCCTCAACACCCTCTGGATCGCGGTCCTGCAGATCGTCTTCTACTTCCCCGTCCCGCTCGCCCTCGCCCTGCTGCTGCACAGCCTCACCCGCAGCAGCATCCGCCGCTTCGTGCAGTCGGTGGCCTACCTGCCGCACTTCATCTCATGGGTGATCGTCGTCGCCCTGTTCCAGCAGGTCCTGGGCGACACGGGCATGGTGAACAGCTATCTCGGCGACGCCGGCCTGCACACCGTCGACATCATCGGCAACCCCGACGCCTTCAAACCGCTCGTCGTCGCCCAGGTCATCTGGAAGGACGCCGGCTGGGGCACGATCATCTTCCTCGCCGCGCTCTCCCAGGTCGACGAGCAGCAGTACGAGGCCGCGGCCATCGACGGCGCGGGCCCCTGGCGCCGCTTCTGGCACGTCACCCTGCCCGCCATCCGCGCGGTGATCGTGCTGCTGCTCATTATGCGGCTCGGCGACATCCTCTCGGTCGGCTTCGAACAGATGCTGCTCCAGCGGGATGCCGTCGGCCCGCAGGCCGCCGAGATCATCGACACCTTCGTCTACTACCAGGGCATCGTCGGCGGCGACTACGGATTCGCCGCCGCCGCGGGCCTGTTCAAGGGTGTCGTCGGCGCCCTGCTCGTCTACGCGGCCAACAAGGTCGCCCACCGCCTCGGCGAACAGGGGGTCTACCGGTGAGCACCCATGCCCGGCCCGGCTGGATGGAGAAGCCGAGGCCCGCGACCCAGGCCGCCAAGGCCGTCGCCCTCGTCGCCGTCGTCCTGCTGGTGTGCGTGCCGTTCCTCGGCATCCTCTCCACCTCGCTCGCCTCCCAGCGGGAGGTCGTCGCGAACGGCGGCTGGGTGCTCTGGCCCCAGCACCCCACCCTCAAGGCCTACCGCGACATCCTCGACGGCGGCATCGTCACCCATGCCCTCGGCGTCAGCGCGGGCGTCACCCTCGTCGGCACCCTGCTCAGCCTCGTCTGCACCGTCACCCTCGCCTACGCGCTGTCGCGCCCCGGCGTCTTCGGCGGCAAACCGGTCCTGCTCCTGATCCTGTTCACCTTCCTCTTCCCCCCAGGCATGATCCCCGGCTTCCTGCTGGTCAAGGAGCTGGGCATGCTCGACTCGTACAGCTCGCTGATCCTTCCCGTGCTCGTGAACGTGTTCAACCTCGTCGTCCTGCGCGGTTTCTTCCAGGGGATCCCGGAGGAGCTGTACGAGGCCGCGTGGCTGGACGGGGCGGGGGACTGGCGGGTGCTGTGGTCGGTCGTACTGCCCCTGTCGAAGGCGGCCCTCGCCGTCGTCGGACTGTTCTACGCGGTGGCGTACTGGAACTCCTGGTTCTACGCCTCCCTGTATCTGGAGAGCGACCACTGGCCGCTCCAACAGGTGCTGCGCACCTACGTGGTGGCCGGTTCCGGGCTCACCGACACGACGGTCGGCGAGGGCACGGTCAACGCGCCGCAGACCGTGCAGATGGCGGTCCTGGTGATCGCCACCGTACCGATCCTGCTCGTCTATCCCTTCCTCCAGAAGTACTTCACCAAGGGCGTGCTCACCGGCGCCGTCAAGAGCTGACTCCGTCCACCAGGAAAGGTCGGTTTCCCATGCCCTCCCTGTCCCGGCGCACCCTGCTGCGCTCGATGGCCGTCGGCGGCGCCGCGCTCGCCGCCCCCGGCACACTGGCCGCCTGCTCGACCGGCTCGGGTGACGGCGACGTCTCCAACGCGGGCAAGAAGCTGGCCCCTTGGCCCGCGTACAAGGCGTACGCCGGCCCGAAGCCCGACCTCGCGCCCACCGACGCCGGGGTCCAGGCCGGATACACCGCCTACCCCGGCGACCTGGTCACGGCCGTCTCGGGCACGCCCGGCGACGGCTCCACCGTCAAGGTCATGTCCGTGACCTTCGGCACGCCGCCCAAGCCCGCGTCCGCGAACCAGTTCTGGGCGGCGGTCGAGAAGGCGCTCGGCGTGAAGATCGAATACACGATCATCTCGCAGACCGACTACCAGAAGAAGATGGCCACGGTGATGGCCGGTGACCCGGGCGAACTGCCCGACATCATCAACGTCTTCTCCGGATTCGTGCTGCCCCGAGAGGCCCAGTTCGTGCAGCGCAGGGCCGAGGACCTCACCCCGTACCTCTCCGGCGAGGCCATCGCGGCCTATCCCAACCTCGCCAACATCCCCACCCACGCCTGGCGCGACATGGGCCGCGTCGGCGGCCGGATCTACGGCATTCCCCTGGAACGCCCGCTGCCGGGCTCCACCCTCTGGCTCAACCAGGCCTTCTTCACCGACGCGGGGATGAAGGAGGGCTGGACCTCCCAGGACTTCGCCGCCGTCGCCAAGAAGGGCACCAGCGGAAAGAAGTACGCGCTCGGGGCCGCGACCGGCTCGCTGTTCGGCAACGCGGTGCACTCCGCCGCGCACAACGCGCCACAGGGCTGGGCCGTGGACAAGGACGGCACCTTCCACGCGAACTACGGCGACGAACGCTACAAAGCGGCGGTCGCCTATCAGGCGCAGCTCCGCAAGAACGGCTCCTACCACCCCGACGCCACCTCCCTCTCCCAGCCGGACCTGAGCACGCTCTTCCTCAACGGCACGGTCGGCTCCATGCAGGACGGATTCGGCGGGTACCTCCCCAAGTACCTCGACTCCAAGGGCTTGTTGACCCCGGCCGCCGCGCTGCCGTACAGCGTGAACGGGACACCCGGTGGGATCGTCGCCGGCCGCCGCTCCTTCGGCTACACGGTCCTGAAGAAGGCGAAGAAGGAACGTATCGAGCTTCTCCTGCGCGTCCTGAACTACCTCGCCGCGCCCTTCGGCAGCAAGGAGTGGGAACTCGTCCACTACGGCGTCGAGGGCACCCACTTCACCCGCGGCAAGGACGGCTCGCCCGAGGCCACCAAGCTCGGCGACGTCGAGAACAACACCAACCTGCCGCTGAAGTACCTCGCCGAGGGGCCCCAGGTGCTGTTCGTGCCGGGCATGCCCGAGGCCGTACGCGCCCTGCACGCCTGGCAGGTGAAGGTGGTCCCGGTGGCGATCCGCAACGCGTCCTTCGGGTTGCAGTCCAGCACGTACACCGCCCAGGGCACCACGCTCAGGGCGCTGATGGACGACACGGTCACCGGCGTCGTCGCGGGCCGCCTGCCGCTGTCCGAGCTCGACGCGGCCGCGAGGAAATGGCGCGACCGGGGCGGCGACAGAATGGCCGAGGAGTTCGCGAAGGACTACGCCGCCAACACCTGAGGCGGCGGAGGCGGTCGAAGGAGAGGCGCGGGGGATGGGCATGGGGATGGGGAACGACATGACGTCGAAGGGGCGGGTCACGATCCGCGAGGTGGCCGAGCGGGCCGGAGTGTCCATGGCCACGGTCTCGCGCGTGCTCAGCGGCAACCACCCGGTGCCCGCGTCCACCAGGGCCCGGGTGCTGCGCGCCGCCCGCGACCTCGACTACGTCGCCAACGCGCACGCCCGCGCCCTGGTCGGCGGCGGCCGCAAGATGGTCGCCGTCGTCCTGCGCCAGGTCACCAGTCCCTTCTACGCCCAGGTCGCCGAGGGCGTGGAGGCGGAGGCCGCCGCCCGCGGCTGGCTCTGTCTGGTCGGCACCACGGGCGGTGACCCGGGGCGCGAGCTGGAGTTCGTCCAGTTGATGCGCGAGGAGGGGGCGCGACTGGTGATCCTGGTCGGCGGGGTCGTCGAGGACGACGCCTACCGGGAGCGCGTCGCGCACTACGCGCAGGCGCTCGCCTCGGCCGGCGCGCGGCTCGTCCTGTGCGGGAGGCCCGCGCCGGATCCCGACATCCCGGCGCTCGTCGTCGAGTTCGACAACGAGGCCGGGGCACGCGCGATCACCGGCCATCTGCTCTCGGCCGGCCACCGCAGGATCGTCTTCCTCGGCGGCCTGCCCGGCAACACGGCCCTCGACGCCCGCGTCGCCGGATACCGGGCCGCACTCGCCGAACACGGCCTGGGTCCCGAGGCCGCCCACGTCGTCGACTGCGGCCTGGGCCGGGCGGCGGGCCACCGCGCGATGACGGAACTGCTCAAGGCGGGCGGAGACCCGGGCCCCGGTGACACCGCCACCCCGGACACCGCCACCTCGGGTACCGCCGCCCTCGACACCGCCACCCGCGACGCCGCCAACCCAGGTACCGCCACCCCGGACACCGCCCCCGCGCGCTTCACTGCGGTCTTCGCCGGGGACGACATGGTCGCCGCCGGAGCCCTGCGGGCCATCTCCGACGCCGGGCTGCGCGTGCCCCAGGACATCTCGGTGGTCGGCTACAACGACATCCCGCTCGCCGAGGACTTCAACCCCCCGCTCACCACCGTCCGCACCCCAGCCGAGGAACTCGGCCGTGCCGCCGTCCGCATCGCCCTGCGCGACCCCGAACACGCGGCGGGCGCCCACCACTTGCTCGGCACCCACATCGTCGTGCGCGACAGCGTCCAGCCGCCCCCGCCCGGCAGAGAAGACGGAGGATCCACTCCCGTATGACCGTCCCGCATGTGTCGCTCACCGCCCCGACGCACCTGCCGCCCCCCGACCCCACCACCTCACCGGTCACCGGCTGGACCCGGGCCCACTGGGAGGCGACGGCCGACCACCTCCTGGACGGACTGCTCCCTCACGCCTCACCCACCTCGGCCCAGTACCGGCTGCCCGGCCGGGCCAGTCACTCCGGCCCCTGGTCCGACGGCCTCGAGGGCTACGCGCGTTCCTTCCTGCTCGCAGCCTTCCGTATCGCGGGCTCCGGCGGCCGGGTGGGTCCCGCGCTGATCGAGCGCTACGCGGCCGGGCTCACCGCCGGGACGGACCCGCACGGCCCGGACCGGTGGCCGCCGATCACCGACCGGGGCCAGCCCATGGTCGAGGCCGCCTCCGTCGCGATCGCCCTGCACGAGACGCGCCCCTGGATCTGGGACCGCCTCGACGACTCCGTACGCGGCCGCGTCGTCGACTGGCTGAGCGGCTTCATCGGCGCGAGGGTCAACGACTCCAACTGGCGGCTCTTCCAGGTCATCACGGAGGAGTTCCTCGCCTCGGTCGGTGCCCCGCACAGCCGGGACGAGATCGACGCCGGTCTTGCGCGGCTGGGGGACTGGTATCGGGGGGAGGGCTGGTACACGGACGGCGACGGCCGCAAGTTCGACTACTACAACGCCTGGGCCCTGCACCTGTATCCGGTGCTGTGGGCGCGCGTCGCCGGATCACGGGCCGACCCGGACCTGGTCGCCGGGCACCGCGCCCGACTACGCGAATTCCTCGGCGTCCATCAGTACTTCTTCGGCGCGGACGGCGCCCCCGTGCACCAGGGCCGCTCCCTCACCTACCGCTTCGCGACCACCGCACCCCTGTGGGCGGGCGTCCTCGCCGACGCGACCCCGCTGGCACCGGGCCTGACCCGACGCCTCGCCTCCGGAGCCCTGAAGCACTTCGCCGAACGCGGTGTGCCCGACGACAGGGGGCTGCTGTCGCTCGGCTGGTACCGCCCCTTTCTCCCGGTCACCCAGCGCTACTCGGGACCCGCCTCCCCGTACTGGGCGAGCAAGGCGTTCCTCGGCCTGCTGCTCCCCGCCGACCACCCCGTGTGGACGGCCCCCGAGGAGCCGGGACCGGTGGACACGGCCGACTCGTGCGTGGCGCTGCCCGTCCCGGGCTGGCTCCTGCACTCGACGGCCGCCGACGGCGTCGTACGCCTGGTGAACCACGGCAGCGACCGTCTGCCGCCCCCGCCCGCACCGGACGAGGACAGTCCGCACTACACGAGGTTCGCGTACGCGAGCGCGGCCGCGCCCGACACCGAGGGGGCCGGGATCGGCGCCGAGGGCGCGGGGATCGACAACCAGCTCGCCCTGGTCGCGACGGACGGCACGCGCTCCCGGCGCGGCCGGATCCATCCGCTGGGCGCGGCCGGACGCCGCGCCGCCTCCTGGCACACGGCACGTCTGGCGGGCGCCGAGCACCGCATCGAGACGACCAGCGTGGTGCACGGTCCGTGGGAGGTCCGGGTGCACCGGGTGGCGGGGCCGCGCGGCGCGGTCGTACGGGAAGGGGGGTGGGCGCTAGCCGACGACGCCGGGCCGCC
>LRTP01000571.1 GCA_001550305.1 Streptomyces diastatochromogenes
GCGCGGCACGGCGACCGCGTGCGCGGTGAGCGCCAGTACGGCGAACTCGTGCAGCAGCCCGGCCGCCACCAGCACCGCGGCGTAGGCGACCCAGGTGCGGCCGTCCCGGCTCGCCACCGCCCGCACCAGCAGATACGTCGCCCACACGACCAGCGCGCACACGATGGCGTACGACCGGCCCTCCTGCGCGTAGCGCTGGACCTGCGGCAGCAGTGCGAAGACGGATCCCGCGAGGAGACCCGCGCGGGGTCCGGCCAGCCGGTGTCCGAGGAGGGCCAGCGTTCCGGTCGCCGCGGCGGTGGCGAGGACCGACGGGAGCCGGAGCACCAGGAGCGGGTCGAGCCCGCGGGTGACCTCGAACAACAGGTGCATGAGCAGGTAGTACAGACCGTGTACGGCGTCGGCGTCGGCGAGTGTCGACCACAGGTCGGGCAGGGACCGCCGCGCCATGTCGTAGGTCACCGCCTCGTCCCGCCACAGGGTGCCGCCGCGCCGTACGCCCCACAGCCCGAGGGCGAGCGAGAGCAGGGCGGGGGCGTACACCGTCGGTGGGGTGTGCGGGGCGGGCGACGACAACCGTGCGGGGGCGAGCGGCGGTCTGGAAGTGTGTGTGGTGGCGATGGCTGACTCCGGCGCGTGGTCGATGCCTCGCGGTCCCCTCCGACGGGGCCCCGAGGACGTGCACCGTCGAGTCCAGCCGCCGGACGATTGATGGGCAGCCCCGTCGCGGGGCACCTATCAATGCAGGTGGGGAGCGGTGCCGACGGATCGGGCCGCCGCGGACGGGGGGAGTCACCGGTGGGACGCCGAGAGAAGCCGCTGGATCCGGCGCGGGGCGCGGTGGCGCGGTTCGCCTTCGAGCTGCGGGGGCTCCGCGACGAGGCGGGTGCCCCGACCTACCGCGCGATGGCCCGCCGGGCGGGCTACTCGGGACCCACGCTGTCCGCGGCGGCGGCGGGCGAGAGACTGCCCACACTGCCGGTGCTCCTGGCGTACGTCGGCGCGTGCGGAGGGGACACCTCCGTGTGGGAACGGCGCTGGCGCGCGGCGCTCGCGGACGAGGCGGGCACCCCCGCACCTGACGACGCCGAGGGCCCGTACCCCGGACTCGCCCGCTTCGAGCCCGCCGACCGGGACCGCTTCCACGGCCGCGACGACCTGATCGCCGAACTGCTGCGACTCGTCGGCCGCAGGCGGGTGTCGGCCGTCGTCGGCGCCTCGGGCAGCGCGCCGCACCCGCAGGGCTGCCCGGCGGAGCTGGGGAATGCTTCGTCCCGGCCGGTGTTGCCCGTATGACAGCAGTGCAGAAGCGTTTCGGCGAGGCTGGGTTCGGCTGATCGGGTCGGGGTTGTCGGTGGTGGGTGTTAGCGTCCGGATCATGCAGCTTCGGTATGCCTTCCGCCTCGACCCGGGGCCCGGTCAGCGCGTTGCGCTGGCGCGGGCGTTCGGGTGCGCGCGGGTGGTGTACAACGACGCGGTTGCCGCCCGGGAGCGGGCCCGGCGGGAGGGTGCTGCGTTTCCGAGTGTGGGCGCGCTGTCGAGGACGCTGATCACCGAGGCGAAGCGGAGCCCCGGGCGGCAGTGGCTGTCCGAGGTGTCGGCAGTCATCCTCCAGCAGGCGCTGCGGGACGTGGAGCGCGCCTACACCAACTACTTCTCCTCTCTCAAAGGATCCCGCCAGGGGGCACGGGTGGGGGCGCCGCGCTTCAAGTCGAAGCGGGATGCCCGCCAGGCGATCCGGTTCACCGCGAACGCCCGATGGAAGATCAACGAGGCGGGGCGGCTGCTTCTGCCGAAGATCGGCGAGGTGAAGGTGCGCTGGTCACGCACCCTGCCCTCGGTGCCGTCCAGCGTGACAGTGATCCGGGATGCGGCCGGCCGGTACTTCGCCTCCTTCGTGATCGAGACCGACCCCGACGCCGACCTGGCGCGGATGCCCGAAGCCGACAACCTGCCCAGCGTGGGCATCGATCTGGGTCTCACACACTTCGCGGTCCTCTCCGATGGCCGTGTCATCGACTCCCCGCGCTTCTTGCGCCGGGCGGAGAAGAAGCTGAAGAAGGCGCAGCGGGAGTTGTCCCGAAAGCAGAAGGGGTCGAAGAACCGGGAGAAGGCACGCTTGAGGGTGGCCCGCGCACATGCCCAGGTCGCCGATGCCCGCCGCGAGTTCCACCACCAGCTCTCCACCCAGTTGATCCGCGAAAGCCAAGCGGTCGCGGTGGAGGACCTGGCGGTGACAGCCCTCGCGCGCACACGGCTCGGCAAATCCGTGCACGACGCCGGCTGGGCGCAGTTCCTCGCGATGCTGGAGTACAAGGCGCAGCGGTACGCTCGCGTCTTTGTGAAGGTCGGCCGGTTCGAGCCCACCAGCCAGGTGTGCTCGGTCTGTGGAGTCAAGGACGGGCCCAAACCCCTGCACGTGCGCACCTGGACGTGCACGCACTGCGGCACGGTCCACGACCGGGACCACAACGCCGCCAAGAACGTCAAACAGGCCGCCGGACTGGCGGTGACAGCCTGTCGAGCGCAGGTAAGACCGGAACTCGTTCCGGCACAACGCGAAGAAGCAGGAAGCCACGGAATCCACACCGGAACTCGTGCCGCCCAGCGGCACAGCACCCGGTGAGGAAGGCCAGAATCTCCCTGCTTCAGCAGGAAGAGCAAGTCAAGTCATCTGACCTATGCCGCGCGCGTGGGGCAACGCCGGTTGCCGCGGCCCTCATCGCCGGTATCGCCAGGGACGCAACCACGGCGCCGAGAAGTACCGCGGCTGAACGACCAGGGCCGGGACGAAGGGGACGACGCCACTGCGGCCTTCCCGGCTGTCGTCGGCTCAGGATGTGGAAACGGGACCGGGCGGCAGGTGGACCGTCATGATCAGGTGACAGGGTTCGGTGCCGGCACCGCGGTAGGTGTGGGGGGCGTCGCCGTCGAAGGTGGCGGTCTGTCCGACTTCGACGGTGTGCTCGGCGCCGTCGACGATCAGGTTCATCCGGCCGGCGGTGACGCTGACGGTTTCCACGACTCCGGCCTGGTGGGGATGGCTGGGGTACTCCTCGCCCGGTTCCAGTTTCCAGCGCCAGACCTCGACCGGCGCCGTGCCCGAGGTCGTCAGCATGAGCCGGGCCTCGCTGCCCTGCGCTCCGGTCCACAACGGCATCACGGCGTCGGCGGCCACGACACGGACGCGACCTTCGGACGGCCCCTCCAGCAGAGCGGACACCGAGACGCCGAGGGTGTCGGCCAGCCGGACCAGGGTGGCGAAGTTCGGGTTTCCCTGCGCTTTCTCCAACCCGACGAGAGCGCCCTTGCTGACCTTGGCGCGACGGCCGAGCTCGTCCAGGGACAGGCCCGCGCGGGTTCGGGCCGTCCTGACGTTGTGCGCGAGCGTCCGCAGGGCTGCCTCTGTCTCGGCCATCCGATCACCATCCTCGCCAGTGGATCACTTTAGTGCACCGCCCGGTCGTTTGGTTGACACGCGCCAGTCGGTTCGTTGTACCGTTCAGTCGTTCCATCGAAATCGTAAGGGATGTACCGTGATCGCTCTGATACTGGCCCTGGGCAGCTCACTCGCCTACGGATGCGCCGATTTCCTCGGCGGTCTGGGGGCCCGTAAGGCTCATGTGCTGCGTACCGTGATGATCGCGGCCCCGGCCTCTCTCGCGGTCGAACTGCTGCTGTGGCCGTTCCTCGGAGCCTCGTTCAGCGCCGGCGCCCTCGGCTGGGGCGCCGCGTCCGGCATCGCCTCGGCCGCCGCATTCGCCCTGCTCTACCGCACGCTGGCGATCGGCCCGATGAACGTACTCTCGCCTGTCACCGCCCTCGTGTCCGCCACGCTGCCCGTGGCCGTGGGCCTGCTGCAGGGCGAGCACCTGGGCGCCGCCGGGCTGGTGGGCCTGCCGCTCGCGCTGGTCGCGGTGATCCTGGTCAGCGCCGGACATGGCGCCGGGTCGGCACGCCCGTCGCGCACCGCGCTGCTGTCGGCCTTCGGCGCGGGCGGCGCCATCGCCCTCCAGCTGGTCTTCCTGCACCAGGCGCCCTCCGACACCGGCGTGGCCCCACTGATCATCGGCCGGGCCGTCTCCTCTGCCGTCATCCTGGCCGCGGCCGGCCTCATGTACCGCAGGCTCGGCTCCGAGCGCCCCGCGTACGCGATGTCGACAGCCGCAGGCGTGCTGGACTCCATGGCGAACCTGCTGTTCCTTCTCGCCGCCCGCAGCGGGGACCTCACCGTCGTCGCCGTGATCACCGCTCTCTACCCGGCCGGCACCGTCCTGCTCGCCCGCGGCGTGCTCGCCGAACGCATCCGTCGTGGCCAGCTCGTCGGGCTGGGCACCGCCGCCGTCGCCGTCAGCCTCCTCGCACTCGCCTGAACCCCCGCTCCCCTCCCCCACCACCTCCACCAACTACGCAAGGAGCACAGCATGTTCATCCAGCCCTGGGACACCAGCCTGGACGAGGCCGAATGGCAGAGTTGGATCGCCGAAGGGCACGACTTCGGAATCCTGAGCGTCAACGGCCTGCCCAGCCACCCGCCCGTCGCCGTCCCCACCCACTTCACCAGCGACGGCGACCACCTCCTGGTCCACCTCGCACGTCCCAACCCCGCCTGGAAGTCGATCGACCACGACCCGAACGTCCTGCTCACCGTCTTCGGCGACTACGCGTTCATCCCCGGCCCCTGGCGCGCGACAGCCGGCAGCCCGCCCACCGACGGCGTCCCCACCAGCTACTACACAGCCGTCCAGTTCACCTGCCGCGCCCACATCATCGACGACCCCGAGGCCAAGGCCGAGCTGCTGCGCCGCCAACTCGCCCACTTCCAGCCCGACGGCGACCACGCCCCCGTCGCCGTCGACCAGCCGCCCTACGGCCGGATGCTGCCCAGCATCCGCGGCCTGCGCCTCGAAGTCACCGACGTGGTGGCCAAGTTCAAGTACGACGACCACAAGCCCGTGGAGCACCGCACCGCCGTCGCCGACCACCTCACCGCACGCGGCCAGGGCCTCGACGTGCCCACCGCCCTCCAGCAGCGCCGCCGCCTGGACCGCATCGGACCCTGGAAGCCCTGACCCGCACCCATCCGCGCCCACACACAGGAACGGAACACAGCCCATGACCGTCTTCCGCCTCAGCCCCGCCGTCGCCGACGCCTTCCCCGACACCCTTGTCGCCCTGATCACCGCGACCGGCCTGCGCAGCCATGGATCCTGGCCCCACACCACCGCCGCCGTGGAGGAACTGGAGCAGCAACTTGCCGACGGCGCCTGGCAGCCCGCCGACGAGAACGACCCCCGTATCGAGGCGTGGCACACCGCCTACCGCGCCTTCGGCACCAACCCCCGCCGCATCCGCCCCAGCGTCGACGCGCTCGGTCGCCGCTTCGCGAAGAAGGGGGCCCTGCCGCGTATCAACCCGGCCGTCGACTCCTACAACGCCGTCTCCGTCCGCCACGGCCTGCCCGCCGGCGCCTTCGACCTCGACCACGTCACCGGCGACGTCGACATCCGCCACGCGGACGGCACCGAGACCTTCACCCCGCTTGGCGAACCCGACACCACCGAGAACCCGAAGCCGGGCGAGATCATCTACGCCGACACCACCGGCGTCCTGACCCGCCACTGGAACCACCGCGACGCCCACCGCACCCGCGTCACCGAGGACTCTACCCATGTCACCTTCGTCCTCGAAACCCTCCACGCCACCCGTGACGGCGACCTTCTCAAGGTCGCAGCCGAGGAGTTGCAGGGCCTGCTCATCCCGCACGCCGAACAGACCGCCGTGCACTACCTCAGCCCGGCACACGCCCAGGCCACCGCCTGAAGCCCCCAGGCAAGTCCTTGCCCAGCGCCGCCGATCCCTCCCCGGGCATGACTGATGCGTGCTCATGACACCAACGCGATGGATCGGCCTGGGGAGTTGGGTCGATCGGGTCGTCTACGCACCAGACAAAAACCAAACCCCTCTTCAGGGGCAAGGAGCCAGTAGCGGGGCACGGTCAGTTGCCTCGATCAGACGTCAACTACCGGTTCTTCTCAAGCTCCGCAACCAGTTGTTCGGCGTCCGCCGCGCTGACGCGGCAGTTGATCGCGACCGTCGCTCCGTCCTGCGCGAGGCATTCAACGACGCCTTTCCCGATGGCGCGACCCGGCTCCGGCGACGAGCACAGCGCTACTGATGAGGTTTTCCTAGGAGTTGTCGTCAAATGTCACGCCCACATCAGGAGCGAGGCGAGGGTGACGGCTGCTTGGTAGGACTCGGCGGTCTTGTCGTAGCGGGTCGCGA